>JBLIKI010000052.1:0-15693 GCA_047636235.1 Paracoccaceae bacterium | reverse complement strand
GCTCATCGGCCAATTCTCGCAACCTTCCACGCAGCACCGTATCCGGCGCACGTTTCGACTGGTATCGGACCATCTTTCGGTTGGCTTCGGCAATCGGGCACGCCCACCGCTCCGATAGCCCCAAAAATGGCCTTCAGATGCGCGACCGCATCGCGCTTCACGGCGCGCTTCACCAGTTATTTTGCAACCAGTTCATTCATCGCGGCGAGATTGAGCATCTTCTTGGCCAGCAGCTTCTTCAGCCGCCCGTTCTCGTCATCACGCGTCTTAAGTCACTTGGTCTGCGACACTGTCATGCCGCCAAACTTGGCCTTCCAGGTGTAAAAAGCGCCTTCTGACATGCCATGCTTCCGGCACAGATCGGAGCACTTCGCGCCGTTGACCGCATCGGTCGACCATGCGCCGCCAAGATGCCGATGATCTGCTTGTCTGCGAATCTCGTTCGCTTTATTGTCCACCCGCAATTTGGGGCGGACTCTGATCACGGATGGACGAAAAATCCCGGGGCAGAGCACCCGAACGCCATCGCTCCGATCCGCAGGCGCTTCGGTCCCGACCCAGCCGCAGGTCCTGACGGCTTCAGGATATCCTAGGGTCGAAATTGCGAGCGCCTTGCTTATCGCGACGGCTTCGGCGTTTCCCCCCGTAACGTCCAGCCGTTGGCCGGGAGGGACGAGATCGGCATGGTGGAGCGACGGCTTTCGCAGGCCCATGCCGGCTCCCTCAGCCCCGCCCAGCCTTCTCCCGCCGCCGTAGCACCAACCGCGCCTGTCGGCCCGACCTAAGCCGCCGCGATATCGTTGAAATTGATGAAGCAAGCGGTGACGCCGGAATGGGTCTCGATCTCCCTCAATCGCCCCCCCCCCTCAGCCCGGCAGGGCCGCGGCCTCCACCTGCCGCAGCAAATCGACGAATCCCGCGACCTGGTGCGCGGCGGTGGCGCGCCCCTTGTCGGTGGTGGCGATCGACGCATCCCCCACCACCCCCGCAGGGTTCAGGTCCGACGCGATCCAGCCATAGCTGATCGCCCCGATCGGCGCGATGCCGCCGTCCTGGGCTGAGGATCGGAAATTGCGCGCCTCCGACATCTCCACCAATTCGGGCCGGAAATGCAGCATCAGCGACGTCTCCGCGTCGCCGCCATGGATGCCGAACGCTCGCTCGGCGTCAGTGTACAGCCCCGGCGGCATCCCGAACCCGAACCACTGCGATTTGACCGCCAGCATCCCCGCGCGCACCCGCAATTCGCGCGACAGGATCGAGATCAGGTCGAGGTTCCCGCCATGCGAATTCACGATCACGATCTTGCGCACTCCGGCGCGGGCGACCGACAGGCCGATCTCAACCCATGCGGCCAGCGCGACGTCGGCGGGCAGGGTCAGGGTGCCGGGGGCGTGCAGATGCTCGTTTGATTTGCCGACCGACTGGATCGGCAGGATGCGGATGTCCATGCCCTCGGGGGCGGCGCCGCGCAGGGTGCCCAGCATCCCCTCCATGATCATCGTGTCCACGCCGACCGGCAGATGCGGCCCGTGCTGTTCGATCGCCGCGGTTGGCAGGATCGCGATGGTGCGCATCGGGTCGATGCTTGCGTATTCGGTGGTGCGGTAGGCGGCCCAGTCGAGACGTCGCATGGCGGTCGGTCCTTGATCGGCGCGCCGCTGATCGGGCGCGAAAGGGGTGCGCGGGCGGGCTGGCCGCGGCCCCTTGGGGACGCGCTGGGCCGCGCGCGCGCCTTGCGGTTACAGCGCCGCCATCTCGCGCCGCACCCGCGCCAGATGGGTGGTGCGGGCGGCGTCATCGGCGCGGTTCATATCGTAAAGCGCCAGATAGCGCATCTTGGCCTGAGGGTGGATCACAAATCTCAGCGGCCGCGTCACCACCTTGCGCGGCGGATCGCCGGCCAGAAACGCGCGCCACCGCGTGCCGCCATATGTGGTCGCCGTCGCCAGGGTGCGGATGTTGTCCAAGGCCGGGCGCACCTTGCCGTCCGCCAGGTCGAACGACACGCCGGGCAGGAACACTCGGTCGAAGAACCCCTTCAGGATCGCCGGATAGCCGAAATTCCACACCGGAAACACCAGCACCAGCGCCTCGGCGGCGCGCAGCCGCTCCACATACCCCGCCACGGGGCCGAGGTTCGGGCCAACCTCATGATAGCCCTCGCGCTCGGCGCGGCTCAGGCGCGGGTCGAAATCCTCGGCGTAAAGATCACAATCGTCGACCTGCCAGCCCGCGCCGCTCAGGGCCTCCAGGGTCGCGCCATGCACCGCGGCGCAAAAGCTATCTGGGACCGGATGGGCGTACAGCACCATCGCCCGGCGGGTCATGCGCCCATGATCCCGTCCAACTCGGCATAGTCGGGCAGGGTGCGGTCGATCGCCCGGCCCGCGCGCAGCACGATCCGGTCCGATTGCGGGCGCGACAGCAGCTCGGTCCACGACCGCCCGCGGAACATCACCAGATCGGCGGGCGCCCCCGGAACCAGCGCCGCGGGCGCGAACCCGCAGATCTCGGCGGGGGTGGCGGTGAACGCCAGCGGCCAGTCGGCGCGCCCGTGGTCCAAGTGCGCGATCCGCACCGCCTCGCGCATCACCTCGAGCATGTCGAGATCGCCATACGCATAGAACGGATCGCGGGTGTTGTCGGAGGCGAACGCGATGGGGATGTCGCGGGCCGCCATCTCCTGCACCAGGGTCACGCCGCGGCCGCGCGGGGTGCGGTCCAGATGCCGGTCCTGCAAGTACATGTTGCACATCGGCAGCGAGATCACCGCGATCCCGGCCTCGGCCACCATATCGAGGCACGCCTCCGCCTCCGCCCGCGGCTGGGTTGAGAGCGAGCAGCAATGCCCCGCCGTCACCCGCCCCTGATAGCCGGTGCGCAGCACCGCGCGGGCGATCTCGACCAAGGTGCGCGAGGTCGGGTCCATCGTCTCATCCACATGGAAATCGACGTCGATCCCCAGCCGGTCCGCGGCGGCCAGAAAGATATCGAGCCGCGCGGCCAGGTCCGGCACCGGATAGGTCACCGCGCCCAGCACCCCGCCGCTTACCGCCACCAGCGCCGCCAGCGATTGGAACGTGGCGCCGCCGTCGCCGATTGGCTCCAACAGATCGATCGCCACCAAGGACACGGCCTGAAGCGCGATCCGCCCGGCCCAGTCTTCGCGCAATTCGCGCATCACCGGCCAAGAGATTTCGGGCTGCGGCGCCACGCTGTCGACATGGGTGCGCAGCGCCCGGGTCCCGTGGGCATAGGCGCAGCGCAGCGAGAAATCGGCCCGCGTGCGGACGTCCTCGGCGTTCCAATGGGCGCGGCGGTCCTCGCCCACCGTCATCAACGCGCCGATGAAAGTGCCGTCGGGGTTGGGCGCACGGCCCCAGATGTGGCCTTTGTCGATATGGGTGTGGGCATCGACAAAGCACGGCATGACCATGGCGCGGGCCATGTCGACCTCTATGTCCGCGCTCGACCCTTCGGGCGCGATGCGGCCCGTGGCGCGGTCGATCACCAGCGACAGGGGCGTCAGATCGCCGTCTTCGCCCAGCAGGCAGGCAGGCGCGGTCAGGTTGGTCAGCTTGACGCGCGGCGCGTCGGGCAGGCTTCGAAAGTCCATTCCAGTCTCAGCTTTCCCGTTTGATGGCGCTTTCGTGCCATTTGCGCAGCGCCAGGTGGGAGATCAGTGACAGCAATGAAAATATCACCACCCCCGTCGCCGCAATCAACAACAGCGCCGCGAACATCCGCGGAATGTTCAGCCGATAGGACGCCTCGAGGATGCGGAACGCCAAGCCTGACCCGATCCCGCCGGTGCCCGCCACATATTCCGCCACCACCGCGCCGATCAGCGACAGCCCGCCCGCGATCCTGAGCCCCCCGAGGAAATACGGCAGCGCCGACGGGAGCTGCAGATAGCGCAGCTTTTGCCAGCGGCTCGCGCCATAGATCTTGAACAGATCGCGCAGGTTGTGATCAGCGGAATTGAGGCCTAGCGTCGTGTTCGACAGCACCGGAAAGAATGCCACGATCCAAGCGCAGATCAGCAGGCCGGCGATCTTGCTGTCGACATAGATGAAGATCAGCGGCGCGATCGAGATGATCGGCGTCACCTGCAAGATCACCGCATAGGGATAGAACGACATCTCCGCCAGCCGGCTTTGGGTGAACAGCACCGCGATGCCGACGCCCCCCGCCACCGCCAACGCCAGCGCCATCAGCGTGATCTGAAGCGTCACCAGCAGGCTGTCGAACAGCAGGGTCCAATCCTCGACCATCGCCTGCGCGACGCGGGCCGGGCTGGGCAGGATATAATGCGGGATGTTGTTGATCGTGACGATCAGATGCCAGCCCAGCACCGACAGCGCCACCACCAGCGAGGGCAGGACCCAGCGGCCCCACTTCTCCAGCCGCTGCAGCTTGCGGCGGGCCAGCTCCTCAGGGTCGACCAGCGCGTCGATGTCGGGCAGGGGGATGTCGGCCATGGGTCAGCCCTCCATCGCGGCGTGCAGCGCCTGGCTGGTGGCGCGGCATTGCGCGACGTAATCGGCGGAGGTGCGGAAATCTTCGGTCCGCGGATACGGCTCATCCACGTTGAGCTCGGCGATCACGCGGCCGGGGCGGGCGGCCATCACCACGATCCGGTCCGACAGGAACACGCTTTCGAACACCGAATGGGTCACGAAGATCACCGTGCAGTTCAGTTTTTTGCGCATCGCCAGCAAATCGTTGTTCAGCTTGAAGCGGGTGATCTCATCAAGGGCCGCGAACGGCTCATCCATCAAGATCACTCGTGGGCGGGTCACCAGCGCGCGGGCGATTGATACGCGCATCTTCATGCCGCCGGACAATTCGCGCGGATAGGATTTCTCAAACCCCGACAGGCCGACGGTGGCCAGCGCGTCGCGGATCTCCGGCTCGCACGCCGTGAACCCGCGGCCCTTCAGGCGCAGCGGCAGCCACACGTTCTGCGCCACCGTCGCCCACGGCATCAGGGTGGGTTCTTGGAACACGACGCCAAGCGCGCCATCCTCAGGGGAGGACGTCGACCCGGTCGCGCCGTCCCAGCGGATCCGCCCCGAGGTGGGGTGCGACAGGCCCGAAATCAGCTTCAGCGCCGTCGATTTCCCGCAGCCCGACGGGCCGAGCAAGGAAACGAAATCGCCCTGCGCGACCTCGAGCGACATGCCCTTGAGCGCGACGGTCTCCCCGCCGAACACTTTGGTCACGTTCTCAATGCCCAACACCGGCGGGCGGGCCAGCCTTGCGGCCCGCTGCGCCGCGCGCGCGGCGCCTACCGAATCGGCGGAGAGGGCGTCGCCGCCCCCTCCCATGGCGCGGGCTTCGCTCACTGGCCGAGCAGCTTTTTCTTCACCGGCAGCGCCGCGCCGGTGTTGGAGAATTCAAGCGTATAGGATTTCGAGATGTCGAGCCCCTCAGGCAGCACCTTGGCCTCGACCATCTTGGCGTAGAAATCCGTGAAGGTCGCGTCGGTCATAGCCCCGATGCCCATGGTCAGCGCGTCGCCCGAATCCACGATGCCGTACTGCTTGAGCTGATCGATCGAGAACGCGATCTGCTCATCCGATATGCCGGGGTTGTCTTTTTTGATCAGCGCGTTCGCCGCGGTCGCATCGCCATAGAGATAGTTGGCCCAGCCGATCGAGGATGCCTCGACAAAGCATTTCACCTGTTCGGGTTTGGTGGCCACGGTGTCCTGCATCGTCTCAACCGTGGTGGCATAGGTCGAGAACCCTTGATCCGCCAGCAGCCACACGTCGGGCTTGAAGCCGCCCTCGCGCTCCACCGCGAACGGCTCGGAAGTCACATAGCCCTGCTGGCCGGAATTTTCGTCCGCGATGAACGGTGCGGCGTTGAACGTATAGGGCACGCGGGCTTCGGCCTTGAACCCGTAGTTGGTCATCATCCACTGATAAAAGCTCTGATACCCGGCGTCGCCGATGATCATCTTGCCCAGTTTGGCGACATCCGCGAAGGTTTTCGCCTTGCCCGGATGGGTCAGGATCACCTGCGGCTCTTTCTGGAAATGCGCGGCGACCACCACGAACGGGATGCCCTGCTGCACCGCCGAATAGGGCTGCAGCAGGTTGCCGCCCATGAAGTAGTCGATCTTGCCTGCCATCATCAGCGCGCGGTTGTTGACCTGCGGACCGCCGGGGACGATCTCCACCTCCAGCCCGCAGGCCTCAAAGGTGCCGTCGGCGATGGCTTGATAATAGCCGCCATGCTCAGCCTGGGCGACCCAGTTGGTGCCGAACCGGACCTTTTCGGCGGCGATCGCCCCGCCTGCGGTCGCCAGCGCTGCAGTCAGCGCAAGGGCGGATGTCGTGAAGAAGGTGGACATGGCGTGAAGCTCCCGCGTCGTGAAGTGGCTGCGAGAACACTGTAGCGCCCCGCGTGGCGGGTCAAAGCCTGCGTTAGGGATTTGAGAAGATTTTGCTGCACCGCCGCGGGGGTGATGCGGCGCCGGGCGCCAGGCGGGGCAGGCGCCCGTTTTTCAGGCGCCGCCTTCATGCCAAACAGGGCGTGCCCGGCAGGACGCGCCCCGTCTCGATGGCCCGCACAGGGGGCGGGTCAGCCGGTGATCATCTCGGACTGGCGCACGATCACCTGCGCCTGGCGGATCGAGGCGAGGTCCACCAGCCGGCCCTTGTAGACCGCCGCGCCTTGGCCCGATTTCTCGGCCTCGGCCATGGCGGCGAGGATTTCGCGCGCCTCGCCGATCGCCTCGGCGGACGGGGTGAACACCTCGTTGGCCAGCGCGACCTGCCTGGGGTGGATCGCCCATTTGCCGACCATGCCCATGGTGGCCGAGCGGCGCGCCTGGGCGGTGAACCCGGCGTCGTCCGAGAAATCGCCGAACGGGCCGTCGACCGGCAGGATGCCATGGGTGCGGCACGCCGACACGATCGCGGACGTGACGTGGTGCCACGGGTCGGGCCACGACATCACCCGCGCCGCGTCGCCGTCGGCGTCCGAGATGGTGTAGTAGTTCTTTTGCGTGCCGCCGATCCCGGTGGTCGCCATGCCCATCGACGCGGCGAAATCGGCGGCCCCAAGCGCCATGGCCTGAAGGCGCGGCGACGACGCGGCGATTTCCTCGACATGCGCCAGTCCCGCGGCGGTCTCGATGATCAGCTCGAGCCCGATGCGCTTGGTCGAGCCCTTGGCCATCTCGATCGCAGACACCAACGCGTCGACGGCGTAGACATCCGCCGCGCAGCCGACCTTGGGGATCATGAACAGGTCGAGCCGGCCATTGGTGCCCTCCAGCACCTCCACCACGTCGCGATACCAATAGGGGGTGTCGAGACCGTTGATCCGCACCGACAGGGTTTTCGTGCCCCAGTCGATGGTGTTGATCGCCTCGATGATGTTCTTGCGCGCCTGCGGCTTGTCGGCGGGCGACACCGCGTCCTCAAGATCCAAGTTGATCACGTCCGCCGCCGAGGCCGCCATCTTCTCAAAGATCTGCGGGCGCGATCCGGGGCCGAACAGCTGGCAGCGGTTCGGACGGGCGGGGGCGGCGGGCTGGACCTTGAAGCTCATGGGGCGTCTCCGGTGGATCGTCCCAAAGGAGGGGACGTAAAGTTTCGCAAAGGCTCGCCGTGGCGATACGATGTTGCGCCAAGATCGTCAACGCCGTTCACGCTGCGGTGCGAAAGCGTAGACGCGTTGCCGCGATGCGACATGGATCGCCGCAACTGGATCGCCGCAACTGGATCGGGCGCTGGCCTGACGGCCTTTGCACCCCATGTATCAAGTGCGGCCCTCGCCGTAAGGGGCCACCCATGTTCGGACATCATGCAGATCCGCCCTCGCCCGACCCCGTCGCCTCAGGCGTGATCCGCACCGTCTGGCCGTTAGAACGAGCGCGCCTTGCAGCCCATCTGCGCCGTCTCGGCCCTGATGACCTGCGGCTGCGGTTTCATGGCATGATCTCGGACGCCTCGATTGACGCCCATGTCGACGACGCCTTCGGGCCGGACCGCCACGTCTATGGCTGGTTTCTGAACCATGATCTGCGCGGCGCCGTCGAACTGAGCCCCCCCGCGGGCGACGACATCGAGGCCGCGATCACGCTGGAGAGGGACTGGCGCGGCCGTGGCATCGCCCGGGCGCTGTTGCTGCGCGCGATGCACCGCAGCGCCGCCGCCGGGGCGCGTCATCTGATCGTGCACACCACCCGCGACAACCCGGCGATGGTCCGGCTGGCCCGCGCCGTCGGCGCCTCGATCGAGGGCCATGGCGGCGACATCGACGGGTCGATCGACACGCCTGCCCCCGGCCCGCTGCGCCTGCTGCTGGATCTGGCCAAGGACGAGGCCGCTCTGGCCATCGCCGCGCTGCGCAGCCGTCTGACGCCGGGGCGCTGACCGCCCCCCGGCGCATCGGGTCATTGCAGGTCTGCGAACGCGGCCTGCAACCGGTCCACCGCCTGCGCCACCACCGCGCGCGGGGTGGCGATGTTAAACCGCAGCCACGTGTCGCCGCCCGACCCGAAGCTGGGGCCGTGATTCGCGGCGATCTCGGCGGTCTTCTCCACCCGGTCGGTGAACTCTTGGCGGGTCATGCCAGTGCCCGAAAAATCCACCCAAGCCAGATAGGTCGCGTCCAGCGCCATCGACCGCAGGCCGGGGATCGCGTTGACGCCGTCGTCGAACAGCTTGCGGTTGCCATCCAGATAGTCGACCAGCCCGTCCAGCCACGCATCCCCATGGGCGAACGCCGCGGTGGCCATCAGCATTCCCAGCGCGTTCGGGGATGACCCCGACGCGGCATGGGCGCCTGCGAATTTGGCGCGCAAGGCCGGGTCCTCGATGATCACCGCGCCGACATGGGCGCCGGCGATGTTGAAGGTCTTGGTGGACGCGATCATCACCACCGTGCGCGCCACCGCGTCCGGCGCGGCAAGGCTGGCGACGGTGTGCGTGGCGCCGGGGAACACCAGATCGCAATGGACCTCATCAGATACGAACACCAGATCATGCGCCTCGCAGAACGCGGCCACGGCGCGGATTTCCTCCGGCGACCACACCCGCCCGCCGGGATTGTGCGGCGAGCAGAACATCAGCATCCGCTCCGACCCGTCCAAGGACGCCGCCAACGCGTCGAGGTTCATCTCATAGCGGCCGTTCACTTCCTCAAGCACGCTTTCCACCACGCGCCGTCCGTTGGCGGCGATGATGCGCGCAAAGGCGTGGTAGACCGGGGTGAACAGGATCACGCCCTCGCCCGGCTTGGTGAAGGCCTGCACGCACAGGCCGGTGCCCGCCACCAGCCCGTGGGTGGTCAGAACCCAAGATGGATCAACCTCCCACCCATGTCGGCGGCGCATGAAGCCGGTCATCGCGGCCAGATAGTCGCGGTCATCGCCGAAATAGCCGAAAACGCCGTGATCGGCCGCGGCGCGCACCGCGTCGGCCACCGCCGGGGGGGCGGCGAAATCCATGTCCGCCACCCACATCGGGATGCCGCTGTCGGGGCTGACGCCATAGATCCCCTCCATCTTGTCCCATTTGGAGGAATGGGTGGCGCGGCGGTCGATGATCCGGTCGAAGTCAAAGCTCATGCGGTGGCGTCCTTTGTCGCGGCGGGCGTCGGCCCCGGCGATCCCGGGGCGACGCGCGTCAGTGGCGTTTGGCGGCAGGCTAGGCAACCCGCGAACCCGCGGCAAGCGCTTGACCGCGGACGCGCCGTCGCTTACCTCGCCTTGCATGACATTGCGCCCGATCCTGATCCATCCCGACCCGCGGCTGAAAAAGCTGTGCGATCCCGTGCCCGGGGTCGACGATGACCTGCGCCGGCTGATCGATGACATGCTCGACACCATGTATGACGCGCCGGGCGTCGGGCTGGCGGCGCCGCAGATCGGCGTGATCCGCCGCCTGTTCGTCATGGACTGCGCCGACAAGGAGGCGCCGCCCCAGCCGATGGCGCTGGTGAACCCCGAAATCCTCTGGTCGTCCGAGGAAACCCGGGTCCATGAGGAAGGCTGCCTGTCGATCCCCGAGATCTATGAGGACGTGACCCGCCCCGACCGCGTGCGGATGCGCTGGCTCGACCGCGACGGGAATGAATGCGAGGGTGAGTTCGACGGCCTCGCCGCCACGTGCGCGCAGCATGAGCTGGACCACCTGAACGGCAAGCTGTTCATTGATTATCTTGGCATGGTGAAGCGCCAGATGATCACCGGCAAGATGAAGAAATTCAAGCGGGAGCGGGCGAAGCAGGGCGACTGAAGCCCCGTGCGCGCCCGCGACCGCGCCGCAAAGGGGCCGCGCGCATGGCGGTCCGTCCGTTTCTGATCCACCCAGACCCGCGGCTGGTCACCTCCGGCGCCCCGGTGATCCGGGTGGACGCCGCCGCGCGCGCCGATTTTGACGCGATCGAGGCGGCGATGGCGGCCCATGGCCTGTCCGCGTTGGCCGGGCCGCAGATCGGCGTGATGCGTCGGCTGGCGGTGGCGCGGTGGGGGGCGTCGGGCGCGCTGGTGCGGCTTGCCAATCTCAAGCTGATCTGGGCCTCGCGCGATAGCGCCATGCGGGTGCAAAGCTGCCCCAGCCTGCCGGGCGCCGACATCGAGGTGTCCCGCGCCACGGTGGTTACCGCCCGCTGGTTCGATCCGTCTGGCGAGATGCACGAGCGGGTGCTGACCGGCGCCCGCGCGGCCGAGGCGCAGTTCCTAGTCGACCGCCTCGACGGTGTGACGCTGCTGGACCGGGCGACGCCTGAGGCGCGGCGCGCTGCCCTGGGCGCCATCGCCTGGGCGCGCAGTCGCGGGCGGGGCGCTGCGACGTCCCGCTTGGGCGGCGGGTCGGCCGATGGGGGCTCGATGCCCCCCGAGGGCGAAGCCCTCGACAGCAATCATGCGGGCGAAGCCCTCGACAGCAATCATGCGGGCGAAGCCCTTGCGACGCATCGTGGGGGCGAAGCCCTCGACATCAGTGGCCCGGGCGAAGCCGTCGCCGCCCTCGCTCCCCTTTTGACGATCCAGCAAGGAGCCCCCATGCGCCTCATCTTCATGGGCACGCCCGATTTCTCGGTTAGCGCCCTCGACGCCCTGATCGCCGCGGGCCATGACATCGCCGCGGTCTACACTCAGCCGCCGCGCCCCGCGGGCCGGGGCAAGCAACCGCGCCGCTCGCCGGTCCATACCCGCGCCGAGGCGCTGGGCCTTCCGGTCCGCCACCCCGCATCCTTGCGCGGCGTCGATGAGCAAGCCGCGCTCAAGGCCCTCAACGCCGATCTGGCGGTGGTGGTGGCCTATGGGCTGATCCTGCCGCAAGCGGTGCTGGATGCGCCGCGGCTCGGCTGCGTGAACATCCATGCGTCTTTGCTGCCGCGCTGGCGGGGCGCCGCGCCGATCCAGCGCGCGATCATGGCGGGCGACGCCGAGACCGGCGTGTGCATCATGGGGATGGAGGCCGGGCTCGACACCGGCCCGGTGCTGCTGCGCGGCGCGACCCCGATCGGCGCCGACGACACCGCGGCTACGCTCCAAGGCCGGCTCGCCGCCATGGGCGCCGATATGATCGCCCGGGCGATCACCGGCCTCGTCTCCGGCGCCCTGACGCCTATTCCGCAGCCGGACCAAGGCGTCACTTACGCCGCCAAAATCGACAAGGCCGAGGCCAAGATCGACTGGACCTTGCCCGCGACAGACGTCGACCGCCGCATCCGCGCCCTGTCGCCGTTCCCCGGCGCGTGGTTCGACCATGACGGCGCCCGCATCAAGGCGCTGCTGTCCGAAGCGGGGCAGGGAGAGGGCGAGGCCGGAGAGGTCTTGGACGCCGCCCTGACCATCGCCTGCGGCCAAGGCGCGGTGCGGATCAAGACCGTGCAGCGCGCGGGCAAAGGCGCCATGGCCACCGAGGACGCGATGCGCGGCCTGCCGATCCCGCAAGGCGCGCGGCTGGGCTGAGGGGGCGGCCCCCTCAGCCCGATCTCCTCACTCCGGCGCGGGCTTGTCGATCAGCCGCAGCGCTTCGCGCACCGCATAGGGCTTCATCGTCTCGCCATTGGCGTCGATCACCGCGCGCACGCGGGCTTCGTCGTGGCGCGACAGCGTCGCCAGCCACACGCCCGCGGCCTTTTGCACCGCACGCTCGCCGTCTCCGCCAAGGGTGGCGGCCCAGCTCGCGATACGCTCGATCGCGCGGTCGCCCGGCTCCCCCGCCAGACGGCCCTTGGCGATGGGCAGCGTCGCTTCCAAGGCTGCAAGCCGCGTTGGCAGATGCGCCGATTTCACCCAGCGCGCGACTTGCGCCAGTCGCGTCGGGTCCACCAGCACCCGGCGGGCGGCGGCGGCGGCCACCGCGTCGCCGATGGCGGGCGAATCGATCTGCGGGATCCACGACGCGATCAGCGCCCAAACCGGCGCGTCATCGTCGATTTTCGCTTGGGTCAGCAGCTTGGCCGCGGCGATCCGGGCCTCGAAGCCCCCGGTCTCCCACAACCCGGCGGCGCGGGACAGGCGGGCGGCTGCCGCGTCGGCCTCCTCCGCCAGCGCGGCGCGCCACCCGCGGGCGATGGAGTCGACCGCCGCCCCTGGCACGCCAAAGCAGACCCGCCCGGTGTGGTGCTGGGCGGCCATCGCCTCGGCCTTGCCCGGTTCGGCGGCGGCGCGCAACTGATCGATCATCGCCGCGACCGCCGGATCGGCGGGGGCGCGAAGCGAGATCGCCCGCGGGGCAGCGGATTTGGGCGCCTTGGCGGCCTGCGCGGCGCGGGCCTCTTTCTCCACGTCCGACCGGCGACGCCCGGCGGGCACGACATATTTCGCTCGGGGCTTGCGCGCGACGGCGGCTGTGCGGCGCGCGTCGCCGGCGACGAAGCCGTCGCTTTCGTTGGTGAAATCCTGGGGCGTGAAATCATCGCCATCGCGCGGGGCGGGGCGGGTCGGCTTGCCACCGGTTTTGCCGAACGACTTTGTGCGCGAGGCGGCGCCCATCGGGGCGCCCGACTTGGCGCTTGCGGCCCCGCCGAACGACGCGCCCTGCGCCGCGCCGCGGCCCGCGCCCTTGCCGAACGCAGCCCCGGCGCCGAACGGCTTGCCTGCGCCCAACGCCTTGCCTGCGCCCGACGCCTTGCCCGGACTGCGCTTGCCTGCGCCGCCCGGTTCCTTCACCACATCGCGCGATCCGGCGCGACCGGGGCCGCGGGGGGTGCGCCCGGCGGGGCCGCCTGAACGTCCGCTCATGTGCGCGGCGTCAGAATGATCCGCGCCTCGCGAGTGCCAAGACGGCGGATGCCGTGCAATTGGCCGTTTTCAACCCAGTATTCCACTTCGGCGGATCCTTTCCGAACCCTCAGCCGCCCGTCGTCGCCAATCTGGCCGCGGCGGGTGAAGGCGGTGGCGTCATTTGTAAAACCCGGTCCGTGGGCGTCAAACAGCACCGCGGCGCCGCTTGATTCCACTTTCAGGACGTAAAGGTCGTGGCACACCGCGCCATCCCAGGCCCCGCCGCCCCACGCGCCCAGAAAGGCGCGCTTGGTATCCGGCAGCCCCTTGGGCGCCTTGGCGATCTTAAGCTTGTGGAAGGGGTCGACGGTGTAGCAATCGGGCTGGATCAGGCTGCTTTGCACGGTCTTGCCCGGAGGGGTCGAGGCGCCGCACCCCGCCACCGTCGCAGCGGCCACCAGCCAGCCTGCGATCCGCGCGGCGCGGCGGCGCCATGTCCGCTCAGTCATCTGCTCAGCCTCCATGTCGCGCGCCTGTGCTCGGCGCGTCGATGTTCGGTGTCCGGGCCGCAGTCTAGCATGGCCGCGAGGCGGCAGGAACCCGGCGCGCAGGGGGCGCTTATTCCACCGTCACCGATTTCGCCAGATTGCGCGGCTGGTCCACGTCTTTGCCCAAAGTCGCCGCGACGTGATAGGCCAATAGCTGCGCGGGCACGGCATAGAGGATCGGCGCGATCAGGGGATCGCAGGCGGGCAGGATCACCACGTCGGCGGTTCCCTCGCCGCCGATCCGGGCACCCTCGGCGTCGGTGATCAGCACGACGCGGCCGCCGCGGGCCATCACCTCTTGCATGTTCGACACGGTCTTTTCGAACAGCGGGTCGGTCGGCGCCAGCACCACCACCGGCACGTTGGGGTCCACCAGCGCGATGGGGCCATGCTTCATCTCCCCCGCCGCATAGCCCTCGGCGTGGATATAGCTGATTTCTTTCAGCTTCAGCGCGCCCTCCAGCGCCATGGCGTGCATCGGCCCGCGGCCCAGATACAACACGTCACGCGCCGAGGCCACCAGCCGCGCCGCGCGCTCGATCTGGGGCGCGGTGGTCAGCGCCTCGGCCAGCAGGCGCGGGGTCTCGCACAAAAGCGCCACAAGGCGCGCTTCCTCGGCCGCATCGATGGTCCCGCGCTTGCGCCCGGCGATGATCGCAAGGCAGGCCAGCGTGATGAGCGAGCAGGTGAACGCCTTGGTCGAGGCGACGCCGATCTCCGGCCCCGCCAGGATCGGCAGCGCCACGTCGGACCCGCGCGCGATGGAGCTTTCGGCCACGTTCACCACCGACACCACCTGGCGCACCAACGGCTTGGCGAAGCGCAACGCCGCCAGCGTGTCCGCGGTCTCCCCCGACTGCGAAACGAAGATCGCAAGCGTGCGGTCCGACAGCGGCGGGTTGCGATAGCGAAATTCCGACGCGACGTCGATCTCGACCGGGATGCGGGCGATCTGTTCGAACCAATGCTTGGCGACGGCGCAGGCGTAGAACCCCGTGCCGCAGGCGATCATCACGATCCGGTCGACGCCCGCGAAATCCACCGCCTCGGCCTCGCCGGTCACATGGGTCCGCCCGGCGTCGAGGTGATGGCCGAGCGCATAGGCCGCCACGGTCGGCTGCTCGTGAATCTCCTTGCCCATGAAGTGCCGATGCTCGCCCTTTTCCACCAGCACCGAGGACACGTCGACCACCCGCACCTCGCGGTTGGCCAAGACCCCGCGCTCATCATGGATGGTGGCGCCGCTCCGGGTCAGGACCGCCCAGTCGCCTTCGTCCAGATACGTGATCCGGTTGGTCAGCGGCGCCAGCGCCAGCGCGTCAGAGCCGACGAACATCTCGCCGTCTCCATAGCCGATCACCAAGGGCGATCCGCGGCGCGCGGCGATCATCAGGTCATCCTCGCCCTTGAACAGAAAGCACAGCGCGAAGGCGCCGCGCAGACGCCCCAGCGTCGCCACCGCTGCCTCGGCGGGCGGCAGGCCGCGGGCCATGAAATCCTCGCACAGGTGCACGATGGTCTCAGTGTCGGTCTGAGTCAGGAAATGGTGGCCGCGCTCGGTCAATTCCGCGCGCAGGTCGCGGAAATTCTCGATGATGCCGTTGTGGACGACAACGACCCCGGCGGCGGCATGGGGGTGGGCGTTCGCCTCGGTCGGGGCGCCGTGGGTGGCCCATCGCGTGTGGCCGATGCCGATGGTGCCCTCGATCGGCTCGCGCGCCAAAAGGCTCGCCAGCGCGTCGAGCTTGCCGACCGCGCGGCGCCGGTCCAGCCGCCCGTCGGTGACGGTGGCCACCCCGGCGCTGTCATAGCCGCGGTATTCCAGCCGCCGCAGGGCGTCGAGCAGAAGGGGGGCCGCGTCGCGCTTGCCGAGGATGCCGATGATGCCGCACATGATCGTGTCTCCGTGATCCGATGAGAGGGCCGGGGCCGCCGTCAGTC
>JBLIKI010000051.1:0-15776 GCA_047636235.1 Paracoccaceae bacterium | reverse complement strand
TCGCGACGTTGCTGGGGCGGGATGAGATCATGGTCAACACCCTGCACGGCCAGGGCGTGATCGACGCCGGGCCGCGCGTGGTGATCGAGGGCCGCGCCCCCGACACCACCGCCGAGGCGCTGGTGATCGACGGCGCGACCGGCTTTGCGATGGGAGTGCAGTGGCACGCGGAATGGCGCGCGGCGAAGGATGAGGTGAGCGCGCGGCTTTATGGCGCGTTCGGGCGGGCGGCGCGGGGGGAGTGATGGGCCTAAAACTCACGTTCACTCTCGATACAAACTGCCTGATCGCATTGTTTGAAAAAGAGCCTGCCGGAGATGCGGTTCAGCGTATTTTTGATGCAGCTTCGCGTGGTGAGATAGATGCCGCGATCGTAGCATCAAGCGCAGCGGAGAGGCAGAAAGACCAACCTTATCTGGAGAATATAGCCGCCTTTAAACAAAGGCTCGCAGCTCATGGCCTCGCGGAAATTCAGCTTCTTCCGCCAATGCTGAGGTGGGATGTAGGGTTCTTGGATCACGCAATCTGGCTCGACGATGAGGTTGAGCGAAGGGAGCGTGAAATTTTCAGAGCGTTGTTTCCGAACCGCCCATTGGAATGGAGGGATTGGGCGTCTAGCGCTGGTGTGGATGTCAACGAGACGACGAGCAAAGATTTTGGTGCGTGGAAAAACTGTATAATTGATACGCATATTTTCGAAGCTCACGTTAGACACTCTAGGGATATTTTCGTCACATCTGACCAAAATTTTTTTACGAAGCTCACGTCTCACCCCGTGTTCGGGGATTTCAAAATTTGCACGCCCGCTGAGGCGGTTGAACTATTCACGGCAAAGTGAAAAAGGCGGCCCTTGGGGGCCGCCTTTTCCGTTTCCATCGACCCAAAACCGGATCAGCAGGAATAATACATCTTGTACTCGATCGGGTGCGGGGTGTGCTCGAAGGCGAACACTTCCTCCCACTTCAGGGCGGCATAGCCCTCGATCTGGCTTTTGGTGAACACGTCGCCCGCAAGCAGGTAATCGTGGTCGGCCTCAAGCTCCATCAGCGCCTCACGCAGCGAGCCGCAGACGGTGGGGATGCCGGCGAGTTCCTCGGGCGGCAGGTCATAGAGGTCCTTGTCGGCCGCCTCACCCGGATCGATCTTGTTCTTGATGCCGTCAAGACCGGCCATCAGCAGCGCCGACATCGCGAGATACGGGTTGCAGGCGGGATCGGGGAAACGGGTCTCAACGCGCTTGGCTTTGGGCGAATCGGTCCACGGAATGCGGATCGAAGCCGACCGGTTGGAGGCCGAATAGGCCAGCAGCACCGGGGCCTCGAAGCCGGGGATCAGGCGCTTGTAGGAGTTGGTCGCCGGGTTGGTGAACGCATTCAGCGATTTGGCGTGCTTCAGGATGCCGCCAATGTACCAAAGCGCCTCATCCGACAGGTCCGCATAGCGGGTGCCGGCGAACAGCGGCTTGCCGTCCTTGAAGATCGACTGGTTGACGTGCATGCCGCTGCCGTTGTCGCCGTAATAGGGCTTGGGCATGAACGTCGCCGACTTGCCATAGGCGTGCGCAACGTTGTGGATGATGTACTTGTACTTCTGCAGGTTATCGGCCTGCTCCACCAAAGTCCCGAAGATCATGCCCAGCTCGTGCTGGCACGACGCAACTTCGTGGTGGTGCTTGTCGACCTTCATGCCGATGCGCTTCATCGTCGAAAGCATCTCGGCGCGCAGATCCTGAGCGCTGTCGGTCGGGTTGACCGGGAAGTAGCCGCCCTTGAGGCCCGGGCGGTGGCCCATGTTGCCCTGCTCAAAGTCGGCGTCGGTGTTCCAGGACGCGTCGACAGCGTCAACCTCGAACGAGACCTTGTTGATCGTGTTCGAATACTTGACGTTGTCAAACAGGAAGAACTCTGCCTCGGGGCCCCAGTACGACACGTCGCCGATGCCGGTGGATTTAAGATAAGCCTCGGCCTTCTGCGCGGTGCAGCGCGGGTCGCGGTCGTAAAGCTCGCCGGTATCCGGTTCCACCACATAGCAGTGAATGCACAGTGTCTTGTCGGCGTAGAACGGGTCCATATAGACCGAGTCGAACGCGAACTTCAACTTCATGTCAGACTTGTCGATCGACTTCCAGCCAGCGATCGAAGAGCCGTCGAACATGAAACCGTCGTTCAGGAAATCTTCGTCGACAATGTCGACGATGACGGTCACATGCTGAAGCCGCCCGCGCGGGTCGGTGAAGCGAAGGTCAATGTATTCGACCTCTTCTGCCTTGATCAAGTCGAGCACGGTCTTGGCGTCGCTCATCGCAAATCCTCTCTCGTCTGTCGTCGCGCTGTTATTCGGCGGACCCGTCCGGCGCGTCGCGGCTCGGGCCGAATTCGGTGGTTGTGCGAGGGGGGCCGGGGCGTCAGAGCGCCTCGGGGCCTTCCTCGCCGGTGCGGATCCGGATGGCCTGCTCGACCGCTGTGACGAAGATCTTGCCATCGCCGATCTTGCCGGTGCGTGCCGCGGCGACGATCGCCTCGATCGCTGGCTCGACCTGATCGTCGTCGAGCACCACTTCGATCTTCATCTTGGGAAGGAAGTCCACGACGTATTCTGCGCCGCGATACAGCTCCGTGTGACCTTTCTGGCGACCGAAGCCCTTGGCTTCGATCACGCTCAGGCCCTGAACGCCGATTTCCTGAAGGGCTTCCTTCACTTCATCGAGCTTGAAGGGCTTGATGATGGCCTCGATCTTCTTCATGAGCGAGCGGCTCCCGTCGTCTTGCGCGCGTGTTCCGCGGATTTGCGGACAGCATCTATCTTGCAGGTTATATGCCAATCACGGCCCCGTTGGCATTTCAATGGGGGGTGCGTGATCAGGGCGGCTGGGCTGTGTCGATTCTCCGAATATAGCCTATAATTTAGGCAGAGTGCCGAATTCCTGAGCGTCTGAAGAATGAAACACGGGGGCGGCATGGAACTTTTGACCGCGGCGCGGATGCGCGCGATCGAGACGGCGGCGATCACGTCGGGCGAGGTGACCGGGCGCGAGTTGATGGAGCGCGCGGCGGCGGGGTTGGTGGCGCGACTCGGCCCAAGGCCGGGCGACGAGGCGGCGGTTTTGTGCGGGCCTGGCAACAATGGCGGCGACGGCTATGCCGTGGCGCGGCTTTTGGCGGCGCAGGGGGCGCGGGTGACGGTTTTTGAGATGACCGACGCGCCCGCGCCCCCCGACGCGGCGCTGAACCGACGCGCCTGGATCGACGCGGGCGGCGAGGCGCGCCCGTTGGCGGCGTTCCTCGTGGCGGACGCCCCGGCGCTACTGGTCGACGCGCTGTTCGGGACAGGGCTGGCGCGGCCGCTTTGCGGCGATGCGGCGTCGGTTGCGGCCGCGCTGGCGGGCCTCGTGCCGGGGGCGCGGCCCTTGATCGTGGCCGCGGACATCCCGTCGGGGCTGTGCGCGGATTCGGGGCGGGCGCTTGGTGGCGCGGCCTTTGTCGCCGACGTCACGGTCAGCTTTCATGGCCCCAAGGCGGGCCACCACCTGGCCGACGGCCCCGCCCATTGCGGGGTGCTGGAGGTGGTCGACATCGGCCTGACCGCGCCCCGCCCGGACATGACCCGCGACGCGGCGCTGGTCGAAGAGACGCCGGACTTTCTTGACCTGTTCGACAAAGGCGGCAGCCCGGGCGCCCACAAATTCAGTTATGGCCACGCGCTGATCCTGTCGGGCGGGGTCGGATCGGGCGGCGCCGCGCGGCTGGCGGCGCGAGGCGCGCTCCGGATCGGGGCCGGGGTGGTGACGCTTGGCTGCCCGCCCGCAGCGGTGCTTGAGAACGCAGGTCGCCTCGACGCTATCATGCTGCGCCGGATCGCTGGGGCGGAGGCGCTGGAGGAGGCGCTGACCGACCCGCGGATCACCGCGCTCGGGCTTGGCATGGGGCTTGGGCTGCAGGGAAGGGCGCAGGCGCGGACCCTTGCGCTGCTGGAGGCGGCGCTGCGGTCCGGGCGGCCTTGCGTGCTGGATGCCGATGCGTTGACCGCGCTGGCGGGGGCGCCCGATCTGGCGGCGCGGCTGCACGCGGGCTGCGTGCTGACCCCGCATATGGGCGAATTCGCGCGGCTGTTCCCCGACATCGCCGCGCGGCTGGCCGAACCGCCGATGCGCGGCCCGGCGATGTCGCGCATCGATGCCGCACGGGCGGCGGCGCTGCGGGCGGGGTGCACGGTGCTGCTCAAGGGTCCCGATACGGTGGTCGCGACGGCGCTGGGGCCTGATGCCGCGCGCGCCGACGTCCATTCGGCCAATTACGACCGCGCCGCGCCATGGCTGGCGACGGCGGGGGCGGGGGATGTGCTGGCGGGGATGATCGCGGGGTTGCTGGCGCGCGGCGCAGCCCCCCACGACGCCGCCTGCCGCGCCGCGTGGCTGCACGCGCGGGCCGCCCGCCTGTTCGGCCCCGGCCTGATCGCCGAGGACCTGCCGGACATGATCCCGCGCGCGCTGCGCCCCTTGATGGCTTGACGCCAAGCGCGGCCGGGGATTCGCGCCTTGCATTTTTCGACTCGCGCGCTCCCGCGTTCCCTGTTAGGAAACGGCCAATTCCGACCCGGAGCGCCCTAGATCGGGCGTTTCGGACCGTGGATCGGGCGCTGACCCTGCGGGCGTGGTGGAACTGGTAGACACGCGAGATTTAGGTTCTCGTGCCGCAAGGCGTGGGGGTTCGATTCCCTTCGCCCGCACCAGCTTTGATGCCGCTTGTCGGATCATCGATCGCCCGGCCTGTCGGAGCCGCACCCCTCCCCGCCAGTCGGGGGCGAAATTTCCCCCCCGCGCGGTCGGGGGCGACACAAACGTTGATGCGAGGATGAGCATGCAGGTCACTGAAACCCGGTCCGAAGGTCTGACGCGCGCGTACACCATGACGCTGCCGGCCGACGCGCTAGAGCAGAAGATGACCGAAAAGCTGGTCGCCGCGCGCGGTGACGTGGCGATGAAGGGCTTCCGCAAGGGCAAGGCGCCGCTGCCGCTGCTGCGCAAGATGTTCGGCAAGTCGCTGCTGGGCGAAGTCGTGCAGGAAAGCGTCGACGGCGCGGTGCGCATGCACTTCGAGACCACCGGAGACCGTCCGGCGATGCAGCCCGAGATCAAGATCGCGAACGAGCGGTTCGACGAAGGTCAAGATCTCGTGATCGAGGTCAACTACGAAAAGCTTCCCGACGTCCCCGAGGCTGACTTCGCGGCGATCAAGCTGGATCGCCCGGTCGCCAAGGTTGAGGAATCGGACGTCGCCGAGGCGCTCGAAAACCTCGCCGACAACGCCAAGACCTTTGAGTCGCGCCCTGACGGCGAGAATGCCGAGACCGGCGATCAGATCGTGATCGACTTCCTCGGCCGCGTCGACGGCGAGGCTTTCGACGGCGGCACCGCTGAGGATTACCCGCTGGAAATCGGCTCGGGCTCCTTCATCCCCGGCTTCGAAGAGCAGCTTGGCGGCATGGCTCGCGACGAGGCGCGCGACGTCACCGTTACGTTCCCCGAGAACTATGGCGCTGCGAATCTGGCCGGCAAAGAAGCCGTTTTCGCCGTGATCTGCAAGGACATCAAGTCCCCCGCCAAGGCCGCGATCGACGACGCGCTGGCGACCCGCTTCGGCGCCGAGACCCTTGACGATCTGAAAAAGCAGATCGGTGAGCGCCTTGAGGCCGAGTATCGCGGCGCCGCCCGCGCCCTGCTCAAGCGCAAGCTGCTCGACGCCCTCGACGAGGCGGTCAAGTTTGACCTGCCCCCGACGCTGGTGGACATGGAAGCCAAGCAGATCGCGCACCAGCTGTGGCACGACGAGAACCCCGAGGTTCAGGGCCACGAACACGCCGCGGTCGACCCGACCGAAGAGCACAAGTCGCTGGCCGCGCGTCGTGTGCGCCTTGGCCTGCTGCTTGCCGAAGTCGGCAAAAAGCAGGAGATCGAGGTCTCCGAGCAGGAGTTGCAGCAGACGATCTTCACCGAGGCACGCAAGTACCCCGGGCAGGAGCGTCAGTTCTTTGAGTTCATCCAGCAGAACCCGCAGGCGCTTCAGCAGTTCCGTGCCCCGCTGTTTGAGGAAAAAGTCGTCGACTTCATCCTCGAGCTGGCGCAGGTCACCGACTACGAAGTGACCAAGGAAGAGCTGCAGTCGCTGCTCGAAGCGCTCGACGAAGCGTGATCGCCG
Source organism: Paracoccaceae bacterium (assembly GCA_047636235.1). Lineage (GTDB taxonomy): Bacteria > Pseudomonadota > Alphaproteobacteria > Rhodobacterales > Rhodobacteraceae > JBOCEF01. The sequence goes on along the minus strand of JBLIKI010000051.1, from coordinate 9,582 downwards.
GCCTTCGGGCTGAGGATGAGCGTGAGCGGGCCCGACGCACTTGGTGCGGCGGGCCCGCTCGCGTTTCGGCGCGTCGAAACCGGCCTGACGATGGCTTGCGATTTCGTTAAACCGCCCCGCGTCCGGGCGCCGCGCGCGGCGGCGCCGCTGGCCCGCGTGTTCGCGCTCCCTTGAAGCCCCCCGCCCGAGGTCCTACACCTTAGAGGACGGAGCGGCGAAGCTCGCTCCACAGGCCCAACCAGACCCGAAGAGGCAGGCTCACATGCACGATCCAGTCGAGCACTACATGAACACCCTGGTTCCGATGGTGGTCGAGCAGACCGCACGCGGCGAGCGGGCCTATGACATCTTCTCTCGCCTGCTCAAAGAGCGGATCATCTTCGTCTCCGGTCCCGTCCATGACGGGATGTCGACGCTGGTCGTGGCTCAGTTGCTGTTCCTCGAAGCCGAGAACCCGAAAAAAGAAATCTCGATTTACATCAACAGCCCTGGCGGCGTGGTGACCTCGGGACTGTCGATCTATGACACGATGCAGTACATTCGGCCCAAGGTTTCGACGCTGTGCATCGGGCAGGCGGCCTCGATGGGCTCGCTGTTGCTGACGGCGGGGGCCAAGGGCCAGCGCTTTTCGCTGCCCAACAGCCGGATCATGGTGCACCAGCCCTCTGGCGGCTATCAGGGCCAGGCCACTGACATCATGATCCACGCGACAGAGACTCAAAACCTCAAACGTCGCTTGAACGAGATCTACGTCCACCACACCGGGCAGGACTATGCCACCGTCGAGGCGGCGTTGGAGCGGGACAACTACATGAACCCCGAAAAAGCCAAGGATTGGGGTCTGATCGACGAAATCGTCGCCGCGCGCGGCGACGATCCCAGTGACACGCCCAGCGCCTGACCCGGTCGGCCGGGGGCCCTTCGGCCCTTCGCTCCGGCGCGCGAGATGCGCACGCCGGGGCGAAGGCGGACCGAGGGTCGGGGGGCAGCGCGCATTCCAGATGCGTCTTGCACCGGCCGTCGCAACATGCACGATTAGAACGCGAAGCGGATTTGGGCGTGCGGAACGATGACAGTTTGTTAACGATCGGGCCGCTATTACAGGACCTGAACCGCTGGCGCGGCGGGAGACGCGACAAATGACCAAGACAACCGGATCGGACAGCAAGAATACCCTCTACTGCTCTTTCTGCGGAAAGAGCCAGCATGAGGTGCGTAAGCTTATCGCGGGCCCGACCGTGTTCATTTGCGACGAATGCGTCGAGCTGTGCATGGACATAATTCGCGAGGAGACGAAGTCGTCGCTCGTGAAATCCACCGACGGCGTGCCCACGCCGCAGGAAATCTGCAGTGTGCTTGACGACTATGTGATCGGCCAGTTGCGCGCGAAACGCGTGCTCTCGGTGGCCGTGCATAATCACTACAAGCGCCTGAACCACGCGGCCAAGCAGACGGATGTGGAGCTTTCCAAGTCGAACATCCTGCTGATCGGCCCGACCGGCTGCGGCAAGACCTTGCTGGCGCAGACGTTGGCGCGGATTCTCGACGTGCCGTTCACCATGGCCGACGCGACCACGCTGACCGAAGCAGGCTATGTCGGCGAGGATGTCGAAAACATCATCCTCAAGCTGCTTCAATCGGCCGATTATAATGTGGAGCGCGCGCAGCGCGGCATCGTCTACATCGACGAGGTCGACAAGATCAGCCGCAAGTCGGACAATCCTTCGATCACCCGCGACGTGAGCGGCGAGGGCGTGCAGCAGGCGCTGCTGAAAATCATGGAAGGCACCGTGGCCTCGGTGCCCCCCCAGGGCGGCCGCAAGCATCCCCAGCAGGAATTCCTGCAGGTGGACACCACCAACATCCTGTTCATCTGCGGTGGCGCCTTCTCCGGGTTGGACCGGATCATCGCGCAGCGCGGCAAAGGGTCGTCGATCGGCTTCGGCGCCGATGTGAAGCATGACGAAGACCGCGGCATCGGCGACTTGCTTGAGTCGCTGGAGCCGGAGGATCTGCTGAAATTCGGCCTGATCCCGGAATTCGTCGGCCGCCTGCCGGTGGTGGCAACCTTGCGCGACCTCGACGAAGAGGCGCTGGTTACCATCCTGACCGAGCCGAAGAATGCGCTCGTGAAGCAATATGCGCGCCTGTTCGATATGGAGGACGTGAAGCTGTCCTTCACCGAAGAGGCGCTGAGAACCGTCGCCCGCAAGGCGATCACGCGCAAGACCGGCGCGCGCGGGCTGCGCTCAATCTTGGAGAACGTGCTGCTCGACACGATGTTCGAACTGCCCGGCGACACCTCGATCCGCGAGGTCGTGGTGAACGACGACGCGGTGCAGGGTTCCGCCCGGCCGTTGCTGATCTACGCCGACAAGAAGCGCGAGGGGCTGGAGGCGAACGCCTCCTGACCATCCGGTGTCGGCGGGCGGCATCGGGGGGCGTGGCGGCGTGGGTCGCCTCGCCCCCTTTGCGTTCAGGGCGTATTTTGTCGCTGCGTACGAGCGCAGCCCAAGATATTGCGCGGCGCCGATGCCTTCCGCGGATCGTCCGGCCTTGAAACAGGGCTTGGCCGGATACAGATTAGCATGACTGAAACCCCATTGGAGGCTTCGCGCCGCTCGCCTGAGGGGGCCGAACGCCTTGCTGAAAGGGACGCTTGAATGACCGATGCCGAACCGATCCGCAGCCTGACCCTGCCGGTTCTGCCCCTGCGCGACATCGTCGTGTTCCCGCACATGATCGTGCCCCTTTTCGTTGGGCGTGAGAAATCGGTGCGGGCGCTAGAGGAAGTCATGCGCACGGACAGACAGATCCTGCTGTCTAGCCAGCGCGACCCAAGCATGGATGAGCCGGGACCCGATGACATTTTTGACATCGGCGTCGTGGCCAATGTCCTGCAACTGCTGAAACTGCCCGACGGCACCGTCAAGGTGCTGGTGGAGGGTCAGTTCCGTGCCCGAATCGGCGAGTATTCCCGATTCGACGACTACTTCGAAGCCACCGCCGAACGCTTGGACGAGGAGCTCGGCGACGCCGCCTCGGTTGAGGCGCTGACCCGGTCGATCGGCGACGAGTTCGAAAAATACGTAAAATTGAACAAGAATGTCCCCGACGAAGCGCTCGGTTCGATCGCCGATGTCGAGGACCCGTCCAAGCTGTCGGATGCCATCGCCGGCCATCTCGGTGTGAAGCTGCCGGAAAAGCAGGCGCTGTTGGAGATGCTCTCGGTCGAAGCGCGGCTGGAGCGGATTTATGGGCTGATGCAGGGCGAGATCTCGGTTCTCAACGTTGAGAAAAAGATCAAGTCGCGCGTCAAGAACCAGATGGAGAAGACCCAGCGTGAATACTATCTGAATGAGCAGATGAAGGCCATTCAGCGTGAACTGGGCGAAGGCGAAGACGGCCGCGACGAATCTGGCGAATACGAGGAAAAGATTGCTGGCGCGAAGCTTCCCAAAGAAGCGCGAGACAAGGCTATTGCAGAGCTGCGCAAGCTGCGCCAGATGTCGCCGATGTCCGCCGAAGCGACGGTGGTGCGCAACTATCTCGATTGGATTCTCGCGATCCCGTGGTCGAAACGCTCGCGAGTCAAGCGCGATATCGCGAACGCGCAGAAGACGCTGGACGATGATCACTACGGGCTCGAGAAGGTTAAAGAGCGGATCATCGAATATCTCGCCGTTCAGGCGCGATCGAGTAAGCTGAAGGGCCCGATTCTGTGCCTTGTCGGCCCTCCGGGCGTCGGCAAGACTTCGCTGGGCAAGTCAGTGGCGCGGGCCACGGGGCGCGAATTCATTCGCATCTCGCTCGGTGGCGTGCGTGATGAGGCGGAGATCCGTGGCCATCGTCGCACCTATATCGGGTCGATGCCGGGCAAGATCATCCAGTCGATGAAGAAGGCCAAGACGATCAACCCGCTGATCTTGCTCGACGAAATCGACAAAATGGGTCAGGATTTCCGTGGCGATCCAGCGTCGGCGATGCTGGAGGTGCTGGACCCGGAACAAAACTCCACGTTCTCGGACCACTACCTTGAGGTTGAATACGACCTGTCCAACGTCCTGTTCTTCACGACCGCGAACACCTATAACATGCCGCGGCCGCTTCTGGACCGGATGGAGATCATTTCCATCTCCGGTTACACTGAAGATGAAAAGATCGAGATTGCGCGCCGCCATCTGCTTTCCAAGCAGCTGAAGGCGCACGGCCTGAAGGACAGAGAATTCACGCTGACGGACGAGGCGCTTCAGTCCATCGTCCGCCGCTACACGCGTGAAGCCGGGGTCCGCAACCTTGAGCGGGAATTGGCCAAGCTGTGCCGCAAGGCGATCACCGAGATCGTTCGCGACGGCGTCAAAACCGTCACGATCACACCGGAAAAGCTTGAAGACTTCCTGGGCGCGCCGCGGTTCAAGTATGGGCTGGCGGAGGAGCGCGATCATGTCGGCGTCACCACGGGCCTCGCCTGGACCGAGGTTGGCGGCGATCTGCTGTCGATCGAGGCGCTGAAGCTGCCGGGCAAGGGCCGGATGAAGACCACCGGCAAGCTCGGCGACGTGATGAAGGAATCGATCGAGGCGGCATCGAGCTATGTGCGCTCGATCTCGCCCAATATCGGCGTCAAACCGACGGTGTTCGAAAAGATCGACATCCATGTCCACGTGCCCGAGGGCGCGACGCCCAAGGACGGGCCGTCAGCGGGCGTGGCGATGGTGACCTCGATCGTGTCGGTGCTGACCAATATCCCGGTCCGCAAAGACGTGGCGATGACCGGCGAAGTCACGCTGCGCGGCCATGTTCTGCCGATCGGTGGGCTGAAAGAAAAGATGCTCGCGGCCCATCGCGGCGGCATCAAGACAGTGATCATTCCGAAGGAAAACGTCAAAGATCTTCGTGAGATCCCCGACAACATCAAGGCGGGGCTTGAGATCATTCCGGTCGAATACGTGACTGAGGTTCTCAAGATTGCGCTGGCTTCGGCCCCGGTGCCGATCGAATGGTCGATCCAGGACGAAGAGGCCGCTGCCGCGGCCGCCACCGCCCCGGACGCGCAGGCAGAACTGCGCGCCCATTGACCCAAGGGCGCGGGGTTGACCCGCGCCCCCATCGGCGGTGACATGCGAGCCCTCTCCCCACGTGGGGAGAGGGCTTTTTCGTGCCGCCCCCGCGGCGAAGCTGAGCAGGAGAGCGCTCATGAAGGTCGACGGAACCCCCATGCGCACGATCTGGCTCGAGGGTGCGGACGACGACGGCGTCGGATCGTCGGTCGGGATCATCGACCAGACCCGGCTGCCGCACGACTTCGCGACCCTGTCGCTGACCTCGTTGGACCAAGCCGCGGCGGCGATTTCCGACATGGTGGTGCGCGGCGCGCCGCTGATCGGGGCGACGGCTGCCTATGGCGTCGCGCTCGCGATGGCGCGCGATGGGTCGGATTCGGGGCTGGCCGCCGCGATCCGCACCCTCGCGGCGACGCGGCCGACTGCGATCAATCTGCGGTGGGCGTTGGATCGGATGGATCGCGCGCTGGCCCCGCTGGCGCCCAAAGCGCGCGAGGTGGCGGCCTGGGCCGAGGCGGCGGCGCTGTGCGACGAGGACGTGGCGATCAACCACGCCATCGGGCTGCATGCGCTGCCGCTGATCCAAGCCATCGCCGCGGCGAAATCCGGCCCGGTCAACATCCTGACGCATTGCAACGCAGGCTGGCTCGCGACCGTTGATTGGGGCACCGCGACGGCGCCGATCTACATGGCCCATGACGCCGGCATCGACCTGCATGTCTGGGTGGATGAGACGCGCCCGCGCAATCAGGGCGCGGCGCTGACGGCGTGGGAGCTGAACCGCCACGGCGTGCCCCATAGCGTGATCCCAGACAATTCGGGCGGCCATCTGATGCAGCGCGGCGAAGTCGACCTAGTGTTCGTCGGCACCGACCGCACTACCGCTAACGGCGATGTGTGCAACAAAATCGGCACGTACCTCAAGGCATTGGCGGCAAGGGACAATGGCGTGCCGTTCTATGTCTGCCTGCCGTCGCCGACCATCGACTTCGCCCTTGCCTCCGGCGATCTGATCCCCATTGAGGAACGCGGGCCCGCCGAGGTCACCCATGTCCACGGTCGCGACCCCGAGGGCCGGATCACCCGCGTGCAGATCACGCCCGATGGCTCGCCTGCGCGCAACCATGCGTTCGACGTGACCCCGGCGCGGTTGGTCACCGGGCTGGTGACGGAACGCGGGATCGTCGAGGCCAGCCGCGAATCCCTTGCGCGGATGTTCCCGGAGCATGCAGCTTGACCGATTTCGCCGCTACTCGCGCCCGATTCGCGATCCCCGTGGGGGTGATCTATCTTGATGGCAACTCGCTGGGCCCGCCGGTCGTGGATGCAGCCCCCCGCGTCGCGGCGATGATCGCGGACGAATGGGGTGCGCTGTTGATCCGCGGCTGGAACGAGGCGGGCTGGATGGACGCGCCCGCCAGAGTCGGCGACCGGATCGCGCGGTTGATCGGCGCCGATCCGGGGACCGTGACCGTGGGCGACACGCTGTCGATCCGAGTGTGGCAGGCCTTGGCGGCAGCGCTGGATCTGGTCCCGGACCGACGCGTGATTCTGACCGATTCGGGCAATTTCCCGTCCGACCTCTATATGGCGGAGGGGCTGGCGCGGCTGAAATCGCAGGGGCATGAGGTGCGGATCGTGGCGCCCGAAGCGGTGGCCGACGCGCTAGACCCCTCGGTCGCGGTGCTGATGTTGACCGAGGTTGATTATCGCACCGGGCGGCTTCACGACATGGCGGATCTGACCGCGCGGGCCCATGCGGTCGGGGCGCTGGCGGTGTGGGATCTGGCCCATTCGGCCGGGGCGGTCGCGGTGGATGTGCGCGGCGCCGAGGCGGATTTCGCGGTTGGCTGCACCTATAAATACCTTAATGGCGGGCCGGGCGCCCCCGCGTTCAGCTATCTGGCGCCGCATATGGCCGGGCGGGCGCGCAATCCGCTGCAGGGCTGGCTGGGCCATGCAGCGCCTTTCGCGTTCACGCCTGACTATGAGCCAGCGCCCGGCGCCGCAGGAATGCGAATCGGCACGCCGCCGGTAATCGGGCTGGCGGCGCTATCGGCGGCGCTTGACGTTTGGGACGCGGTGGATATGAGCGATCTGCGCGCGCGCTCGATCGCGCTGTCGCAAGCGTTCATCGCTGGGGTTGAGGCGCTGGACGCGGGGCTGGTCCTCGCCTCGCCGCGCGATCCGGCGGCGCGCGGCTCGCAGGTCTCGTTCCGCCATCCATCTGCCTATGCGATCTGCCGAGCGATGATCGCAGCCGGGGTGATCGGCGATTTCCGGATGCCGGATGTGGTGCGCTTCGGCTTTGCTCCGCTTTATGTGACGCCCGACGATGTCGACCTCGCCGTTGGCATCTTGGCGCAGATCATGGCGACGCGGTCTTGGGACCGGCCGGAGTTCCATGCCCGCGCGGCGGTGACTTGAGAGCGGTCAGCGGTCAGCCGCCCTTGCTGGCGGCGGGCGTGTCGCTATGCTGAATGTCGCCGGCGAGCGCGCGCAACGCCTCCGCCGTCGCGTCCGCCAGCGGCGGCAGCTGCGCGATCGCCGCCATCGCCTCGGCCAGGTCCTCGGACTTGCAGGCGCTTTCGGCGGCGAACAGCACCGCGTGAAGGCGCTTGCCGCCCACCAACCCCACCGTGCCTGCAAGCTTGTGGATCACCGGGCGCAGATTGGAGAGCTCCGCCCGGTCGGCCATCGCTGCGATTTCAGCCGACATCTCTCGGGTTTCGGCCGCCGCGCGCAGCAACAGCGACGCCAGTTCTGGCGCGGCGAAGGTCATCGACAGCTCGGCCAGCACGTCCGAATCCATGATGTCGTCATCGTCGTCTTCGAACTCATCATCGAACGCCTCGGGGGCGTCTTGGGCGGGCGCCGGGCGCGCCGCCGCGGCCTCCAACTGCGCCAGCGCGTCCACCAAGGTGGTCAGGCGCAGCGGCTTGGTCAGGCAGCCATCCATGCCGGCGTCGCGGAACCGCTTTTGTTCTTCAGGCAGAGCGTGGGCGGTCAGGCCGAGGATCGTGGTCCGCGCCGAGGGGCCGTTCCCCTCGCGAATCGCCTTGGTGGCGGCGACTCCGTCCATGCCGGGCATCGAGATGTCCATCAAGATAAGGTCATAGGCCCAGGCCTCCGCGGCCTCGACGCCCAGCTGCCCGTTCGACGCCATTTCGACCAGATGGCCCTGGCCGGTCAGCATCTCGCGCGCGACGAAGCGGTTGGTCTCAATATCCTCCACCACCAGAACGTGCAGCGATGGGAGGCCCTGCCGCTCCAGTGCCGGCGAGGCCGGTTTGGCTGGGACAGGCGTGGCTGCGGGGCGGTTTTCGGGGCGGAACTCCGCCGCTTCTTCGGCCGCCACCCGGGGCATCGCGATGCGCACCCAGAACCGCGCGCCATGGCCGAGCTCGCTTTCCAGCCCGATGTCGCCGCCGAGCGCGCCAACGATCCGGCGACAGATGCCAAGCCCCAGCCCGGTACCGGAACTGGCGCGCTCATACGAGGCGTCGAGGGTGACAAAATCCTGGAAAATCCGCTCGTGATCCGCGGGGGCCACGCCTGGGCCGCTGTCGCGGACCGCGAATTCGATCACCGCGCGGTCTGGCGTGCTCGACACCGTCTTCGCCTCAAGCGTGATCACGCCGTCTTGGGTGAACTTGGCGGCGTTGCCCAAAAGGTTGAGCAGAACCTGCTCGATCCGCCGGGTGTCGCCGACCAGCGCGCCGTCGGGCAGATCGGCGTCGATCCACATGCGGTTGCCGCCCGCCTCGGTCAGCGACCGGCTGACCAGCGCCAGACGCTCGAGCATCGCGTCGGGCAGGAACGGCGTCGGCTTTGGCGCGAAGCGGTCGGCTTCGATCCGCACGATGTCGAGCACGTCGTTGACATGACGCAGCAAAATCTCGCCCGAGGCGATCGCAGTGGCGACATAGCGCCGCTGCGTCGCGCTCAGCTCGGTTCCCGACAGCAGATCCATGGTGCCGAGCACGCCGTTGAGCGGGGTGCGCATCTCATGGCTCATCACCGCGATGAACTCGGTCTTTGCGTTGTCGGCGGCCATCGCTTCGTCGCGCGCGCGCATCAGGGCGCGGTCTGCCTCGATCCGGTCGGAAATGTCGCGGATGAACGCGGTGAAGATCGGCCCGTCGTCGCCTTGCGCGGCGGCGATCGACACTTCGATCGGAGTCTCGGTTCCGTCGGCGCGCAGACCGCGGGTTTCCTGACGGCCCGAACCGATCATCCGCCGCTCGCCGGTTGCGAGATACCGCTCCATCCCGCGGCGGTGGAACACGCGCAGGCTGGGCGGCACGATCAGTTCCGCCATGTCGGCGCCGATGGCCGTGGAGCGGGAGTGCCCGAAAACCTGTTCCGCCGCGTGGCTCCACACCAGCACGCGCCCCTGCGCGTCGGCGACCACGATGGCGTCGAGCGAGGCGTTGATCGCCGCGGCGAATCGCTGGCGGCTTTGCAGGTTTTCGCGCCCCCGCGCGTTCGAGGTGTGGACCGCGCGGCGCAGCACCAT
>JBLIKI010000050.1:0-15861 GCA_047636235.1 Paracoccaceae bacterium | reverse complement strand
CCCGGATGCTGGATCTGGGCTGCGGCACCGGGCTGGCGGGGATCGCGTTCGCGGACATGACCGACCGTATCACCGGCGTCGATCTATCAGAACGGATGCTGGAGCAGACCGACGCGCGAGAGCTTTACAACGCGCTCTATCTCGGCGAGGCGGTGGCGTTCCTGACCGCAGAGGCGACCGAGGGCGAAGAGGACGAGGATACCGATTTCGACAGCCCCTGGGATCTGATCGTCGCCACCGACGTGCTGCCCTACTTGGGCGATCCAGGCCCGCTGTTCGCGGGCTGCGCGCGCCACAGCGCGCCTGGCGCCCTGCTGGCATTCACCACCGAGACGCTGAGCGATGAGGCCTTCGCGACCGCCGACTGGGTGGTCGGCCCGCACCAGCGCTACGCCCATCGCGGCGCCGCGGTGATCCGCGCGTTGGAATCCGCGGGCTATGAGCCGCTGTCAACGGAACTGATCACCGTTCGCACTAACGAAGGCCGGCCCGAGCCGGGCGCCCTGATCGTGGCGCGCAAGCTCGGCTAGCGGATGCGCGCGGCCCTTTTGGGGGCCGCGCCGGACCGCAGGGGGGTCAATCCCCCCAAGGACCGGGCCCCCCAAGGGCCGCCCCCCCCAAGGCCGTCTCCCTGCAAGGCGCTACAGCGTCGGGTCCGCCGCCCGCGCCTCAGCCATCAGCGCGTTCGAGGCAGCCTCGATCCGCTCCCCCATCAGCGCGACCATCGGCTTGCGGCGCATCCCGCCCTCCATCGGGGGCAGGAACTCCACCACCGCCAGCCCCGGCTTGCGCAGCACCCCTCTGCGCGCCCAGAACAGGCCCGCATTGGTCGCAGCGGGGTGGATCGGCACGCCCAAGCCCTCGGCCAGCGCATAGACGCCGGTTTTATAGGGCATCGAGGCGCCGGGGGCCACGCGAGTGCCTTGGGGGTAGATGATGATCTGGCCCTGCTCGCTCTGGGTCGCGGCGGACCGCTCGACCATCGCGCCAACCTCGCCGGGGCGGCCTTTGCGCTCCACCGCGGCGCAGCCGATCCGCATGGCGTAGAACCCCAGCACCGGCATCCACAAGATCGACCGCTTCATCACAAAGCGCGGGTTGTCGAGCGCGCCGAACAGCAAAATGATGTCGAGAAAGCTTTGATGCTTGGCCGAGACCACCACCGGCCCGGTCGGGACCGGGCCGCGGATCTCGGTCCTAAGGCCGGTCAGCAGCCGCAGCCCTGGCAGCAGCATCCGCACATAGACATGCATCGACCATTGCGCGCCCTCGCGCGACCACAGCGCCAGCGGCACGCAGGCGATGCCCCAGACCCCCAGCAAGCCATACATGTAAAAGAAAAACACCCAAGACCGAAGCAGCTGCATCATCCCAATTCCCTTAGCGTCGCGCGCGCCGCGGCGCGCGTGGTGGCCCAAGCGGTCAGCGCGCACAGCGCGGGCGCGAGGATGATCGCCCCCCATGACCAGGCCGAAAGATGCGGTGCGATAACGAACGCAGCCCCAAGCCCCGGCGGCGCGTCGCCCCCCGCGACCGGCGTCGCCGCTGCCCAGCCAGACGCCAGCAGCGCCGCCGCCGCCGCCGCCGCGCCCGCCGCGCCGCCGATCCCGGCGCGAAGCGTGGTGCGGCGCACGAACGCGCCCGCGATGAAGGCATCGGTGGCGCCGATCAGGCGCAGCGTCTCGATCACCGGGCGGTTGGCGGCCAGGCTCGCGCGCGCGCCAAGCGCCACGACCGAGGCCAGCGCCCCGATCACCAGCGCCAGCCCCGCCAGCGACAGCGCCTGCAGGCCGGAGGCCGCCGCCAGCAGCGGCCTGCGCCAGCGCCCGTGGTCGTCCCAGACCGCGCCGGGCAATTCCAGTTCCAAGCGCCGGTTCAGCGCGTCGGCGTCAGGGCCGTCGCCGTCAATCTGCGCCGCGATCAGCACCGGCGCGCCGATATCCGCCAACGGCGCGTCGGGGCCGAGCCACGGGACCAGCAGCGCCTGCATCTCCGCCTCGGGCAGCGGGGCCGCCGAGGCGACGCCGGGGGTCTGCCCCAAAATCTCCAGCGCGATCGCGATTTCGGCCTGTCCGGCGCCGGCGGGCGCGCGCAGGGTGGCGGATCTCGCCAGATCCGCCTGCCACGTCGCCGCCAAGGTTCCCGCCGCGATGGCGACCACCGCCGCGATCACCCCCAGAAACGCCATCGCCCCGGCCGCGAAGGTCACCAGCCGCGACAGGATGCCGGACCCCGGCACCAGCGCCGCGCCCTCGCCCCCCGCGATCCAGACCCGCAGCAGCTTGGCGATGCGCGCGCCTCGGATCATAGCGTCGCCCCCGCCGCGGTGACCGATCCGTCGGCGATCCGCAGCACCCGCGCGTCAGTCTCGCCCTTGGCGGCGCGGATCAACTCCAGATCATGGGTGGCCATCAGCACCGCGGTGCCGTGGGCGTTGAGCGCGATCAGCAAGCCCAGCAGCTTGCGCGCCATCTCGCGGTCGACATTGCCGGTCGGCTCATCGGCGATCACCAGATCGGGCCCGCCGATCACCGCGCGGGCCAAGGACGCCCGCTGACGCTCGCCCGCCGAAAGCTCTGCTGGCAGGGCGTCGGCGCGGTGGGTCAGCCCGACCCAGTCCATCAACTCGGCCACCTGATCGCGCCACACCGATTGCGGTTTCCCGAGGATTCGCAGCGGCAGCGCGACGTTCTCGGCGATCGAGAGGTGGTCGATGAATTGTCCGTCCTGAAACACGATCCCTATTCTGCGGCGGAGTAGCGCACCCGCATCCGCGTCGCAGCCCGCCGCGTCACGCCCGAACACGGTGATCCGCCCGCGCGCGGGGCGCAGCGCCAGATAGCACAGCCGCAAAAAAGTGGTTTTTCCGGCGCCCGACGGCCCGGTCAGAAAATGGAACGATCCCGTGGGCAGCGTCAGCGACACGTCCGACAGTATGGTCCGGTCGCCATAGTCGAACCCGACCCGTGAAAAATCGATCACCGCGTCGTTCCTTGTTCACCTGATCCCGGGGCATGCAGGGGGGCGACCGCAGCCGTCCTCGTCCATGGGCGGACCATCGCAGATGACGCGCGCTGGCGCAATCAGGGGCTGCGCGGCGGGGCCGGGGGGCGGCGGCCGGCGATAGGGCGGCCATTGTTGCGCCTTGGCTTCACGCTTGGCTGTTGGTCCCGGCGGTTGTAAGACTGGACGGGACCAGTCGTTCCCTTGCACCGAATTGAGGCGTATTTCCTCCCATGCTCGTGTCATGCCCCACCTGCCCCGCGGAATATGAAATCGCCGAATCGGATGTCGGCCCCGAAGGCCGCGTGGTCGAATGTTCGGCCTGCGGCGCGCGGTGGCTGCAGCCTTCGGCCGTGGCCCCGGCGGCGCCCGCGGGCGACAGCGCCATCCCCGGCATGGCCGAGGCGCGCCGCACCTTGGATGAAATCAAGGCCGACCCCGCCGACGCCCCGGACGAGGGGCTGCGCCGCGAATCCCTTTATGGCCATGACGACGAGGACGTTGAGGACGACGCCCCCGCCCCGCCGGTGAACCCGACCCCGATGTCCCAGCTGCGCGCCGCGGCGGAGCCGACGCCGATCCGCCGCGGCGCGGGGCCCGATCTGCGCCCGGCGCGCTCGCTCGACGAGGACGAGACGCAGGGCGGCGGCCTGCGGCGCGGCGGGCGAGAGCTGCCCGACGCCGCGCGGCTCAACGCCGAGCTGCGCGCCTCGGCCCATGAGGAAGAGGCGGTCGACCGCGGCCGCCGCAGCGGGTTCCGCACCGGGTTGCTGCTAGTGGTGGTGATCGGCGGCATCGGCGCCGGGCTCTACTACGGCAAGGACCAGATCGCCGTCCGCCTGCCGGCGGCCGAGCCCACGCTGAACCAGTACATCGCAACGGTCGATAGCCTGAAGCTGCAGGCGGTGGACCTGATTGAAATGGGCAAGGCCAAGATCATGCCGTTGATCAACGGCGAAGAGCCCGCTGCGCCGGCGCCTGCCCCAGCCCCGACCGCCGCGCCGACGCCCGCCCCGGCGGCCCCGGCTCAGACCCCGGCGGATACGGCCCCTGCCGCGGGTCCGGCGGCGGGATTGGCCCCCGCTTCCGCTGATTCCGCGCCAATGGCGTCGCCGGGCCAGTCGCCCGCGATGCGGCCGAGCGCGTCAATGTCCCCAGGCCCGGTCCCGTCCTTGTCCGCCCCCTCCGCGCCCGCAGGGACGAGCATGACCGCCCCCGGCGCCCTGCCGACGCCCGGCGCACAGCCGAGCGTGCCCTCGATGCCGTCGGCGCCCAATCCGTCCGCGGCGATGCCCGCCACGCCGCAGGGCTGATCCGCCGCCCCATCGCGGCACGGCTGATCCGCCGCCCCCGGTGCGGCAGGGCAAAAGAAAAACCCGGCGCCATCGCGCCGGGTTTCGTCATTTCAGTGGGACAGCCTCAAGGGGGACAGCCTCAGGGCGGGGATCGGCGGCGGGAAACACCCGCCGCCCACGCGGTCAGAACCGCTCTAGCAGCCGCCGCAGATAGTCCAGCTCCAGCTCCGGCCGGGTCCGGTCGCCCGAGCGGCGGCGGATCTCGTCCAACAGTTCCCGGGCGCGCATCATATCCTCGGCCGAGGGCACCTGCGTGTCCGCCCCCTCCATCGCGCCGTCCTGCGCGGTGGGGCGGCCCAGCGGGTCGCGGCCGCGGTCGCGGGCGTTCTGGTCGCCCTGCCCGGCCTGATCGCCCTGGCCCTGCTGCGCCTGCTTGCGCATCGCGTCGCCCAGCTGGCGGGCGCCTTCGCGCAGGTTCTCCATGGCGCGGACCTGATCGTCCAGCGCCTCGCCGGGGGATTCGCCGTCCAACCGCTCGCGGGCCGAGCCCATCGCCTCATCCGCATCGCGCAGCGCCTCGGTCGCCTCGTCCGACAGGCCGCCAGGGATCTGCGCGCGCAGATCTTCGAGCAATTGGCGCAGCGCCTCCTGCTCCTGCGCCATCCGGCTCAGATCCTGCGGCTCGCCGCCCGGCCCGCCCTGCTGCGGATCACCCGGGCGCGGGGTCAGTCCGTTGGGCCCCATGCCGCCGCTGTCGGGCTGCCCGAACGGGTTGGGCTGGCCCTGCCCGCCTTGCTGGCCTTGCTGGCCTTGCTGGCCTTCCTGACCCTGTTGTCCGGGCTGACCCTGGCCTTGGCGGCGCTGCATCTCTTCGAATGACTGGTCGGCCAGATCCTGCTGGCTGCGCAGCATCTCTTGCAGCTCGTCCATGGCCTGCTGGCCCTCGCCGCCCTCTCCTTGGCCCTGCTGGGCCTGCATCTGCATGTTCTCCAGCATCTGCTGAAGCGCTTGCAGCATCTTTTGCGCCGATTCGCGGTCGCCGCTTTCGGCCAGACGCTGGATTTCGTCCAACATCTGCTGAAGGTCCTGCATCTGCATCCGCTGCGACTGGCTCTGCTCACCGCCCTGCTGTTGCTGCTGCTGCAATTGGTCGAGGTTCTGCATCGCCTGACGCGCCATCTCAGCGATATATTCGTTCATCGCTTGGCGCAGCTCATCGGTCAGGCGCGCGAGCTCCTCAGGGGAGGCGCCCTGCTCGATCGCGTCCGACAGGCGTTCCTTGGCGCGGCGCAGACGCTCCGCCGCGGAGGCCAGATCGCCGTCCTCCAGCAACAGCGCCGCCTGCCACAGCAGCTCCATCACCGAGCCGATCTCCTGCGCCTCGCGACCGTCGGCCAGCGCATATTCGAGGCGGCGCATCGCTGTGCGCACCACCAGATAGGGCCGCATCGTCTTGGCGAACCAATCCTCGGGATAGGCCGTCACGGCGCGCAGGCGTTGCAGCGCGGGCGGCAGTTCGTTCATGGAGGTCGCCATCGTGCGCCGCTGCTCCACCACCGCCTTGGCCATCGGGTCCGAGAACGGGCGCGACGGGATCACCGCCGCGATCGGACCTGACACGCCTTGGCGCCCGCCCGCATCCTCGGCGTAAAGGGTGATGGTGACCGGAAGGCCCGCCCAAGGGTGCTCGATCAGGTCCTCGACCACCGTGCCGGTCGTCTCGGTCACAGCCCCGGTGAACGGCAGCGGCAGCTCGATCTCGATCGGCTCCAGCCCCGGCGGGGGCGGGCCGGGGATGCCGGTCAGGCGCGCGACGTCCAGCTCCACCACCGCCCAGGCCGAGGCGACGCCGAAATCATCGCTCGCCTCGAAATCGAATTGCAGCGCGTGGGTCTCCGAGGCGCCGACCTCTCCGACCAGCGCGATGCTCGGCGGCAGGTCCGCGGTCACCGCAAAGGTCCATTCGCCCAAGGTCGCCCCGCCCGCCTTGATGCTGAGCAAGCCGGAGCGCATGGCGTCGAATTGCAGGTCATAGGCGCCCTCGCCCATGGCGGCGAAAACCGGGGCGGCGCCGACATCGTCCGCGACCTCTTGGATCAGGACCGGATCGACGGAGGCGTTATAGACGCGGAACGATAGGCGGCTGCCCGCGGGCAGGTCCACGGTCTCGCCCGGACGCTCGGTCAGATAGACCATTTCGGCGCCGGTATAGGCGGGGGGGGTGGCCCAAGCCTCAATCGACGGCTGGACCGCGTTAGCCGCGGCCATGGCCCCGGGGTTGAGCGCCGAGGACAGCCGGTCCCCGCCATCCAGCGCCGCGATGCCGCCCCCGACGATCAGCGCGATCAACGCCGACAGCCGCAGGCCGTAGGGGTCGTATTTCGCCAGCCGCAGGTCGGCGGGCCGGGGCATCGCCGCCAGCGCGCGCGCGGCCATCCGTCGCTGGTGCAGCGCCCAGATCGCCTGCGCGGCCGGGTCGGCAGCGCCAAGCGCCTGGGTATCGGACAGCGCCGCGACGGGGCGGTCGTCGGCGCCTCGGTCCAGCGCGGCCATCGCCTCGGCCCCGGTCGGGGCGCGAAATTGGATCGCGCCGCGAGCCAAAGCCGCCAGCCCGGCCAGCGCGAACAGCCCCAGCAGCGCGGCATGCACCAAGGGCGGCGCCAGATCGAACGCGCCCGACAGCGCGGCCCCCAGAAACAGCGCGACGACGGCCCAAGCGGGCCAGAACGCACGGGTCAGACGCTCCATGGTCAGCGAGCGCGCCTGAGTGCGTGCGCGCGCCTCAACGATCGCGCGCACGGCGCTGGCGTCAGGGGCGGCGGCCTCAGGGGCTGCGGTGCGGTCTGCGCTGCGATCGCCGGTCATGCGGCCTCCGTTTCAGGCCGGACGCGGGTTGGGGAGGAAAGCCCCCGGCCCGCGTGATCAGCCGATCCAATCAGGGATGGTATCTCGCGCCAGCATTTCGTCAAAGGTCGGTCGTGCGCGCACCACGGCGAATTGATCGCCGTTGACCAAAACCTCAGGGACCATCGGGCGGGTGTTGTATTCCGAGCTCATCACCGCGCCATACGCCCCGGCGGAGCGGAACGCGACCAAGTCCCCCGGCGCCAGCATCGGCATGGAGCGCTGTTTCGCAAAGGTGTCACCGCTTTCGCAAACCGGGCCGACGATGTCGACGGGCGCGAGGTCGGCGCCCGGCGCCGGTTCGATCACCGGGATCACGTCGTGCCACGCATCATACAATGCCGGGCGGATCAGGTCGTTCATCGCCGCGTCGAGGATCACGAAATCGCGGCCCTCGCCCGCTTTGCGGTAGATGACCTCGGACACCAGCAGGCCCGCATTGCCTGCGATCAGGCGGCCGGGCTCCAGCTCGATCTCACAGCCCAGATCGCCGACGGTGCGGCGGATTACGGCGCCATAGTCGAACGGCAGGGGCGGCGCCTCGTTCGAGCGCTGATAGGGGATGCCAAGACCGCCGCCCAGATCAAGTCGCCGGATGTCGTGGCCGTCGGCGCGAAGGATGCGCGTCAGCTCCGCCACCTTGGTGAACGCCGCCTCGAACGGCGCGAGGTCGGTGAGCTGCGAGCCGATATGCACGTCGATGCCCATCACCTCGATGCCAGGCAGCGCGGCGGCGCGGGCGTAGACGTCGCGCGCGGCCGCGATCGGCACGCCGAACTTGTTCTCGGACTTGCCGGTCGCGATCTTGGCGTGGGTCTTGGCGTCGACGTCGGGGTTCACCCGCAGCGTGATCGGCGCGACCTTGCCCATCGACGCGGCGACGGCGGACAGCACCTCCAACTCCTCGGCGCTTTCGACGTTGAACTGGCGGACGTCGTGGGAGAGGGCGAAGCGCATCTCGGCGGCGGTCTTGCCGACGCCGGAGAACACGATCCGCGATCCCGGCACCCCGACCGCGAGGGCGCGGCGGAATTCGCCCTCGGACACCACGTCCATGCCCGCGCCGAGCGCCGCCAGCGTGGCGAGCACCGCAAGGTTGCTGTTGGCCTTCATCGCATAGCAGATCAGGTGCGGCATCCCGGCCAGCGCGTCATCATAGACTTGGAAATGCCGGGTCAGGGTCGCGGTCGAATAGACATAGACCGGCGTGCCGACGGCGGCGGCGATGTCGGCGATGGCCACATCCTCGGCATGAAGCGCGCCGCTACGGTAGGTGAAATGATCCATCAGTCACGCTCCGTCGGTCGCGATCGCAGGAAAAGATAGAGGGGCAGCGCGCAGCCGACTCCGACCATGAAGGTGATCGGGACCGCCACCAGCGACAGGCGGTCGCCGCGGGCGCGGCATTCGACCAGAATCCACAACACCAGCGCCCCGGCGGCGATGGTCAGATCCCACGCCAGCCCGGTGGCGGCGGGGACGGCGAACCACGCGTCGATCATCGCGCCCACCGACCAGTCGAGCGAGGCGAGATGCGCCAAAAAGTGGCGCATCGGCAGCGTCGCGCCCAAAAGCGCGAGGATCAGGTAGGCGGCGCGCAAGGCGGACATCGCAGGGCCTTTCGGGAGGGGCCTTGGAACGGAAGGCGAAGGGAAGTTCCCATCGAAATAGCTTGGCCGCGGGCGGCCTGCAACCCCGGGCGGCGCGGGCGGCGGGGTCCGGCCCTTGCGGGGATCGACCCCGCGGCGGTCCGGCGCGCCGCAGAAGCGTCGCGGCGCCCCCCCGCGACGGGGGCCGGAGGGGCGAGCAGGGCTGTCCGCAATTCGCCCCGACGCGCCCGCCGCGAACCGCGCGTTCCGCGCCGCAGGGGCGGGTGGGAATAGGTTCCCCGGACCTCGCTTCAGCGATGGCGCAGCGCAAGGACGGACCATAGATCGGGTCTCAGGCGACAACCGGAGACCGGATCATGACCAGCACCGCGGACGATTTAACCCTGCGCGCACCAGATCGCGGCGCCGTCCGGACCCCGGGCGCGGACGCGCCCGAGCGCGCCGCGGCGCTGGAGGCCGAGTATGGCGGCGCGTCAGCGGCGCGGATCCTCGAGGCGGTGTTCAAAGGCGGCGTCGCCGGGCCCGCCGCGCTGGTATCCTCGTTCGGGGCCGAAAGCGCGGCGCTGCTGCATCTGCTGGCGCAGACCGCCCCGGGGGCGCCGGTTCTGCTGATCGACACCGAGCTGCTGTTTCCAGAAACGCTGGCCTATCAGCGCGATCTGTCGGCGCTATTGGGGCTGACCGGCGTGGTGCGCATCGGCCCCGATGCGGGCGACCTGCGGGCCGAGGACCCGGCCGACGATCTGCACCGCCACGACGCGAATGCGTGCTGCGACCTGCGCAAGGTGCGTCCTTTGGCGCGCGCATTGGCCCCCTATGGCGCGGCGGTGTCGGGGCGCAAGCGGTTTCAGGCGTCGACCCGCGCGCGGCTGCGCGTGTTCGAGGCGGGCGAGGACGGCCGCATCCGCGTCAACCCGCTGGCCACCTGGAGCATGGAGGACGTGCGCGCCCATATCCGCACCCATGGCCTGCCGCCGCATCCGCTGGTGGCATCGGGCTTCCCCTCGATCGGCTGCGCGCCCTGCACCACGCCGGTGGCGGCGGGCGAGGACCTCCGCGCCGGGCGCTGGCGCGGCAGCGACAAGACCGAATGCGGCATCCACTTCGTCAACGGACGGATGGTGCGCGCGGCCTGAGCCTGCGCGTCCGGCCGCCGGTATCGCTCGCTCCCTGAGTGACGGCCTTGGAACGACAACCGCCGCCGCCCGATCCCGGGCGGCGGCGTCAGTGCTCACAGGCCCTCGCGGGCCTTCACCTCGGTCTGCGCGCGGGCGGCCTCAGGCGTCGGCGGGGCCGGATCGCCCTTGCGCCCGCAGCCTGCGGTCAGCGCCGCCAGCGCCAGCGCCAGAATTGCGAGCCGAAGCCCGGTCATGCCAAAGCCTCGCGCCAGCGGGAGGCCTGGGCGCGCACGTTGACCGGCGAGGTGCCGCCATAGCTGGTGCGCGACGCGACCGAGTTATCCACCCCGAGCACCCCGAACACCGCATCGGTGATCGCGTCATGCACGGTCTTCATGTCCGCCAGCGACAGGTCCGGCAGGTCGATCCCGCGGTCCTCGGCCATCTTCACCAAGGATCCCGTGACGTGGTGCGCGTCGCGGAACGGCAGGCCCAGCTCTCGCACCAGCCAGTCCGCCAGATCGGTCGCGGTGGAGAAGCCGGACGCCGCCGCCACCCGCAGATTGGCGGTCATCGGGGTCATGTCGCGGACCATCCCCTCCATCGCCGCCAGCGCCAGCATCAGCGCGTCGGCGGCGTCGAAGACCTGCTCCTTGTCTTCCTGCATGTCCTTGGAATAGGCCAGCGGCAGGCCCTTCATCACCATCATCAGGCCCATGGTGGCGCCGACGATCCGGCCGACCTTGGCGCGCACCAGTTCGGCTGCATCCGGGTTGCGCTTTTGCGGCATGATCGAACTGCCGGTGGAAAACCGATCCGACAGCCGCACGAAGCGGAACTGGGCCGAGGACCAGATCACCAGCTCCTCCGCAAAGCGGCTGAGATGCCCGGCGCAGATCGACGAGGCCGCGAGGAACTCCAACGCGAAATCGCGGTCCGACACCGCATCCAAGCTGTTGGCCATGGGCCGGTCGAAGCCGAGCGCCTTCGCCGTGGCATAGCGGTCGATCGGGAACGACGTGCCCGCCAGCGCCGCGGCCCCGAGGGGGCATTCGTTCATGCGGGCGCGCGCGTCGACAAAGCGGGACCGGTCGCGGGCCAGCATCTCGACATAGGCCAGCATGTGGTGGCCCCAGGTCACCGGCTGGGCGGTCTGCAAATGGGTGAAGCCGGGCATGACGATGTCGGCGCCCGCCTCGGCCTGACCCACCAGCGCGGTCATCAGCGCGGTGATCCCGGCGATGGCCGCATCGGCCTGATCGCGGACCCACATGCGAAAATCAAGCGCGACCTGATCGTTGCGCGACCGCGCGGTGTGCAGACGGCCCGCGGGGGCGCCGATCAGCTCTCGCAGCCGGTTCTCCACATTCATGTGGATGTCTTCCAGCGCGGTGGAGAACGCAAACGTTCCCGCGTCGATCTCTGACATCACCGTGAGCAGGCCTTGGTCGATGGCCGCGCGGTCCTCAGATGTGATAATGGCTTGAGCCGCCAGCATCGCGGCGTGGGCGCGGCTGCCGGCCACGTCCTGGGCCGCAAGGCGCCGGTCGAAACCGATCGAGGCGTTGATCGCCTCCATGATCGCGTCGGGGCCGGCGGCGAAGCGACCGCCCCACATGGCGTTGGCGCCGCTGGTTTGCGTCTCGTCCGTCATCCGGGGGTTCCGTTCTCTCGTTATCCGCGCCATTTGGCGAAATTCGTGCAGGAGCCGATCATGCGTCCGACCGCCGCCCTAATACTATGCCTCCTTTACGGCGCCGTCGCGCCCATCGCCACCCCCGCGCATGCCGGGGAGCAGCTGAGCCCCGCCGCCCTGACCGCCATCAAGGACATGCGGACCGGCGACATGGCCAAGCTGGCGTTCCATGAGGCCCCGCGCGATGCGCTATCCACCCCGTTCCTGACCGAGGACGGGGCCGAGACCACCCTGCCCGCCATCGCCGCGCGCACCGGGCGGGTCACGGTGGCGAATCTGTGGGCGACCTGGTGCGGGCCGTGCCGCAAGGAAATGCCGTCGCTGGACCGGCTGCGCGCCGCGCTGGCGCCCGACGGCATCGACGTGATCGCCGTGAATGTGGAGCGCAAGGGCCTGATCAAGGCGCGCAACTTCTACGGCAAATACGGGATCGAGTCGCTTGAGGTGTTCGCCGATCAGGACGGCGAGCTGCCGCGGCGGCTCGGGGTTATCGGCTATCCGGTGACGCTGGTGCTGGACGCCGAGGGGCGCGAGATCGCGCGGATGCAAGGCGACGCGGAATGGGATTCGCCCGAGGCGCAGGCCCTGCTGCGGCGCATCGCCGCCGAAACCGCGCCTAAAAGCTAAGGCCGCCGGGCGTTTCGGGCGAATCTCGACTGCCGAGGGGGCGCTGGAGCGGCGATTCAGCGGCGGCAAATCCGCAGCTTCACTCAAAACCGCAGAAAATCGCTCAAAAGTGAAACACATCTAATGAACAGACGTTGACCCTGCGTCAGGTTTCGCTATCGTGTAAGAATGATTGGATTCTGACTTGAGTTCGATTGTGCCTGCGCCCTTCTCCGTCGTTGCCGCGCCGACATATCCCTGCCGTCGTGGCCTCCTGACACTATATTCGCGGTTGCGACTTTGAAGCAGAACGCTCAACATAGAATTGACGCGGTCCGCACGCAACAAGGCGGGACCGCTAGCGCCGAGATGGCGCGGGGCGCTGAAGCGTCGAACGTCGTCGCGGCGTCCGTGCACATGAATGGCATCGGGGGAGTGCAGATGACCGAGAAGGCTGTTTTCGTCGCCCCCAACGTGCCGGGCGCGACCCTAGAGGTGTTCTCCGCAGGGCAGAACGCCTACGCGCAGCCGCGTCGGTTCATGACCATGCTCGACATGTGGGGCGAACGCCTTCTGTCGCTGGGCTCAGCCGATGGCGCGCAGCTCAGCCAACAGCTTGAAACCCTGCTGGAAACCGCGGCCCCGCAAATGGTGGCCGCCGGCGCCGCCTCGATGCTTGTCAGCGAGCTGCCCTCGCGCCTGGCCCAAGAGCTGCGCCCCGCGGCCGCCTTTGGCATCGGCGGCGTCGCTATCGCGGCCAACGCCACCGCCAAGACCCGTCTGGCGCTGTCGACCGGCGTGCGGCTGGCCGACCGAGTGTTCCATGAGGACGACCGCATCCGGCTGCAGAACTTCATGCGCGCCGCGCGCGACTGCGACGCCCCCGGTCGGCCGCGGCCCCATGCGGTGCTGGCGTTGGTGACCGAGGACGGACGCTCCGCGCTGGCGGAGCTGACGGCGGAGCGCGCCGCCGACACCGGCGATGTGATCGTGGTGCTCAAGGGCCTCGATCTATCGGTGTCGCCCGCCGCCTTTGACGCGCTGGCCGAAATCTATCAGCTGACCGAGGCCGAGACGTTGATCGCGGAGCTGGCCTCGGACGGACTTAACCCCTCTGAAATCGCCGCGCGGCGCCGCACCTCGGTGGAAACCGTGCGCACCCAGATCAAATCGTTGCGCGAAAAGACCGGCGCGCGGACTCAGACCGACTTGTTGCGCGTGATCGCGGGGCTGGCGCCGCTGGCGCCTTCGGACGACCCCGCGCGGCGTCCGGGCCAAGACGCCTATGGGATGCCGCGCCGCCATGCGCTGGCCGATCTGCCCAATGGCCGCCGGATCGAATATTGCCGGATCGGCCCGCCGAACGGCCGCGCGATCATGGTGCTGCATGCGGTCCTGTTCGGGTTCAGCTGGCCCGATGCGCTAATCAGCCGGCTGAACGACGCCGGATACACCCTGTGGTTCCCGGTGCGGCCCGGCTATGGGATGTCCTCGCCCGCCGACGCCGAGGGCGGCTTTGAAGGCGAGGCCGCCGATCTGGCGGAATTCGCCGACCTGATGGGGCTCGACTCTTATCGCGTCGTCGGCCAGGGCGTCTCCGCCGGGGCCGCCGTGGCGCTGTGCGTCCGGCACCACAATCGCGTCGCCTCGACCGCCAATCTGGCGGGCTATCTGCCGATGGGGCTTGACGATTTCTATGCTGACATGACCCCGTTGCAGCGCACCGTGCTGCAGGTCGCCAAAGTGTCGCCGCGGCTGATCAAGACCACCAGTAAGATCGCCGCGCGGATGATGCGCAACATCGGCGCCGAGGAATTCTTCGCCAAGACCTTCGCCAACAGCGTCGCCGACACCACCGTGACCCGCAACAAAGAGATGCTGCGGCTGCTCGACGACAATCTTGGCATCCTGCACGCCCAAGGGCTGAGCGGGCTGAGCAACGACTTCCCCCGCGTGGTCGCCGACTGGCAGGCCCAGTGGGAGCAGCTGCGCACCCCCGCCCTGCAGATCCATGGCGGCCAAAAGCAGGTGTTCGCGCCAGGACCGGCGGCGACGAAATGTGCGCGCCACCCGACCGTGCGGTTCGAGCTGATCGCGGATGGCGGGCAGCTGCTGGCCTATTCCCACCCCGAGCGGGTGGCGGAGCTGTTGATCGCCCATTTCGGCCAGACGATCCGCTAGATTTTCTGAAAATTCTTGCGTCGTACCCAAGCATGGGTATGCGCGCGCACCGCCCCTTCGGCAGTATAATGCACATCGGGCGTCTTGAGGCCTTTCCCTGCAGGTCTCATTCGGAGCGGAAGGTCACGGGTCTTCTCCGAGCATAAGCAACGGCGTTTGATGCGGAATGGGTCTACCGGTTTTTCGGACCCGACGGTTACGACAGTCGATGGCGCGGTCGTCTCGGCTTCACCCCGCCACAGGATGGATCGAGACCCGCCCGTCGGCATCGCAACGTCAAGAAGGCCCTCGCGTCACCCTGCGTGAGGGCCTTGTCTTGTTTGACATGCTCACCGGCCGCACGGGTCACCGGCCGCAAAGTCACCGGCCAGAGGTCATCCGCCGCAAAACGTCGTCGCGGTCGATCAGGTGGTGCTTCAGCGCCGCAACGGCATGCCCCGCCAACAACACCAGCAGCGCCACAGCGGACCCCCAATGGACGGTGCGCAACCCCTGCTCCAGGGCGGCGGAGCCGGGCTGGAACGGATCGGGCAGCTCGAACATGCCGAACACCATGTTCTTGATGCTATAAAGCTCCTGCAGCGGCGAGGCGCTGGCCATCAGCCACCCCGACACCGGCAGCGCAATCATCAGGACATAAAGCGCGACCTGCCCGACATGGGCGATGAACCGCTCGGCCTTGGGCATGTGCTCGGGCATGGCGGGGGCGCGGTTGACCAGCCGCCAGCCCAGCCGGGCCAGCCCCAGCGCAAAGGCCACGAAGCCCCAGCTTTTGTGCAGCTGCACCAGCGCGAATTGCTCATAGACGTCGGTGGCGATCTCAGCAGTGTAATAGCCGAGCCCGATCATGAACAGGATCAGCCCCGCCATGAACCAGTGCAGCAGGCGCGCGGGCCAGCCCCATAGACGATCAGTGTTGCGAAACGGCAGCATGGGCGGGTTCCTTTCGCGCAGGGGCGGCGGCGGCGGCGGGGGGCGGCCTGCGCCGTCCCCCGCGGCGAGCGGCTGGATCAGCCCTTGGGGCTCATCTCCAGATCCACGCGCAGGTCGATGATCGCACCGATCGCGGGCGCGCCATAGCCCATGCCGTATTGGGTGCGGTCGATCTCACCCTCGATCTTGAACCCGGCGATTTGCTGCGCGGGGTTGAACGGCGAGGGGCCGAACTTCATCAACCGCACCTCGAACGTCTCTTCGCGGGTCACGCCGACCATGGTCAGATCCCCGGTGACGGTCGCGGTTTCGGCCGAAGTCAGGGTGACTTTCTTCGACGCGAACTCGATCTTGGGGTGCGCCTCGACATTCAGGAAATCGGCGCTTTTGAGGTGAGTGTCGCGGGCGTCCCACAGCGTGTTCACCGAGGCGCTGTCGATCACAAAGCTGACCGAGGACGTCTCCATGCTGTCGGGGTTGAAGTCGACGGTGGCGTCGAAGGCGCGGAAATGGCC
>JBLIKI010000049.1:0-15916 GCA_047636235.1 Paracoccaceae bacterium | reverse complement strand
CCGCCAGCCGCCAACCGCCAGCCGCACCTGTTGCGCACCCTCGGGGCCGAGGATCGCGGGATCGTCGGCGCCCGCGCCCCGCCCGGCGTTCAGCGCTCTAAAGCTTGCGCACCTCGACCCCGGCGCCGGTCAAGGCCGCGCGGACGGCGGCGCCGATGTCGACCGCTTCGGGCGTGTCGCCATGCAGGCAGATCGTGTCGATCCGGGTCGGAATGCGCGCGCCGCTTTGGGCGATGATCGCGCCGGCCTCGACCATCTCCAGCACCCTCGCGGCGGCGGCGTCGGGGTCGTGCAGCACCGCGCCGGGCAGCGAGCGGTCCACCAGCGTCGCGTCGTCATTATACGCGCGGTCGGCGAAGATCTCGCCCGCCCAAGTGCATTTCAGGTCGCGGACGACCCTTTCCTGCGCCGTGGCGGCCAGCACCATGATCACGATGTCGGGTGCGATATCCAAGGCCGCCTGATAGCAGACCCGCGCCATCGCGGCATCCTCGGACGCCATGTTGGCCAGCGCGCCGTGAAGCTTGAGGTGCCGGACCTCGGCCCCCGCCGCGCGCGCCATGCCCTGCGCGGCGGCAAGCTGATAGCGCACCAGATTGGCGAGGCTGGCATGGGGCAGCGCGATCCGGCGGCGCCCGAACCCTTGCAGGTCCGCGAACCCCGGATGCGCGCCGATCCCGACGCCATTGCGGACCGCCAGCGCCATGGTGCGCGCCATCACGTCCGGATCGCCGGCATGCAGCCCGCAGGCGATGTTGGCCGACGTGACGATGCCCAGCAGCGTCGCGTCATCCCCCATGGTCCACGGGCCAAAGGATTCGCCCATATCGGCGTTGAGATCGACGTGTTTCATAGGGCTCTCCGTTCAATGGCAGCCGGTCAATCCCAGCCGGTGATGGCGCCGCTGATCAGCTGATAGCCGAGCAGATCGCGGATGTCGTGCGGGTCGCGCACCAGTGGGCGCAGCGCGCGGCGAAGATCGCGCCGGGCGGTCAGCGCTTTGCGGCGCGCGGCGATAGCGTCCTCCAGCGTCACGAAGCGAAACCTGAGCGTCGCCCCCGGCCCGGCCTGCGCCACCATCGGCAGATCGTCGGGCGTGACCGCCCCAATCCGCGGGTATCCGCCCGTCGCGTGACATTCGGGCAGCAGCACATAGGGCGCGCCGTCGCCGGTCATCTGGATGTCGCCGGGGATGATCACCTCCGACAAAAGGTTGAGCTGCCCGTCGATGCCGAACGGCGCGCCGTCGAACCCCAGCCGCACCCCTTGGCGGTTGCCGCGCAGATCGCGGGTGAACGTCGTCGCCTCGAACCGCGCCAGCATCTCGGGCGCGAACAGCGCGGTCTGCCCGCCCGCCAGAATGCGCGCCGTGCCGCCGGAAAACCGATCCGCGACGTTGAGGGTCCAGCCGACATGGCCGGGGGCGGCGTCCTCGCCAACTGGCAGCGCATCGCCTGCGGCCAGCGCGCGGCCCAGCCCCCAGGTCAGATGCGCGGCGCGCGCGCCAAGACGCAGGGGCGTGTCGATGCCGCCCCCGACATGCAGATACCCATAGGCCCCGCGGGTCGCCGCGCCGACGGTCAGCCGCTGGCCGGGCTGCATCATGTGGCTCGCGTTCCACGCCAGTTGCTGATCATCAAGCCGGGCGGCCATCGGCGCGCCGGTCAGCGCGATGCGGATCGGCGCGCCCGTCTCGAACGCGCCGCCCATCGCGGCCATTTCAATCGCCGCCAGCCCCGGGTCTTGGCCGAGCAGCGCCGCGCCTTCATGCAGCGCCAGCCGGTCCGCGGCCCCGCCGCGCGGCATCCCTTGGGCCAGCCTGCCGGGGCGGCCCATATCCTGGACCGTGACCCCGGGCCCGGCCGATATCACCCGCAGCGTCATGCCAGCGCTCGCATGCTTGCGCCTCCGTCACCGTTGCGGTCCTCGGCGCGGATCCGCGCCATTTCTTCGGGCGTCACGGCTGAGAACGTCACCTCATCGCCCGGGCGCAGCGGGAAGGGCGCGTCGCTATCGGGGCGGAAACTGCGGAACGCGGTCCGCCCGACAGTGCGCCAGCCGGTCGGGGATGGCGACGCGAACAGCACGAACTGCCGCACCGCCACCACCAGCGCCCCTTCGGGCACCTGCGCGGTCAGCGCGGTTTGCCTCGGCAGATCCCATGCAGGAGGCAGCGACCCCAAATACGGCTGCCCCGGCGCGAAGCCGATGGTCAGCACGCGCACCTGCGCCGCCGACAGATCCGCGATCGCCGCGTCGGGGGTCATGCCCGCAAGGGCGGCGGCGTCCGCCAATTGCGGGCCTGCCTCGCCGCCATAGACGGTGGGGATGCGCCACAGCCGCCGCCCGCCGGGCAGGGGGGCGGCATACCAATCGCGCCCGGCCAGATAGGCGGTCAGCCGGGCGGTCAGCGCCGCATGGCTCAGATGCAGCGGATCGAATCGCAGATAGACCGAGGTCAGCGACGCCGAGGTTTCCTCCACCCCGTCCCAGCCCTCGGCCTCCAGCCCCGCGCGGCAGGCCAGCGCGGCGCGGTTGGCAGGCTCGGTCAGCGTGTCGCCAAAGGTGACCAGCATCCCCGAAAGGCCAAGCCCGCTCAGCCTCGGCCAAGATGTTGTGGATGGGGCGGCGTTTTCTGGCATGATCGCCTCCGAAGGGGGGCGGCGCACGCCATGACGCGCCGCCGCAGAAAGCTCTTGCATTGATGTCAAAACGTGGTGAATTTGTAAACGTAATATCAACGAAAACAAAAAAACGCCACATCCCCCCACCTATCCGACAGGGAACCCAAGCCATGACCGTCAAGTTCGCCGCCGCGCTGCTCGCAGGCCTCTCGATCGCCGCCCCCGCTTTTACCGACGCCGCCTATGCCGAGGCATGGGACATGCCCACGCCTTACGGCGACAGCACCTTTCACACCGCCAACATCCGCCAGTTCGCTGATGAGATCGCCGCCGCCACCAAGGGCGAGCTGACCATCACGGTGCATTCCGCAGGATCGCTTTTCCCGCACCCGGAAATTAAGAACGCCGTGCGGTCGCGTCAGGCGCCGATCGGCGAATTCTTTTTGTCGCGCCTTTCGAACGAAGATGCGGCCTACGGCATCGACAGCCAGCCCTTCGTCGCCACCAGCTATGACGACGCCGCGCGCCTGTGGGCCGCCCAAAAGCCGGTGATCGAGGGGCTGCTGGCGGCGCAGGGCCTCAAGCCGCTGTTCTCGGTGCCGTGGCCCGCGCAGGGGCTCTACACCGAGGGCGAGATCAAGACCGTCGACGATCTGGCCGGGCTGCGGTTCCGCGCCTATAACGCCGCGCTTGAGGAATTCGCCGTGCTGGCCAAGGCCGCCCCGGTGCAGGTCGAGGCGCCGGACATCCCCCAGGCCTTCGCCACCGGGCAGGTGCAGGCGATGATCACCTCGTCGTCCACCGGCGCCAACTCCAAGGCGTGGGATTTCGTCAGCCACTACACCACCATCGACGCGTGGGTCCCGAAGAACATCGTGGTGGTGAACATCCGGTCCTTTGACGGGCTGTCCGCCGACATGCAGGCCGCGGTGCTTACCGCCGCCGCCGCCGCCGAGGTCCGGGGGCTGGAGATGTCCAAGGCCGAGGCGGGCGCCAAGACCAAGGAGATGGCCGACAACGGCATGATCATCGTGGCGCC
This sequence comes from Paracoccaceae bacterium, assembly GCA_047636235.1. Classification (GTDB taxonomy): domain Bacteria; phylum Pseudomonadota; class Alphaproteobacteria; order Rhodobacterales; family Rhodobacteraceae; genus JBOCEF01. The sequence continues at coordinate 12,253 of JBLIKI010000049.1, read as the reverse complement.
GAGCGCCGAGCTGGTCGCCGGCCTCAAGGCTATCGGCGATGAGATGCTGGTGAAGTGGAAGGCCGGGGCCAGCCCGGACGCGCTCAAGATCCTCGCCGACTACAGCAAGTAAGCGGCCTTCGCCCCGCGCCGGATCGGACCCGGCGCGGGGTTTTGCGTTTCCTTGCGTCGCGCCTTTGGCGCGCCTATCGCCTCGCGCCTTTGGCGCGCCTATCGCCTCGCGCCTTTGGCGCGCCTACCGCCTCGCGCCTTTGGCGCACCTACCGCCCCGCGCCTCTGGCGCGCCCATCACCCCGCGCGTGCGCGCGCCTCGGCAGGGACCGGCATATGCTCCGCCTCCTCAACGCCCTGTACAAGATCGCGGGCGGCATCGCCGCCGCCGCGATCGTCGCGATCACCATGCTGGTGTCCGCGCAGGTATGCCTCAACATCCTCGCGCGGATCGGCGGGCCGGACTGGTCGTACACCATCCCGTCCTACGCCGATTTCGCGGGCTTTCTGCTGGCCGCCGCCACCTTTTTCGCGCTCGCGCATACCTTGCGCGCGGGCGGGCACATCCGGGTCAATCTGGCGGTGCAGGCCGCGCCCCCCGCGGTCCGCTGGGCGCTGGAGCTGGCGGCGCTGACCCTCGGCGTCGCGGTGGCCGGAACCGCGACGTGGTTCTGCATCGATCTGGTGGCCGAAAGCCTGCGCTATGGCGACATGTCCACCGGCATCGTCGCGGTGCCGCTGTGGATCCCGCAGCTGCCGATGGTGATCGGGCTCGCGCTTCTGACCGTCGCGCTGCTGCATACGCTGGCCGAGGCGATCATCGCCCGCGCCCCCATTCTCAAAGACCAAGGGTCGGAGTGACCATGACCGATCCGATGATCTTCGGCGCGTTGCTTGCGCTGCTGTTGACGCTGCTGGCGGGCGGGGTGTGGGTGGCGCTGGCGCTGTTCTCGATGGCGTTCGTGGCGATCACAGCCTTTTCCAACGCGCCCGCGGGGCTGGTGCTGGCCAGCACGCTGTGGGGGCACAGCCATTCGTGGTCGCTGACCGCGCTGCCGCTGTTCATCCTGATGGGAGAGATCCTGCTAAGGTCGCGATTGTCCGAGGACATGTTCTCAGGCCTCGCCCCGTGGCTCGGGCGCGCGCCGGGGCGCTTGCTGCACGTCAATATCATCGGCTGCGCGATCTTCGCGGCGGTGTCGGGGTCCTCCGCCGCCACCGCCGCCACCATCGGGCGGATGACCGTGCCGGAACTGATGCGCCGCGGATACCCTGAGGACCTGGTGATTGGCACGCTGGCCGGGTCGGCGACGCTGGGGCTGCTCATTCCGCCCTCGATCATCCTGATCGTCTATGGGGTGGCGACCGAGCAATCCATCGCCCGGCTGTTCGTCGCGGGCATCCTGCCGGGGATCATGCTGGTGTCGCTGTTCGCGGGCTATGTCGCGGTGCGCGCCTGGATCAACCCCAACCTGGTGCCCGCCGACGACAGCGCGCCAAGCTTTGGCGAAAAAATCGCCGCGTCGCGCCGCCTGATCCCGGTGGTGATGCTGATCTGCGGGGTGATCGGGTCGATCTACACCGGGGTCGCGTCGCCCACCGACGCCGCCGCGATCGGGGTGGTGCTGTCGGTTGCGCTGGCGGCGCTGACCGGGGGGGTGACGCGGGCGCAATTGAGCGACGCGCTGATGGCGGCGATGCGGACGTCGTGCATGATCGCGTTCATCCTGCTGGGGGCGGCGTTTCTATCCACGGCCATGGGCTTCACCGGCATCCCGCGCAATCTGGCGGCGTGGATCGGCACGTTCAACCTGTCGCCCTATGCGCTGCTGGCGGTGCTGACGGTGTTCTTCATCGTGCTGGGATGCTTTTTGGACGGAATCTCGGTGGTGGTGCTGACCACCTCGATCATCCTGCCGATGGTTGAGGCGGTGGGGATCGACCCGCTATGGTTCGGCATCTATCTGGTGCTGGTGGTGGAGATGAGCCAGATCACACCCCCCGTCGGCTTCAACCTGTTCGTTATCCAAGGGCTGACCGGCATCAACATCCTGCGGGTGGCGGCGGCGGCGGCGCCGTTCTTCGGGCTGTTGCTGCTGGGGGCGCTGCTGATCACGATCTTTCCGCAGATCGTGACGGTGCTGCCGAACGCGATGGGAAATTGACCGGGCGGGCGGGCGGCGGCGGCGGCGTTACAGCGACGCCGCCGCCCGGCTCGCCTGATCGTATTGACCGGACATGGCGCGAAGGGCGCTTGCGACCTCGCGCAGGAGGTCCCCGTCCATGCCGCCCCCGGGCTGGCCTGACAGCAGGCAGCGGCGGCGGATGGTGCGATACGCCTCGCACAGCGCGCGCCCGGCGGGAGAGGTGCTATAGAACACCTCTTTGCCGCGCTTTTCCGAGGTTAGCAGGCCCAGCTTCAGCAGCTTGCGCAGCGCATAGTTGACGGTGTGCGCGTCCTCGATGTTCAGCAAAAAGCAGATGTCGGACAGGCGCTTTTCCCGGTCGCGGTGATTGGCGTTGTGCACCACCAGGATCTCCAGCGGCGACAGTTCGGGCATGCCCGCCGCGGCCATGCAGCGCTGCATCCAGCGGGTGAAGGCGTTGTAGGCGATGATCAGCCCGTATTCGAATTCTGAGGATTCCCAGCCCTCGCCTTCGGCCAGATGGCGCGATGACACGATGCGGCGATCTTGATCGGGCATGGCTGGATCCTGCTGAAACGTTGATATGACGAAGATGTTTTATCGCAATAAAGCACGCGGTGCGAGGGGGTCGCGCCCGCTTCAGCCCGGCCCGGCGCCTTCAGCGCGGCAACGCCGCCGTCAGCCCGGCGTCGGCGTCGTCGGCGTCGTTGGTGCGGTGCGCAGGGTTAGGCGCGCCTTCAGCCCGGGGCGCAGGTTGCGCAGCTCCAACCCGCCGCCCGAGGCGGCCGTGATCTTTCTTGCGATCGATAGGCCGAGGCCCGACCCAACGCCGCTTTGGTCCATGCGCGCGCCGCGGTCCATCAGCCGCTCTCGCGCGCTTTCGGGAATGCCGGGGCCGTCGTCGCGCACGGTCACGAGGATGTCGCCCACGCGGCCTCCCCCACTTGAAACCGGCCCCGCGCCCGACACCGCGCCTGCGGTCCCGCCCGTCGGCGTCAGCGCCGGCGTCACCGCCACTGCGACGCGCCCGCTGGCGTGGCGGGCGGCGTTCTCGATCAGTGCGCCCAACGCCTCGGCCAGATCGTCGGGATCTATCCGCGCCGTCAGGCCTGATGGCAAATCGCGCGTCCATTCGACCCGCGTGCCGTCAGGGGTGCGCGCGACCCCCGCGATGGCCCACGCGATCACCGCCGACGGATCGCACGCGGCGGTCGGCGCCCGCGCCGCGATGCGGGTGCGCGCCAGTTCGCGCTCGACATGGCGGCGCATCGCTATGGCAATATCTTCGATCCCGTCGGCGGCGTCGCCGCGATCGCTGGCGCGCAGCCGCGACGCCTCGCCGATCAGCGCCTGAAGCGGGGTCCTCAAGCCGTGCGCCAGATCGGCGGCGCGCGCGCCCGCGCGCACGATCTTGGCGTCGCGGGCCTCCAGCAGCGTGTCGACCTCGGCGGTAAGGGGGCGGACCTTGGCGGGGAAATCGTCGCCCAGCCGTTTCGCCGCGCCCGAGCGCACCGCCGCCACCCGCGCCCCTACCTGGCCGAGCAGGCGCAGCCCTTCCGTCACCTGCGCCAGACCCGCCAGGATCAACGTCACCGCCAGCAGCGCCAGATAGGGCGCCAGATCGCTCATGAACGCCTCCGGCGCGGCATCAAGTTCGGCGCCGTCCAGCGCCACCGCCACCCGCAGCGGCGTGCCGCCCAGACGCGCCGTCAGGGTCACGTTACGCTACAGCGCCAGCAGCGTCGCCCCCCGGGGCCCGAGCAGGTGATGGGTGTGCAGCTTGCCGGTGGTCAGCGCATCCTCGGGCAGCGGCAGGACATAATCCCAGAGCGAGCGCGACCGGATCAGCCGAGCGCCGACGTCGGCCTGCCAATAAATCCCCGACAGCGGGCCGGTCGACAACAGCCTGCCGTTCGCGTCCCGGTCCAGCCCCGCGACCACCTGATCGAGATGCACCGCCATTTCGGCCATTGCGCGGCGTTCGAGATGGCTTTTGAACAGCTCGCCAAGCCCCACCGCCGCCAGCGCCGCGAGAATCGCGCCCGCGCCTGTCGCCGCAAGACGAAACCGAAGCGAGACGCGCCTCACGCGCCGCCGCCCTCTAGGTAATAGCTGAAACCGCGGCGGGTGCCGATCACGCCCGCGCCGATCTTGCGGCGCAGGCGCATCACCAGCGCCTCCAGCGCGTTCGCTTCGCGCGAGGCGTCGTCGCCATAGAGGTGTTCGAGCAATTCGCCCGGCGGCGCCACTCGGTCGCTGTGATGCGCCAGATAGGCGATCAGCCGGTATTCCAGCGGCGACAGGGTCGGCGTCTCGCCGCAGCGCGCCACGGACATGCGGTTGGTGTCGATGGTGATCTCGCCAATCGTGGCGACCCCGCCGCCGCGCCGCGCCGACCGGCGGATCAAGGTGCGGGCGCAGGCGATCACCTCCTCCATCTGAAAGGGCTTGGGCAGGTAGTCGTCGGCGCCGGCCTCGATGCCCTCCACCCGCTCCATCCACGCGCCACGGGCGGTCAGCGCCAGCACGGGCATGTCGCGTCCCGCCGCGCGCCAGCGTTTCAGCACCGTCAGCCCGTCCAGCGACGGCAGCCCCAGATCGAGCACGATCAGGTCACAGACCTCGGTGTCGCCCAGAAACCAGGCGTCCTCGTCATCGGCGGTGGTCTCGACCACGAAGCCCGACCCCTCCAACGCCGCTTTCAGGTCGCGGGTGATGCGGGGGTCGTCCTCGACCGCGAGCGCGCGCATCAGCGCTCCCCCTCGTATTCGTCCGCCGGCTCGCCGGTGGCGGCGTCGACTTCGATCTCAATCAGCTTGCAGTCCGGGGTCATCAATTCGAACTCATAGGCATAGGTTGGGCCTTGGCTCTCGAACTCCACCTGGATGATGCGCGCGGACAGGCGCGCTTCGACCGGCTCCATGATCTCGGCCAGCGGGCGCACGGCGTCGCGGGCCAACGCATCGCGCGCGCGATCATAGTCGTCATCGTCCGTCGAGACGGGACGCGCGGCCGCCGCCAGCAGTAAAACCAGAACCAAAGGAAGGATGCGTTTCATCGACGCTATCTTCCCGACCTGCGCTGACGTTTCGCTAACGCCCCCTGTCAGCGGGCCGTCAGCGGGCGCGCGCTAGGAGACAGAAGCGGCCGGGCGAGGACGGCGGGCGATCTTTCCGCCGGCCCTGCGCGCCGACCTGCCGTCCTGTCTGTCGATCGGCACAAACCCAAGGTGACGCCATGCGCAAGTCCGACCTCCGCCCCCATTCCGCCGACGCGGCCAGGGCTTCAGTCGCCGAAGGGAGCGTCTGATGGCCGCGCCGCAGGATGCCTCCGCGCTGGTGCGAATCTGGGACCCGCTGGTGCGGGTCAGCCATTGGTTGTTGGCGGCGGAATTCGCCATCGCCTATGTGACCGAGGGCGAGCCGGAATGGCTCCGCACCTATGCCGGGTATACCCTGTTCGGCGTGGTGGCGCTGCGGATCGTATGGGGCTTTGTCGGGCCGCGTCGGGCGCGGTTCGCTGATTTCGTCACCGGGCCGTGGGCGGCGCTGGCCTACCTCAAGAAGCTGATCGCGAGAACCCCGCCGCGCTATCTGGGCCACAGCCCGGCGGGCGGGGTCATGACCGTGGCGCTGCTGGCCGCGCTGGCCGCCGCGACTTTCACGGGCATGGCGAACTTTGCGGCCAAGGACGGCGAAGGGCCGTTGGCCGGGATCATCGAGATGACCCCTCGCCCCGTCGAGGGCGCCGGGCAGGCCACCGCCGAACAGCGCGGCGGCGAGAACGGCGGCGAGCATGACGGGGGGGAGGGCGAGGAAAGCCTGTGGCAAGAGGCCCACGGCATATTCACCAATCTGGCGCTGCTGCCGGTCGGGCTGCATCTGGGCGGCGTGGCGCCGGCCAGTTGGAAACATCGCGAAAATCTGCCCCGCGCCATGGTGACCGGCGACAAACACGCCTGATCCGGGGCGCCCTGCGGGGCGCCACCGCACCGGATCGCGCGCGCCGGCCCTGGGCGTCGATCGCACGTATCGCGGCCCCAAGATCGCGGCCCAAGATCATGGCCCCAAGATCGTGGGCGTGATGCCGTAAGGCGGCCCCCCGCCCGGATCCCGGGCGGGGGGCCGGATCGTTCAGGCCGCGGGGGGGGCGGTCTCTTGCATCGCGGGGGTCTGGGCGAACACTTCGAACCAGGCGGCCAGCACGGGGCGGCCCGCGCGCCAGTCCATCGCGGCGAAGCGGAAATCAAGATAGCCGAGCGCGCAGCCGACCGCGATCATCCCGGCGTCGATGCCCTCGAACCCGCCTGCCTCGACCTCCAGCGCATCGAGCGACGACGCCACCTTGTCCATCTGGCCCTGCTGCCATTCGGGCCAGCGCTTGTCCTCCGGGCGCAAGAACCCCTCATAGCGCGCCAGCAGGGCGGCATCGAGCATGCCGTCGGCCAGCGCCTCACGCCGCAGGGCGGTCCAACGCTTGGGACCGGATGCGGGGTAAAGCGGCGCGCCGGAGTGCTGCGCGTCAAGATACTGGCAGATCACCCGGCTGTCATAGAGCGGGCCGTCATCTGTCATCGCGGTCGGCACTTTGCCGAGCGGGTTCTGCGCCACCACGTCCATGTTGCGCGAAACCGGGCTCAGGGAGGCGGGCACGGTGTCGATGGTCTGGCCGGTCAGGTGGGCGATGACCATGACCTTGCGGACATAGGGCGAGGCGGGCGAATGAAAAAGCTGCATGGCGGGCTCTCCGAAGGGGATGCGGACGGTTGGCGACTGCGAACGCTATAGCATTCGTCGCGGTTGCCAAGACCCCCCGCGCGCCCTCAGATCGCGGCGATCGCGCGGGCCGGCCGATCGCGCACCTCGCCCGCCACCGCGTGCGGCGCGGGGGTGTCGATCGCCATCATCGAGGCGGCGGGGTCGATCGCGCTCACCTCCACGCCGCCCGCTACGCGGCGCACGATCACGTTGCATGGCAGCATGGCGCCGACCTTCGGCTCCGCCTCGATGGCGCTGAGCGCCAGCTTGGGGTTGCACGCGCCAAGGATCAGATAGGCCGGAAGGTCGGCGCTCGGCCGCGCCTTCATCGCCGCGGCCATGTCGATCTCGGTCAGCACGCCGAAGCCGTTGGCGGCGAGGGCGGCGCGGGTGCGCGCGGCGACGGCGTCGAAGGCACCTTCGGGGAACAGGCGGTCGATGGTGCAGGGCATGGGATATCCTTGGATCGGGTCGCGCAAACGATAGCCGCGCGACTTGCCCCGCGCCTTGCGCCAGATCAGGGTGGCGCGCGCGGTTTCGTGGTTTGACGGAGGGAGCCATAGGGGCGCCGCCGCGCCTCGCCGCCAAGAGGGTTCCGATGCGCGACGCCACCGACACCACGCCGATCGCCCGCCCTGACACCTGGGTCGCGGCATGAGCGATGATCCCAACGCCGCCACCGGGGCGGGCCCCTATGCCGCCCTCGGGCTCGACAAGACCGCGACCGCCGCGGACATCAAGGCCGCGTGGCGCAAGATCGTGCGCACCAACCATCCCGACCTCAACCCCGACGACCCTGAGGCGGAGCCGCGGTTCAAGGCCATGTCCGCGGCCCATGATCTGCTGAAAGACCCTGCGACCCGCGCGCGTTTCGATGCAGGCGAAATCGACGTGGCGGGGGCGGCGCGCGCGCCCCGGGCCGGGGCGCGCGGCTATTACCGCGACCATGCCGGGGCGGCGGGCCACGCCTATCACCCCGGCCGCGGCCATGAGGACGCCGCCGATCCCGCCGACATCTTCGCCGAGATCCTGCGCGGGCGCGCCCAACGCGGCTATGGCGGCCAAGGCGGGGGCGGCCAAGGCGGGGGCGGGTTCAGCGCCCCCGGCCCGGACCTGCGCTATACGCTGTCGGTGCCGTTCCTTGACGCCGCGCGGGGCGCCCGCACGCGCATCACCGTCCCTGAGGGCGGAACCATCGAGGTGGCGATCCCCCAAGGCGCCGGCGATGGCCAGACCCTGCGCCTGCGCGGCAAGGGCGCGCCGGGCTACGGCGGCGGCCCGCCCGGGGATGCGCTGGTGACCCTCTCGGTCGGCGCGCACACGGCGTTCCGGCGCGACGGCGCGGACATCCACCTGACCTTGCCGATCACCATCGACGAGGCGGTGCTGGGCGCCAAGGTCCAGGCCCCGACCATCGACGGGCCGGTGACGCTGAGCATCCCCAAAGGCGCCAGCGGGGGCAGGGTGCTGCGCCTGCGCGGGCGCGGGGTGAAGGTCGGCGGCGTCGCGGGGGATCAATTCGTCGAATTGCGCATCGTCGCCCCGCCCGAGGACGACCCGGCGCTGACCGAGTTTCTGGAAGGCTGGCGGGTCGGCCGCGCCCATGACCCGCGCGCCGAGTTGATGAAAGGGATGCAGCCATGACCGAACGGTTCACCCAATCCGAGGCGCTCTGCGCCGTCGCCCGCCTGACCGAGGCGCGGCTGACCGCCTATCTGGCGCTTGGCGTCGTGCGCCCCTACCGGGCGGGCGGCGCGCCGGTCTATCGGCGCATCGATATCGCGAGGCTCGACCTGATCTGCGAGCTGTCGGATACCTATGAGCTGGAGGATGAGGCGCTGGCGGCGATGCTGTCGCTGCTCGACCAACTGCACGCGGCGCGGCGCGATCTGCGTGCGGTGGCGGGCGCCGCGGCGATCGAGACGCCCGAGGTCGCCGCCCGCATCGCGGCGGCGTTGATCCGCGCGGGCGGGGACGGGGCAGGCGAGGACGGAGGCGCGAAAGGCTGATCCGGCGCCTGATTTCGCGGCTGCGCCGCCGTGCCGCGTCCTTGAATCGGGCCATCCGTGCGTTGGTGATGAAAAGGTGCGCGCAAGGTCGGGCGTATCACCGCAGCGTATCAAAGGATCGTATCCCATGAAAGTCGTCGTGATGGGCGCGGGCGTTATCGGCGTCACCACCGCTTGGTATCTGGCCAAGCACGGCGCCGAGGTGGTCGTGCTCGACCGTCAGGCGGGACCGGGGCTTGAGACCAGCTATGCCAACGCCGGGGAATTGTCCTACGGCATGACCTCGCCCTGGGCGGCGCCGGGGGTGCCGCTGAAGGCGCTGAAATGGCTGTTCATGAAGCGCCGCCCCCTTTTCATCTGGCCGCTGATCAGCCCGACCATGTGGAAATGGGGCGCGCAGATGCTGATGAATTGCAACGAGGCCAGCTATGCCGTCAACAAGGCGCGCATGGTGCGGGTGTCGAACTATAGCCGCGACGTGCTGCCCGACCTGATCGCGGAAACCGGGATCGACTATGACGGCCGCGCGCAAGGCACGCTGCAACTGTTCCGCACGACAAAGCAGCTGAAAGACAGCAAGGCCGACCAAGACATCCTTGCGGAATATGACAGCCCGTTCGAGGTGCTGGACCCCGACGGCTGCATCGCCGTGGAACCGGCTCTGGCGGGGGTGCGCGGGAAATTCGTCGGCGGCCTGCGCCTGACCGCCGACCGCACCGGCGATTGCCGGATGTTCACCATGGCGCTGGCGGAAAAGGCCGCGGCGCTGGGGGTCGAATTCCACTATGGCCAGACCATCGAGCGGATCGCGGTTGAGAACGGCAAGGTGGTCGGCGTCGACACCGACAAAGAGGGGCGCGTGACCGGCGACGCCTATGTCTGCGCGCTGGGCAGCTATGGCCCGATGCTGCTGCGCCCGATCGGGATCAAGCTGCCGGTCTATCCGGTCAAAGGCTATTCGGTGACGCTTCCGGTGATCGACGACGCGGCGGCGCCCCAGTCGACGATCATGGATGAGACGCACAAGGTCGCGATCACCCGCCTGGGGGATCGGATCCGAGTGGCCGGCACGGCGGAGATCGCGGGCTATAGCGGGCGCCTCGGCCCCCATGCCACCGACACGGTGCGCCATGTGATCGGCGATCTGTTCCCCGGCGGCGGCGATCTGACCAAATACGAAGGCTGGACCGGCCTGCGCCCGATGACCCCCGACGGCACGCCGGTGATGGGGCCGTCGAAATATGAGAACCTGTTTTTGAACACCGGCCATGGCACCTTGGGTTGGACCATGGCGTGCGGATCAGGCCGCGCGGTGGCGGATATGGTGGTGGGCAAGACGCCTGAGATCGACTTCGACGGGCTGACCGCGGCGCGCTACGGAAGCTAGACGCGCAGGTCGCGCAAATACGGGTTGTCGGCCCGGCTGGCCCCATAGGCCGCCGGGTCGATGTCAACGATCAATAGCGCCGGGGCGGCGCCTGCTTGCGCCAGCGTTGCGCCATCCGGAGCGGCGACATGCGACAGCCCCGCATAGGCGAAGCGCGCGTCGGCCCCGCAATGGTTGGCATAGGCGACGAAGACTTGGTTTTCGAACGCGCGGGCCGGGATGATCGTGCCCGCGATGAACGGCGAATGATCGCCCGCGGGCAGGGCGGTCGGGACCAGCACCAGATCGACGCCCGCCTGCGCCAGACGGCGCACGTTCTCGGGGAACTCCACATCATAGCAGATCAGCAGGCCGCAGGTGATCCCGCGATGGAGGAACGTCACCGCGGCGGGCGGGCCGGGTTGGAACAGGCCCCGCTCATAGTCACCATAAAGATGCGATTTGCGGTAGATCGTCGCCGCCCCGCCATCGGTGAAGACCGCGGCGTTATAGATCGTGTCGCCAGCCCGCTCCGCCAGCCCCGCGACCACCGCGATGCCGTGGGTGCGGGCCAGCGCCGACAGCGCCTTGATCTGCGCCGGGTCGGCCAATTCCGCCATCGCGTCCCCCGCGCCATAGCCGCCAAGCGCCAGTTCAGGCGCCAGCAGCAGATCGGCGCCTTGCGCCGCGGCGCGCCCCATCGCGGCTTCGATCTGCGCGAGGTTGCCCGGCGCGTCCCCCGCCACGGCGGTCATTTGCAACAGGGCGAGACGCATCAGCGGTCCTCCTCAGCCGGGGCGCCCATCAGGCGGGGCAGATCGCCGAGCCATGCGATCAGCGCGAACACCACCGCGGCGATCGCCACGAACAGCACCGACACCGAAGCCATGGTCGGAGTGTAACCATAGCGCAGGGCGTTGAAAATCTTGATCGGCAGCGTCTCCATCACAAACCCCACAGTCATGTAGGCGACGATGTATTCGTTCAGCGACAGCACGAAGGCGAACGCGAAGCCGGAGATCAGATAGGGCCGGATCAGCGGCAGGATCACGGTGCGAAAGGCCGCGCGCGCGTCGGCGCCCATGGTGGAAGCTGCCTCGGTCAGGCTGCGGTCGATCGACGAGAACCCCAGCGTCAGCGTCACCAGCGGCAGCGTGGTGAAGAAGATCCCGTGGCTGATCGCCGCCGTCCATGCCTGACCATAAACCCCCGCCGTGGCCCAGAACGTCAGGAACCCCAGCGCGGTGATGACGGGCGGCAGGATGAACGGCGCCAGCCCCAGCATCTGCACGATCTTGGCCCAAGGCGCGATCCGCCGCCACAGGAACCACGCCAGCGGCAGCGCGATCGACACCGCGATCAGCGCCGACACCGCCGCCAGCACCACCGAATTGATCAGCGCCGCGCGCCAGCCGTCATCGCTGAAAATCTGGCCATACCATGCCAGCGAGAAGCCCTGCGGCGGGAAGGTCAGGCTTTGCTTTTCGTTGACCGAAACCCCCAGCACCACCACCAGCGGCGCGGCCAGAAACAGCGCCACCAGCGCGCGGAACACCCGGGCGATCATTGCGCGCCCTCGCGGCGGCCCAACAGTCCGACCAGCGCCACCAGCGACAGCGTGACCAGCACCAAAAGCACCGCCATCGCGGCGGCGAACGGCATGTTGGATTGGTAGATCGCCTGATCGGTGATCAGCACCGACAGAGTCCAATGGCTTGGGCGCCCGAGGATTTGCGGCAGCAGATACGACCCCAGCGCGAACACGAACACCATCACCAGCGTCGCCACGATGGTGTTGCGGCACACCGGAATCACCACGGTCGTGAAGGCGCGGGCGGGGGACGCGCCCATCGACCGCGCCGCCTCGGTCAGCGCCGGGTCGAGCCGCGCCAGCGCGGGATAGAGCACCAGCACCGCATAGGGCAGCGCCTGATAGACCATCGCCGTCAGCACCGCGCCGAAACCGGGGGTGAGCGCCTGCGG
>JBLIKI010000048.1:0-16031 GCA_047636235.1 Paracoccaceae bacterium | reverse complement strand
ATCGCCACCAGATACGACCGCTGCGCCCACACGTTCATGAGCGCCATCTGCATCGCTGCGACCGTCATATTCTGGTTATGAGGCCTGAGCCTCAGGCCCATAGGCAAGCAATTGCTGGCAAAACCTGTATAGCCCGACTCAAACACGCGAATACGCCGCATTTGCGCTCACCGCGCCCATCAAGTTTGCAGCAGAGATCACCATTAACTTAACCGATTTCATACTGATCCCACCTTAAATATTTGACACACTCCCACAGATCTATGCTGTGCAAAAACAATAATATCGACCACTTATAAACGAAATATCAATCTCTCCTGCAGTAGAAACTTAAATATTGAACGAAACTTCTTTCGAAATGAGCTGTCAGCCAGAGATATTCAGAAATTTGACACTCAATCACCTGCGTCATGCACACTAGGCATCGCCCTACGCCCGAATAAAAAAGGCGGAACGCGTCCTTCGCGTTCCGCCCCAAGGCTCGGCCATTCAGCCGTTATGATTGTCGCCAGGCTGGCTGTTATCTGCTCGGGTCTTGCCTTGTGCCTGTTCCATCGGGGGGAGCGTTCGCCGCTCTCCCCCTCTCGCTCACGCGTATCCCTCGCGTAACTCAGCTGCAGCCGGAGGTCCCGCCGCAGGTGTTGCATTTCAAGCAGGTGCCGTTGCGCACCAGCGTGAAGTTTCCGCATTCGCCGCAGGGATCGCCCTCATAGCCCTGCATCTTCGCCTTGGCGCGGTTGTCGAGGCCGGGGGCCAACATCGTGACCGTCTCGGCAACAGCACTCGCGGCCTCCATCACCGCGATGCCGCCCGTCGGCACGCTCGGCAGACCCGACAGGGTGTGCGGCATCCGCTTGCGCATGTAGCCCGGCGACGACACCTCACGCAGCATCGCCACCGCGGCGTCCGACACCGCCTGCGTGGCGGGCGAGATGTTGGCCTTGCCCTCTTCCTCGCCACGGCCCATCTCATCCCAGCGCACGCCGTCGGGCTGCACATGGGCCAGATCGGTGCGGTCGAGATAGCTCACCGCCAGCTCACGGAAGATGTAATCGAGAATCGAGGTCGCGTTCTTGATGCTGTCATTGCCCTGCACCAGACCCGCCGGCTCGAACCTGGTGAAGGTGAACGCCTCGACGAACTCCTCCAGCGGCACGCCGTACTGAAGGCCGACTGACACCGCGATGGCGAAGTTGTTCATCATCGCGCGGAAAGCGGCGCCTTCCTTGTGCATGTCGATGAAGATCTCGCCAAGACGCCCGTCGCGATACTCGCCGGTGCGCAGGTACACCTTGTGGCCGCCGACATTGGCCTTCTGGGTGTAGCCCTTGCGGCGCTGGGGCAGCTTGTCCCGCTCCTGCCGGGCGGCGGCGATCTCGCGGATCACCACCTTCTCCACCAGCTTTTCGGCGATCATCGAGACGCGAGCGGCGGCGGGGGCCTCCGACAGCGCATCCTCGAAATCTTCGTCCTCGTCCTCGAGCAGCTTCGAGGCCAGCGGTTGGCTCAGCTTCGATCCGTCGCGATAAAGCGCGTTGGACTTGACGCCGAGCTGCCACGACAGGTCATAGGCGGCCAGGCATTCCTCGATCGTAGACTCGTTGGGCATGTTGATGGTCTTGGAGATGGCGCCCGAGATGAAGCTTTGCGCCGCCGCCATCATGGTGATGTGGCTGTTGACCGACAGATAACGCTTGCCGATCTTGCCGCAGGCGTTGGCGCAGTCGAAGACAGCTAGATGCACGTCATCCAGTTCCGGCGCGCCCTCAAGCGTCATGGTTCCGCAGACATGCACGTTGGCGGCGTGGATCTCCGCCTTGCTGAACCCCAGATAGCGCAGCAGGTGGAAGGCCGGATCGTTGATCTGCGCGTCGCTGACGCCAAGCTTGGCTTTGCAGAAATCGGCGCCCAGCGTCCACTGGTTGAACACGAAGCTGATGTCGAAGGCGCTGCCGAGCGCCTCTTCGGCCCGCGCGATATCCTCAACGCCGAAGCCTTTAGCCTCAAGCTTGGCGTGGTTGATGCCCGGCGATCCGGCCAGCGTGCCGTGACCGACCGCATAGCGGATGATCGCGTCGACCTGATCCTCGTCATAGCCCATGGCTTCGAGCGCGCCGGGCACCGAGCGGTTGATGATTTTGAAGTACCCGCCGCCCGCCAGCTTTTTGAACTTCACCAGCGCGAAGTCCGGCTCGATCCCGGTGGTGTCGCAGTCCATCACCAGCCCGATGGTGCCGGTGGGGGCGACGACCGAGGTCTGGGCGTTGCGATAGCCGTGCTTCTCCCCCAGGTCCAACGCGCGGTCCCAGGCGGCGCGGGCGCGGACGATCATCTCCTCATCCGGGCACGACGCGTGGTCGAGCGGCATCGGCGAAACCGCCAGCCCCTCATACCCCGTCACATCGCCCATGGCGGCGCGGCGGTGGTTGCGGATCACGCGCAGCATGTGCTTGCTGTTGCGGGCATAGCCGGGGAACGGGCCGACTTCGGCGGCGATCATCGCCGACGTCTCATAGGCGACGCCGGTCATGATCGCGGTCAGCGCGCCGCACACCGCGCGGCCCGCGTCTGAGTCATAGCCAAGGCCCATGGTCATCAACAGCCCGCCGATATTGGCGTAGCCAAGCCCGAGGGTGCGGTAGTCGTAGGACCGCTGCGCGATCTGGGGGCTGGGGAACTGCGCCATCAGCACCGAGATTTCCAGCGTCAGCGTCCAGATCCGGGTCGCATGCTCATACGCAACCAGATCCATCACGCCGTCGCGATAGAAAGTCAGCAGGTTCATCGACGCCAGATTGCAGGCGGTGTCGTCGAGGAACATGTATTCTGAGCACGGGTTCGACCCGCGGATCGGCCCGTCCTCCGGGCAGGTGTGCCAGGCGTTGATGGTGTCGTGATACTGGATGCCCGGATCGGCGCAGGCCCAGGCGGCGTGGCCGATCTGCTCCCACAGATCGCGGGCCTGCACGGTCTTGGCGATCTGGCCGTCGGTGCGGCGGATCAGTTCCCAAGGCTGGTCTTCGCGCACCGCGTCGAGGAACGCATCGGTGACGCGGACCGAGTTGTTGGAGTTCTGGCCCGAGACGGTGACATAGGCCTCCGAGTCCCAATCCAGATCATAGGTCGGGAATTCGATCGAGGCGTAGCCCTGCTTGGCATACTGCAGCACCCGGCCGACGTAGTTTTCCGGGATGAAGGCGCGGCGCGCAGCCTTGATCGCGGCTTTCAAGCCGGCGTTGGCCTTGGGGTCGAAGGCATCCGCCTCAGCCCCGTCCCAGGCACGGATCGCGCCGAAGATCGCGTTCAGCAGGCTTTCGTGGGCTTTGGACCCGGCGACAAGCGACGCGACCTTCTGCTCCTCACTCACCTTCCAGTTGATGAATTTCTCAACATCCGGGTGATCCATGTCGCAGATCACCATCTTGGCGGCGCGGCGCGTGGTGCCGCCCGACTTGATGGCGCCCGCGGCCCGGTCGCCAATTTTCAAGAACGACATCAGCCCCGAGGACCGCCCGCCGCCCGCCAGCGTTTCCCCTTCGCCGCGGAGCGACGAGAAGTTGGTGCCGGTGCCGGAGCCGTATTTGAACAGCCGCGCCTCACGGGTCCACAGGTCCATGATCCCGCCTTCGTTCACCAGATCGTCCGAAACGGACTGGATGAAGCAGGCGTGGGGCTGGGGATGCTCATAGGCGGTCTTGGATTTGACCAATTCCTTGGTCTCAAAATCCACATAGAAGTGGCCCTGCGACGGGCCGTCGATGCCGTAAGCCCAATGCAGGCCGGTGTTGAACCACTGGGGGGAGTTCGGCGCGCCCATCTGGCTCGCCAGCATGAAGCGCATTTCGTCGTAATAGGCCTGTGCGTCGGCCTCGGTGGTGAAATAGCCGCCCTTCCAACCCCAATAGGCCCAAGCCCCGGCCAGACGGTCGAACACTTGGGTGGCGGCGGTCTCGCTGCCGAACCGACGCTCTTTGGGCAGACGTTTAAGCTTGGCCACATCAGGGACCGACCGCCACAGGAACTCCGGCATGCCGGGTTCTTCGACCTTGATCAGGTGCGCGGGGATGCCCGCTTTGCGGAAATACTTCTGCGCCAGCACGTCGGCGGCCACCTGGCTCCAACTTGCGGGGACGGCAATGTCGGCCAGCTTGAAGACGACCGAGCCGTCCGGGTTGCGGATCTCAGACGACGCCTTGCGGAATTCGATGGCCGCATAGGGAGAGGCGTCTTTTTCGGTGAACCGGCGTTCGATCTGCATCTCGGATTTCCTGAACA
This sequence comes from Paracoccaceae bacterium, assembly GCA_047636235.1. Lineage (GTDB taxonomy): Bacteria > Pseudomonadota > Alphaproteobacteria > Rhodobacterales > Rhodobacteraceae > JBOCEF01. The sequence goes on along the minus strand of JBLIKI010000048.1, from coordinate 11,756 downwards.
TATTTGGGGCGTCATAGGACCGCGCCCGACGGGAAGGGACGGGCACGGCGCGGCGCCCCGCAGGGCGCCAGAATCATAATGTTGTGGTTCAGCCGGTAGTGCGGCCTGATCTCGGGGCTGGGAAGGGCACCACATGTGGTGTGCCTGCGCCGCCGATAAACCAAGGATAGAGAAAGCCGCTCAAGCTTCAAGACAGTTTTTCGACACTCAGGGCAGATTTCGTCGTTGACCCACGCAGATGCGCTATCGGTGGGAGAACGAATTAGCAACATTCGATTTCCATCCACATGTTGTGCCGCGGTTATGCACAGGGCGCCTGTGGATGGAAATCGAAAGGTTAAGAAGACATTAACAATGCTGCGCGAACCGGCGGCGCCGCGCCATTTACGCTAAGTAAATATATCGACTCACCCGCCGCAATCCGAATCGCCGCGCCGCCCGAAACGCATCGCGCCGCCCGAAGGCGGCGCGTCGAAACGATCGATCCATCGCCGGGGGGCCTATGCCTTGGGCTGCGTCACCTTGCGCCGCGCCGCCACCCGCCGAATCGGCGAGAACCCCACGCGCTGATACAGCGGCAGCGCCCGCGGATGATCCAGCGTGTTGGTGTTGACGGTCATGCGCCGGGTGCCTTCACGGTCCCAGCCGGTGCGGATCGCCTCGCCGAGCAGCCACTTGCCATAGCCGCGCCCGTGCATGTCCGGCATCAGCCCGAAATAGGCCAGATCGCATTGGCCCGGGGTGCGGTGGTCGAGCAGGAAGAACCCGCCCGCCCAGCCGTCATGCATCAGCGTATAAAGGCTGATGTCCGGGTCATGCAGGAAACCGCGCAGCGTGTCCGGGACATCGGACAGGCGGTCGGTCCACTCATGCGCCGCCCCCACCCCGCGATAGAGGTAGAGGAACCAGGACAACGGCGGCTCGTTGGCCCGGATCAGGCTGGTCGGCGCGCTCATCGGCAGGGGGGCGAAGGGGCCGGTGGGGCGGGCGGTCATCTCAAGATAGGTGACAGTATAGTCGACCATGCCGTCATCGGACCCGGCGGCGGTCATCGCTCCACCTTCAGGTCGGGGTACATGCCCCATTCCGCCCACGACCCGTCATAGACGGCGTGGCGGCGGTGGCCCACACGCTCTAGCGCCAGATCGAGAATGCACGCGGTGATCCCCGACCCGCAGGACGACACGATCGGGGCGGACATGTCGACGCCCGCGCCCTCGAACGCGGCGATCAGCGCGGCGGGGTCTTTCATGGTGCCGTCGGCGTTCAGCAATTCCCCGAACGGCAGGTTGACCGCGCCGGGGATGTGACCCGCACGCAGGCCGGGGCGCGGCTCGGCCACCTCGCCGCGGAACCGCGGGCCGGAGCGCGCGTCGATGATTTGCTCGCCGCCAAGCTTTGCCGCCATCGCCATCTGCGTCACGTCGCGCACCAAGGCGGCGTTGCGCCGGGCGGTGAAGTGACGCTCACGCGGCATCGGAGCCATGTCCTCGGTCGGTCGCCCTTCGGCGAGCCATTTCGGCAAGCCGCCATCCAGCACCGCCACGTCGCGGTGGCCGAACAGGCGCAGCATCCACCACGCGCGGGCGGCCGAGAACAGCCCCGCCTGATCATAGACCACCACGCGGTGCCCGTCGCCGACGCCCATCTTGCGCATCCGCGACACGAATTTCTCCGGCGGCGGCGCCATGTGCGGCAGCGGGGACCGCGTGTCGCTGATGTCCTCGATGTCAAAGAACCCGGCGCCGGGGATGTGGGCGGCGGCGTATTCGGCCTTGGCGTCGCGCCCGGTGTCGGGCATGTGCCATGAGGCGTCGAGCACCTTTACGTCGGGCGCCGACAGGTGCGCCTCCAACCACTCGGTGCTGACGATCTGCTGGCTGTCGCTGTCGGACATCGGCGGCGTTCCTTCCCGGAGGCGTTGCGGTGTTTCCCGAGCCTTAGAATAGCGCCCCCCCGGGATCAAGCGCGCTCAGCCTTTGGCGCCGCCCGCGGAGGCGAATTCAGTCGAGATGCAGGCTGACGCGCCGGTTCATGCGGCCTTTTTTCTCGATCTTGCCAATGCGCACGCGGCCGATCTCGCCGGTCGCGCGGACATGGGTGCCGCCGCAGGGTTGCAGGTCGATGGTGGCGCCCAAAGTTCCGATCCGCACCAGCCGCACCCGGCCCGACCCGCGCGGCGGCTGCACCGACATGGTTTTCACCAGGCCGGGGTTGGCGTCGAGCTCCGCGTCCGTGATCCATTCGTCGGTGACGGGATGGTTGGCGTCGATCATGGCGTTGACCGCCGCCTCGATCGCATCCTTGTCGCCGGGGGCGTCGGGCATGTCGAAATCAAGCCGCCCCTTCTCAGCGCCGATCTGCCCGCCGGTGACCGGCAGCGGGATCGCGACCGACAGCAGATGCAGCGCGGTGTGGATCCGCATATGCGCCATGCGGATGTCCCGGTCCAAGACCTGCCGCACCGCGGCCCCGACCGGCGGGCGGGGCGTGTCCGGCGCGCCGATCAGTGCGATCTCGTCCAAGGCGGCGCCTTTGACGGCGGTGGTCACCGTCATCTCGCCGCCCTCCCACGTCAGCGCGCCGACATCGCCGGGCTGCCCGCCACCCGCGGGGTAGAAGATCGAGGCGGAAACCACCACGCCCCCGTCCTCGGTCAGCGCGGTGACGGTGGCGTCGGCCTCGAACAGGTAGGGGTCGGTGCGAAACAGCGGCTCGGTCATCTGGCGGCGTCTCCGTCTGTGTCAGGTTCGAGGGGGGCCCCCACCGGCGTCGCCGCGGATCTGGGCGGCGCGGGCGCGGCGGGCGCGGCGGGCGTTGCGGGCGGCGCCGCGGGGCCCGGCAAGCCCCCCGCGGCCATGGCGGCGGCGATGGCGGCTCCCAGCGCCTCGGGGTTGCGCAGGTGGATGTCGCGCTGCGCGAACGGGATCTCGATGCCCGCCTCACGGAACCGGCGCTCGATCTCAAAGTGCATGTGCGACTGCACCGCCAGCGTCTGGCCGACATCGCGCAGGATCGCGCGGATCTCGAAGTTCATCGAATCCGCCCCGAACGCCATGAACAGCACCTGCGGCGCCGGATATCGCAGCGCGGCGGGGTGCGAGGTGGACACCTCGCTCAGGATCTCACGCACCCTCTCCACGTCCGTGCCATAGGCGACGCCGACCGGCACGATCACCCGCCCGACATTGTTGCCATGGGTCATGTTCATGACCGGCGAGGAGATCAGATCTCCGTTCGGCACGATTAGGGACGCGCGGTCGAAGGTCTCGATCTCGGTCGCGCGGACTGAGATTTTGCGCACCGTCCCGTGGGTGCCGTTGACGTTGATCCAGTCGCCGACTTTGATCGGGCGCTCCACCAGCAGGATGATGCCTGAGACGAAGTTGTTGACCACGTTCTGCAGGCCGAAGCCGATGCCGACCGACAGCGCGCCGGCGACGATGGCGAGCGAGGACAGATCAAGCCCCGCCGCCGACACCGCCGCGATCGCTGCGATGGCGAACCCTGCATAGCCGACGAACGACGCCACCGCGTTGCGCGCCCCGCTGTCGAGCGAGGTGTTCGGCAGCACCGATTTGCGCAAGATCGTCTGGAACAGCCGCGACACGGTGTAGACGCCGGTGAACACCAGCGCGAAAGTCAGGAAATCGACCGGCGACAGGGTGACGTCGCCCATCTTGAGCCCGCCCGAGATCATCGACCAGCCCTCGGCCAGATCGGCGGTGCGCGCGCCCCAGATCAGCGCCAATTCGGGGATCAGCACCAGCACGATGATGAACCCCGCCAGGATCGGCAGCAGCCGCAACTTGCCCGGCGCGCCCGCGCCGCGACCGGCGGCCTCCGTCTCATCCGACAGATAGGCGTCGACGCCTTCGCGGATCATGGTGAACAGCAGCACCCCGGCGGCCAGCAGCCCCAGCGTCATCGCGGTGGGGAAGAACGCGTAGCGCGAGGCCGCGTAATACCCCGCCGCCGACAGCAGCACCGAGGCCACCGCCACCAGCCGCATCGCGACCGCGCCCATCGCCATCAAGGTGCGCCCGATGCCGACGGCGTCGTCTTCGTCGTCCGCGACGGGGGCATAGGCGGCAATGTCATCGGCGGCGGCCTTGACCGCGGCGCGGGTCATCCGCGGCGGACGGACCAGCCCCGCAAGGCCCCACATGACCACGCCGCCCGCGGTCAGCACCGCAAGGTTCAGCACTGCAAGCGAATCCGCGAGGAACCCCAATTCCTCGCCGCCCTGCACCAGCACTTTGTCGACGCACAGCACCACGCCCAGCATCACCGCCAGCAGCACCGCCTGGCGCGATTTCGCGTCATCGAGCCGCGAAAGCCGGAACCGCGAGTTCGACGGTGAATAATACGCCCACGCGATGCCCTGCCCCGCGATCAGCAGCATCACGCCGGTGGCCGCAAGGTCGAGCAGATCGCTCCCGTCAGCCCCCAGCACGCCGCTGTAATCAAGCCCGAGATACACCACCGCCGCCGAGGCGGTCGGCAGCAGCAGCCGCGTCGCCGCGATCATCGCGCCGACCGCGACACGGCGGCCCCGACCCGCGGATTCGGGCGCCGCGCGCACCAGCCCCACGATCAGCCGCTTGCGCAGCCACAGCCCGAGCAGCAGCGCCACCGCCACCGCCGCCGCCAGCAGCGGCAGGCGTTCCTCGCGCTCGCGCTGGCGAACCGGGTCGGCGACGGCGGCGATCACCTCTTCGCCAAGGCGCACGGTGGCCCCGGCCAGTTCCGACGCGGCCACCGGCCAGTCGGAGGGGTCGAGCGGGCTCGGCCCCCGGGTCAGCAATTGTTCGGCGAAACGCTGGCGGATCAGCGCGTCGATGTCTGTGATCAGCCCGTCGGCGCGGGTCGCGGCCAGATCGCTTTGGCGCGCGCGGGCGTCGAGCCCGCCGATCAGCGCCGCGATCGCCTTGCGCTCCACCGCGACGGCATGAGGCTCGGCCGCCCCGTCGGGGGGGGCGGCGCCCAGCGCGTCCAACTGCTGGCGCAGCGGCTGGGCGGCGGCGCGGGCGCGTTCGGCCAACGCGCGCGCGGCGGCGCGCTGGGACGACAGCGTTTCGCGCAAGACTTCGAGCGCGGCGGTGGAGGCTCGCCCCGCCGCGATCGCGTCCGATCCGCGGGCGGCGACCTGCTCCCACGCGCGCAGCCGCTCGCGCGCGGCCTCCGCGGCGGCGGCGCCTGCCTCGGGGTTGGCGGACACGGCGATGCGCATCGCCTCGGAAAGCTCGGCCTCGGTCGGGGGGGTCCTGACGGCGGCCGCGGCCGCGGCGGCGGTCTGCGGCGCGGCGGCCGCGTCCTCGGCCGCCCGCGCCGCCGCCGCGGGCGGCGCATCGGCGGACGGCGCGGCGGCGGGCTGCGGCTTGGCGCCGGTCGCCACCACGGGCGTGTCATCCGGCGGGGCGGCAGACCCCCCTTGCCCGGTGGAGATCATCCGCTGGCCGGGCGCCGCAGGCGCCGAAGTCGCAGGAGCGGGGGTCGCTTGCGCCAGCCACGAAGCGGGGTCGCCAAGGGGCGGCGCGCTCGGCGCGACGCCGCCAAGGGCGAGGGCCGCGATCGGGGCCGTCAGCACGGCGACGATGGCCAGCGCGCGAAGAAGGGTCATGCTCGTTCCTTGCGAGGGCGTAGGGGCCGGCATAGCGGACGGCGCCGGTGCGCCGACCGTGGCGGCGTCATTCCTCTACGAAGGCCGAGGGGATGTCGCTGCGGCGGGTTTCCAGCCAGCCGGGGACCGGCAGGCCTTTCTCGCGCAGGAAGTCGGGGTTGAACAGCTTGGATTGATAGCGCGAGCCATAGTCGCACAGGATCGTGACGATGGTGCGGCCCGGCCCCAGATCGCGCGCCAGCCGGATAGCGCCCGCGATGTTGACGCCCGAGGACGCGCCAAGGCACAGCCCTTCGTCGGTCAGCAGGTCGAACACGATCGGCAGCGCCTCCGAATCCGGGATGCAATAGGCGTGATCGACCGTCAGCCCTTCGAGGTTCTTGGTGATCCGCACCTGGCCGATGCCCTCGGCGATCGACGACCCCTCGGCCTTTAATTCCCCGGTGGTGTAGTAGGAGAACAGCGATGCCCCCTCAGGGTCTGCGAGGCCGATCTTGACGTCCGGGTTCATGGCCCGCAGCCCGATGGCGCAGCCCGCCAGCGTGCCGCCCGACCCGACCGCGCAGATGAAACCGTCGATCTTGCCGCCGGTCTGCTCCCAAATCTCCGGCGCGGTGCTGTCGATATGGGCTTGGCGGTTGGCGACGTTGTCGAACTGGTTGGCCCAGATGGCGCCGTTCGGCTCGGTCTTGGCCAGCGCGGCTGCGAGGCGTTCGGAATAGCGCACGAAGTTGTTCGGCTTGCGATAGGGCGCGGCGGGGACCTCGACCAATTCCGCGCCTGCAAGGCGCAGCATATCTTTTTTCTCTTGGCTCTGCGTCTCGGGAATCACGATCACGCTGCGATAGCCCAAAGACGCGCCCACCAGCGCCAGCCCGATGCCGGTGTTGCCCGCGGTGCCTTCGACGATGGTGCCGCCGGGACGCAGCGTGCCGCGCCGTTCCGCGTCGCGGATGATCCACAGCGCGGCGCGGTCCTTGACCGATTGGCCGGGGTTGAGGAATTCGGCCTTCCCATAAATCTCGCAGCCCGTCGACTCCGATGCCTGACGGAGCCGGATCAACGGCGTGTGACCGACGGCGTCGGCGAGGTCCTTATAGACGGCCATGGCGTGTTCTTTCTGCATTCGCCACCCAACGCGGTGCGGGTCGCAACGGTTCCAGACATATGAGGGGCGCGGCCCCGATGCAAACCGGGCGCGCCCCGGGGCGACGGATGTGCCGCGCGCGGCCGACGCCGCGGGCGGGCGTTCCGGCGATGGGCCGGGGGGCGGAACGGTCAGTCCGCCAGCCACGCCTTGCGCAGCGCGCAGCGCCGCCGCGACAGCCACAGCAGCGACACCAGCGCGGGCGCCGAGTTGATCGCGCCCGCATCCATCAGCGCCATCGCGCGGTCATAGGGCAGGACGACCGAGATGATGTCCTCGCCCTCAGCGTCCAGCCCATGCACCCCGCCCGCGCCCGACAGATCGGCCTCGGCGATGAAAGACGTGATATGCTCCGCCATCACGCCGGGCGAGGGATAGTAGGCTCCCGCACGCTCCATCCGCCCGATTTTCAGGCCCGCTTCCTCGGCGGCCTCGCGGCGGGCGGTGGCTTCGGCGCTTTCATCCGCGTCGATGCGGCCTGCGATCACCTCGACCGGATAGGGGTGCGCGTCGCCGCGCGCCTGCGGGCCCGCGCGCCACTGGCTGACCAGCAGCACCGCGTCCATGGCCGGGTCATAGGGCAGCGCGGTCACCGCATCGCCCGAGCAGAACGCCGCCCGCCGCACCGGCGCCGACAAGCCGCCGCCATGCAGGGGATGGCGCACCACCATCTCCTCGATCCCGAAATAGGACGCATAGGGATGGACGCGGGCGTCCACCTGCGCGGCCTTCATCCCGGCGCCGTCGACCATCGCGGCCAACCCTACGTCGGGCATGGCCCCGCGGGCGCGCGCGACGTTCTCGGCCTCGGCGCGCACACGGGCGCGGGCGCGATTTTTTATTCCGGGCCACATCGCCTTGTCGGTCCAGTCGACGCCTTCGTGGCGCAGGGCCATGATTTCGACCGCGCATTCGGTCAGCAGCGCCCGATCCCCCGGCGCCCAGCCCTGAAACGACCATGGCCCGCCCGGCGACAGGCCGGGGCGCGCGAAAAAGCTGCGCGCGGCGCGCTGGCCTGCGGGCGTATCCACGGTGATCTCGCGCAGATCAAACTCCTCCTCATCCTCGAAGAAGATGATTCGCGCGGCCTCGGCCTCCGTGACCGCGTCCATGATCGCGCCCTCGGCGATGGCGCCGCCGCGGGGGGACAGGCAGGGGAACGCCTCGCCCGCCACTTTGCGGATTTCATGGCCCGGCAAGGTTGCCGGGATCAATTCGGCCGGATCGACATCGCGACCGATCACCACCGACAGCAAAGCGGGATCGCGCAAAGATCCATAGAAAAAAAAGGGAGAGTGTGGCATTTTCCCACTCCGTCTAGAAACGCCCGGAAGGGGCTGTCCATGGGCGAACCCGAAGGGCCGGGGGGCGATCGCGGCGGCATGCGCCATCCGCCGTCCTCGCCGGCCCGATAAAAGTGATCCGCCCGCGCGGTTTCGACGTAGCATAGGCAGACGCAGTTATCGAGACGCGCTTTGGCGTGGCCCCGAGTCTGTACCCAAGCCGTGCCCGCCCGACCCCCGCCGACGCTTCGGCCCAACCGAGTGCGAGACCATATGAACCGCGCCATGATCGACGACGCGATCCTTGCTGATTACGCCAGCGGCGCCCTGCCGCCGGGAATGTCGCTGCTTGTGGCGGCGCATCTGACCTTTTCGCCCGACGCGCGCTCCCGCGCCGCCGGGTTCGAGGCGATCGGCGGCGCGCTGCTGGACGCCCCGGCGCTGGCCGGGCTGAGCGCGCCGTCCTTGGACGCGGTGCTCGCGCGGCTGGACACCCCCGCGCCCCTGCCGCGCGCCGTCCGCGCCCCCGCCGCGCCCAGCGTGATGCCGCGCTGCCTTACCGACGCGCTTGGCGTGTCGGAACACGACGCGCCGTGGAAGTTCCGCCTGCCGGGACTGGCCGAGGCGATGATCGACGGGTTCGACGGCGAAGAGGTCAGCTTTTTGCGCGCCCGCCCCGGCGCCCCGATTTTCGCGCACACCCACGAAGGCGTCGAGGCGACGCTGGTGCTGTGCGGCGCCCTTGAGGACCGCGGCCAAGTGTTCCGCCGCGGCGACGTCGCCATGGCGACCGAGGCCGATGACCACCGCCCGCGCATCTTGGATGAGGGGCTGTGCATCTGCTTCGTCGTCGCCACCGGCAAGATGCGATTCACCGGCCCGTTCTCTCGTGCGCTGAACTATCTGGCGGATTGACATGATGATCCACCGACGCAACGTTCTGACCGGCATGGTGGCGACCGCGGTTGTCGCCGGAACCGGGCGTGCGCGCGCCGCGACGGGCGCGCGCGGGTTCGACATCCGCCGCGGCGATACCCTGATCGGCGGGCAATCCATCGCCGTGCGTCAGGACGGGGATGAAACCGTCGCCGAATCCAAGATCGACATCGCGGTGAAATTCTTTGGCATCACCGCATATCGCTATACGCTGGAATCGCGCGAACGGTGGCGGGGCGGACGGCTGATCGCGCTCGACTCCACCTGCGACGACGACGGAACCAGCGATTTCGTGCGCGCGGTCGCGGTGGATGGCGGCCTGAAGGTCGACGGCAGCCGCCACCAAGGCATTCTGCCCGCCGACATCGTGCCGAGCAGCTATTGGAGCTCATCGTTCCTGACCCGCCCCACTTGGATCAGCATCCAGTCGGGCGCGCCGATGGCGGTCACCTGCGCCAAGGCGGGCGAGACAACGATGCAGACCGCCCAAGGCCCCCGCCCCGTGTCGCGCTGGAACGTGAGCGGAGAGCTGGAGCTGACGCTGTTCTATTCGGGCGACGAATGGGCCGGGAACGCGTTCGACGCCAAAGGAGAGGTCGGTCTGATCTCCGCCAAAACCCTCGGCCCCGCGCTGGGGCCGCTGGCGCCCCATGGCTGAGGGCAACGTCTTCAACCAGATCGCGCGGCCCGAGGACGGCCGCGCCTGGGTCACCGGCGCCTCGGCCGGGATCGGTCGGGCGGTGACGCTGCTGCTGGTCGATCGCGGCTGGACCGTCCACGCCACCGCCCGCGACCCCGAGGCGCTGGCGGCGCTGGCCGCAGAGCGTCCCGGCAAAATCATCCCCGCCCCCGGCGATGTCACCGACCGCGACGCCATGGCGGCCATCGTGGCGGGGATAGAGGCCGACGCGCCGCTGGCGCTGGCCTTGCTCAACGCAGGCATCTACCTGCCGATGTCGGCGCAGGAGTTTGACGCCGGCAAGGCCGCACAGACCTTTGCGGTGAACCTGACCGGGGTCGCCAACGGGCTCGACCCGGTGATGAAAGCGATGATCGCGCGCGGCAAGGGGCATGTGGCGCTGACCGCCTCGGTGGCGGGGTTCGGCGGGCTGCCGAACGCGGCGGCCTATTCCGCCACCAAGGCGGGGCTGATCGCCATGGCGGAATCGCTGGCGCTGGATCTGATGGACCTCGGGGTGCGGATATCGGTGATCAACCCGGGGTTCGTCGCGACCGAGGCGACCTCGGTCAACGGCTTTGAGATGCCGTTCGTGATGCAACCGGACGACGCGGCGCGCCGGATCGTCGAGGGGCTGGCGCGTCCCGGCTTTGAGATCACGTTCCCGCGCCGCTTCGCGCTGTTCCTGCGCGCGCTGCACTGGCTGCCCAACCAGCTTTACTTCCGCGCGTGGCGGCGGATGACGCGCTGAGGCAGTAATCGCCAAAATTAAAACTTGAAACCGTTGCTCGCCTTTTTGGAGTCGCTAATAGTTTGTTCATGGTTTTTTTGCGGACCGATTCGAACCGATTCGATCCGCATGAATTAGAGCCAAAGCAATGCGAAAATCTTTCTCGCCGTCTCCCTTGCAACCGCCGCCTGTTCGGGAAGCAGCCCTGCTCTCAACGAAGGTTGGACACGGGCCTCGGTGGCTCCCGTCGGCGTGAGCGGCGGAGATGTCGGCGCGGCCGTGACCGACATCATCCTGCGAAAATCGCTTGGCGAGAGCTTGGAAACCGTCAAGGACAATCAGGAGGCGGATAACTATCTGATCACGTGGACCTCGGCGTTCATCTGCGATTTTCGCAAGTTTGGGGGCGAGTTTGACCTGTTCGCCGGGTCGAACCGTGGCAGCGAGGAATGCACTTCACACGAGGGCTATGCCGACATCAACGTCGGCGTGGCGACCCACGGCGAAATCGCCATCACCGCCGCGATGGACGTGCGAGGAACCCACGACGACGCGATCGAGGCCGATCGAGTGGTGTTCTTCAGCAATGATGTGCGCGAATCCGGTCAGATGCTGAACTTCCTCAACATCTCGATCTATGGACCGCCCCCCTACATCAACGCCTTCGCCAAGCTGACCATCAAGATATTTGAGCTCGACGCGGCGGAGTCGCAAGCGAACACCGAACTGATCGGCAAGCTTGCGGAATTGGGCCAAAGCTTCGCCAGCCCCGCACAGGCTGTCGCGCTCAAGGTGTTCACCAGTCTTGGTCAAGCGTTCACGACGGCGAACACCGATGATATGGAGATGAAGTTCGAACTGGGCTTCGATCCGCGCAGCCAAGATTCAGCTGTGCTGCGCAACGAGATGCAAGAGGGCTACATCGCCCTGATCCGTAAAGAAGTCCGCAGCGACGCGACCCATTTCGTCGGCCTGCGGATCTGCCCGGCGCAGGGCTTCATTGCGAAAGGCGACAAATGCGAGGGCGCGGAGCCTTGGCGGGATGCCACATGGCTGCTGCTGCGGATTTCCACGGAGCGGAGCGACGTCACCCAAGCGCAGATGCTCGACACATTGATGAGCGATCTGTTGACAAGCGATTATCTCAGCCCAAGCGCGACAGCCGAGAATAGGACCAAGATTTACGGTCATCTCGCGGCGGCGTTGACGGCGGCGACGGGGCTGAAGGACGCGACGGAATAAGTCGTTGCCCCCGAAACGCGAAAAGGCCCGGCGCGATCCCTCGCGCCGGGCCTTTTCCCTGCCCGTCTCGGCGGCGGGGGGCGCCCCCCGCCGCCCCGCCCGCGCCCCCCGCCCAT
>JBLIKI010000047.1:0-16234 GCA_047636235.1 Paracoccaceae bacterium | reverse complement strand
TCAGGACCGGGAACAGCGTGTAGACGTCCTCAGGGATGGTGCGGTCGGCGCGGGCCAGCGGGGCGTAGCCGGTCTGGAGGTTCTCATGCACCGACAGCAGCGGAAAAATCTCCCGCCCTTGCGGCACGATGGCGACGCCACGGCGGGCGCGCTCATGGGGTTTGAGGGTGGAGATATCCTCCCCCTCCCACTCGATGCTCCCGCCCGAGATCTTCTGCTGCCCCATGATCGCGCGCATCAAGGATGTCTTGCCGACCCCGTTGCGCCCCATCACGCACGTCACCTTGCCGGGGGTCGCGGTCACCGACACGCCGCGCAACGCCTGCGCGGCGCCGTAATGAAGGGTCAGATCCGTCACATTCAGCATGTCATCGTCCCAGATACGTCTCAATCACCCGCGGGTCGTTCGACACTTGGTCCAGCGATCCTTCGGCCAGCACCGAGCCTTCGTGCAGCACCGTCACCTTGACGTCCAAGGCGCGCACGAAGTCCATGTCATGCTCCACCACCACCACCGTCGCGTGGCCGGCGATGTCGCGCAGCAGCTTGGCGGTCTCCATCGTCTCGGCGTCGGTCATGCCGGCGGCCGGCTCATCGACCAGCAGCACGCGGGGGTTTTGGGCCAGCAGCATCCCGATCTCCAGCCACTGCTTTTGGCCGTGGCTTAGGTTGGCGGCCAGATCGTCGCGCCGATCCTCGAGCCGGATCAGCGTCAGCAACTCATCGATCCGGGCCTGTTCCGCCGCAGTGCGGCGGGCGAACAGCATGTCGAACACGCCGCGCGGACGGTCGAGCGAGAGCAGGATGTTGTCCTCGACCGAGTGCGTCTCAAACACCGTCGGCTTTTGAAACTTGCGCCCGACGCCGAGGCGCGCGACCCCGGCCTCGTCCTCTTTGGTCAGGTCGATCGATCCGTCGAGCAGCACGTCGCCGGTGTCGGGGCGGGTCTTGCCGGTGATGATGTCCATCATCGTGGTCTTGCCCGCCCCGTTGGGACCGATGATCGCCCGCATCTCGCCCTTTTGCAGGACGAGCGACAGACCGTTGATGGCCTTGAACCCGTCGAAGCTAACGGAAACGCCATCGAGGTAGAGCACGGAATTCGCAGCCTTGACCGACATGTCAGATCACTCCGCGGTGGTCTTGATCGCAGAGGCGGGCTCGCCCCCGCGTCGAATGGACCTGCGCAGCGAGCCAAGCCCGCCAAGCACGCCCTGAGGCAGGAACAAAGTCACCCCGATGAACAGTCCGCCAAGGGCGAACAGCCAGATCTCGGGGAAAAGCCCGGTCAGCAAGGTCTTGGCCGCGTTCACGAGGATCGCGCCGACCACCGCGCCGATCAGCAGGCCGCGACCGCCGACCGCGACCCAGATCACGATCTCGATGGAGTTGGCGGGGGAGAATTCGCCGGGGTTGATGATCCCGACCTGCGGCACGTAAAGCGCGCCCGCAACCCCGGCGATCATCGCCGATAGCGTCCAGACGAAAAGCTTGTAACCCTCGACCCGGAAACCCAGAAACCGGGTCCGCGATTCAGCGTCGCGAATGCCGATCAGCACCTTGCCAAGGCGCGAGGACACTACGATCCGGCACACGATGAAGCCGAGCATCAGCGCCACCGCAGACGCGACGAACAGCCCCGCACGGGTGGCGTCGGCCTGCAGATCGAACCCCAGCACCTCTTTGAAATCGGTCAGGCCGTTGTTGCCGCCGAACCCCATGTCGTTGCGAAAGAACGCAAGCAGCAGCGCATAGGTCATCGCTTGGGTGATGATCGACAGGTACACGCCGGTGACGCGGGACCGGAACGTCAGCCAACCGAACACGAACGCCAACAACCCCGGCGCCACCATCGCCATCAATGCGGCGAACCAGAAGTGGTCGAAGCCGAGCCAGAACCACGGCAGCTCCGTATAGTTCAGGAACACCATGAAGTCGGGCAAGATCGGGTTGCCATAGACGCCGCGCGGCCCGATTTCGCGCATCAGGTGCATGCCCATCGCATAGCCGCCAAGCGCGAAGAACGCCCCGTGGCCGAGCGACAGGATCCCCGCATAGCCCCAGATCAGATCGACCGAGAGCGCGAGCAGCGCATAGCAAAGATACTTGCCGAACAGCGCCACGGCGAAGTTCGGCAGGTGCAGCGCCGATCCGGGCGTCGCCCACATGTTGGCAGCAGGCACCCCCACCGCGATCGCGGCGATGATCGCGAGGAACAGATAGGATCGGGCGTCAAGCGCGCGCAGGATCATGGATCAGGACTCCACGGACCGGCCCTTGAGGGCGAACAGCCCCCGCGGACGGCGCTGGATGAAAAGGATGATGAACACAAGCACCAGCACCTTGCCGAGCACCGCGCCCGCGTAAGGCTCCAGAAATTTGTTCACGATCCCTAGGGTGAAGGCGCCTGCAAGCGCGCCCCACAGGTTGCCCACCCCCCCGAACACCACGACCATGAAACTGTCCACGATGTAGCCCTGCCCGAGGTTCGGCGACACGTTGTCGATCTGGCTGAGCGCGACCCCCGCCAGCCCTGCGACCCCGGCGCCGAGGCCGAAGGTCATCGCATCGACCCAGCCGGTCTTGATGCCCATGGCGTCGGCCATCCGGCGGTTCTGGGTGACGGCGCGCATCTGCAGGCCCATCGGAGTTTTCTTGAGGATCATCTGCAAGAGCAGGAACACCGCCAGCGCGAACACCAAAATCCACAGACGGTTCCAGGTGACGGTTAGCTGGCCCAGCTCGAACGCGCCCGACATCCAGTCGGGGTTGCCGACCTCTTGGTTGGTGGGGCCGAAGATCGACCGGATCGCCTGCTGCAAGATCAGCGATACGCCCCAGGTGGCCAGCAGCGTTTCCAACGGACGGCCGTAGAGCCAGCGGACCACGCTGCGCTCGATCAGCACGCCGACCGAGCCCGCCACCAGAAACGCCAGCGGCGCCGCGATCAGCAGCGACCAGCCGAACAGGCCGGGGGCGGAGGTGCGGATGATTTCCTGCACCACGAACGTCGTGTAGGCGCCCAGCATGACCAATTCGCCGTGGGCCATGTTGATGACGCCCATGACGCCGAAGCTGATCGCCAGCCCGATCGCCGCCAGCATCAGCACCGAGCCGAGCGACAGCCCGTACCAGATGTTCTGGGCGGCATCCCACAGGACGCGGGCTTGCTCGATCTTGTCATGCGCGCGCACGGCGGCGGCGGCGATGGCCGGATCGGCATTGTCCATCTGCACGTTGATGAGCGCGAGGGACGACCGCTTGCCCTCCTCGCCCAGACGGTCGAGGGCGGCGACCTTCACCTCGCTCGGCACGTCCGACACCAGCACGGTGGCGGCGCGGGCGGTGGCGATGGCGTCGCGGATCTCGGGGACCGTCTCCTTCTCCAACGCGGCGTTGAGCGTCGGCAGCAGGTCCGGGTCGGGCGCTTTGAGCATGTTTTGCGCCGCCTCAAGCCGCAAGGCCGGGTCGGACGCGCGCAAGGTCAGGGCGGCGGTCGCGGCGCGGATCGCGCGGCGCAAGGAGTTGTTGACCCGGATCTTGACCCCGTCGCGGGACCCGAATTCGCCCAGCTCAGCCCCGGTCAGCGCATCATAGGCGATCGATTTGCGGTTGACCGTGACCACGCGCACGATGGCGCCGTCGGATTTGCGCTGTTGCAGGTCGCCCTCGCCAAGCGCGCTCAGCAGATCGACGGCGCGCGGATCGCCGGTCTCGGCGATGGCGGCCACCAGGCCGGCGCGGTCGTCATAGGACCCGTCAGGCAGGCCGGGGATCAGCGTCTCAAGCGTCGCGGCGGGCGCTGTGGTTTGCGCGCCGACCGGCGCGATCAGCGCCAGCAGCGCGACCAGCGCAAGGACGAGGGGCTTTATCAAGGTCATTCGGTCTGGCTCTCTGGCTTGGTCGCCGTCGGGCCGGGTCGCTTGGCCGCGCAGAACATGCGGCTGAGGCGGCCTGGCGCCTGGTGGTGCGCCAAGGGGTGGGCGGGCGCGCCGGGCGCGGCGGATGGGGACCGCCGCACCGGGCGCGTGCCGTAGGCGATGGTTCGATCTCCCGGCCCCCGCCCGCGGCGCGGGGAGGAGCGCGCCAGGCGAAGGGCCGGGGGGATCGGCGGGGCGCGGCGAACCGCCCCCCGCATCAGCGTCAGAGGCGTGAGGTCACTGACCCTTGCCGCCGCAGGCGCCGGTTTCGACGTTGAAGTTGCCGCACGACATCGGCGCGCGCCAATCGGCGATCAGCATCTTGCTGTCGGGCAGATAGTCGGACCACGCATCGCCGACCACGAGGCCGGAGGTCGACCACACCGTCTCAAGCTGGCCGTCGGCCTGAATTTCACCGACCAGCACCGGCTTGGTGATGTGGTGGTTCGGCATCATCGCCGACAGACCGCCGGTCAGGTTCGGCACGGACACGCCGATCATCGCGTCGATCACCGCGTCGGAGTCGACGGTGCCGGCGGCTTCGACCGCTTTGACCCACATGTTGAAGCCGATGTAGTGGGCCTCCATCGGGTCGTTGGTCACGCGGGCGTCGGACCCGATGAACTTGTGCCAGGCGGCGATGAACTCATCGTTCTCGGGCGCGGGGGACGACATGAAGTAGTTCCATGCGGCCAGATGGCCGACCAGCGGCGCGGTGTCGAGACCGGCCAGCTCTTCTTCGCCAACCGAGAAGGCGACGACGGGGATGTCTTCGGCCGAAACGCCCTGGTTGCCGAGCTCCTTATAGAACGGCACGTTGGCGTCGCCGTTGATGGTCGAAACCACGGCGGTCTTTTTGCCGGCGGACCCGAAGGTCTTGATGTCCGACACGATGGTCTGCCAGTCGGAGTGACCGAACGGCGTGTAGTTGATCATGATGTCTTCGTCGGCAACTCCCTTGGCCTTCAGATAGGCCTCGAGGATCTTGTTCGTGGTGCGCGGATACACATAGTCGGTGCCCGCGAGCACCCAGCGCGTGACGCTTTCGTTGGCCATCAGATAGTCGACCGCCGGGATCGCCTGCTGGTTCGGGGCGGCGCCGGTGTAGAACACGTTGCGCTGCGATTCCTCGCCCTCGTACTGGACGGGGTAGAACAGGATGCTGTTCAGCTCTTCGAACACCGGCAGCACCGATTTGCGCGACACCGAGGTCCAGCAGCCGAACACCGCCGAGACCTTGTTGACCTCAATCAGCTCACGCGCCTTTTCGGCGAACAGCGGCCAGTTGGAGGCCGGATCGACCACCACCGCTTCAAGCTTTTTGCCCAGCAGGCCGCCCTTGGCGTTCTGCTCTTCGATCAGCATGAGCATGACGTCTTTCAGCGTCGTCTCGGAAATCGCCATCGTGCCGGTCAGCGAGTGCAGGATGCCGACTTTGATGGTGTCTTCCTGCGCGATGGCGGATCCCGAGAAGACCGAAGCGGCGGCAAGGCCGAGGAGCGCGTTGCGGATGGTCGTCTTCATATTTCTCTCCTGCCGCGGGTCGCCGCCTGCCTGTTCAGCGCCAGGGCGTCGGCCCCATGCGGTGAAGCGGCGGCGCCGCTGTTGTTTGATCGGAACGGCGAATGCATCGAGGGTCACCCCCTGCGTCACGCTCGCCTGCCGCCCCCGCCCCCCTCCGTATCGATTTTGCGACGCAGCGGCGGTTCCGGCAGGCTTAGTCACCCATTCATCTCGCACCTGCGCAAGAGCGCTGCGCCCGATTCAAGGCATATTTCGAAGATTGCCTGAAATTTGATCATAAATTTACATAGAAACCGAAACATTGGGCATGGCAATGGCGCGCTGCGCTCCTATACTGCCTGACGAAGCGGCAGAAGGTGGACGGCTAAGTGAACGAGTGGATCGCTCCGATAGGAACCGCCAGCGTGGCGAAACAGGCGCCTGCCGGTGCGGCGGGGGCCGCGGCGGTCGAATCGTCGCCACGTCCCCGCGCCGCCCAGCCCCGCGCGATCGGCGAAGCGTTGGTCGGCGCGAAATTCGCCCGCGGCGGATCGGTGCTGGCCGATCTGCGCCAGCGCGGCTGCGCCAAGGCGTTGCTGCCCGCGGGCGTGGATCCGGGGCTGTCGGCGGTATTGCTCAATACCGCGGGCGGGATCACCGGCGGCGACCGGCTGACCTATCGCGGCGTGGCGCATCCCGGCGCGCGCCTCACGCTATCGACCCAAGCGGCGGAGCGCGCCTATCGCGCCCATCCCGGAGAGGTCGGTCGCGTCGACGCGACCCTGAAGGTGGCGCCCGGCGCACGAATCGACTGGCTGCCGCAGGAGACGATCCTGTTCGACGGTTGCGCGCTAGACCGCACCCTGACCATCGATATGGCGGGCGACGGCGTGGTTCTCGCGCTCGAAGCCGTCATTTTCGGCCGCGCCGCCATGGGCGAAGTGCTGACCGACCCGCGGTTTCGCGACGCATGGCGGGTGCGCCGCGACGGGCGGCTGATCTATGCCGACGGGTTCCGCCTGATCGGGCCGGACGCGCTGTCGCGCCATGGCGCGCTGGCAGGGGCTGGAGCGGCGGCGTCGCTGCTGCTGGCCGCGCCTGACGCCGAGGCGATGGCCCCCCGCGCCCGCGCCGCCCTTGGCGATGCGCCGGGCGCGGGCGTCAGCGCCTTTGACTCTCTGCTGTCGGCGCGCATCATCGCCGCTGACGGTCTGGCGCTGCGGCGCCGATTGATTCCGCTGCTCGTCGCCCTGCGCGGCGCCCCGCCGCCCAAGGTCTGGACGATCTGAGGAACCACCGATGAACCTGAGCCCGCGCGAAAAAGACAAGCTGCTGATCTCGATGGCCGCCGAGGTGGCGCGAAAGCGCCTCGCGCGCGGCGTCAAGCTGAACCACCCCGAAGCGATCGCGCTGATCACCGATTTCGTGGTCGAAGGCGCGCGCGACGGCCGCTCGGTCGCCGATCTGATGGAGGCGGGCGCCTCCGTCATCACCCGCGACATGTGCATGGAAGGGATCGCCGAGATGATCCACGACGTGCAGGTCGAGGCAACCTTTCCCGACGGCACCAAGCTGGTGACCGTCCACCAACCGATCCGCTGAAAAGGACCGCGCTGATGATCCGGCTATTGACCCTCGCCTTCGCGATGCTGCCCGCCTCCGCCTTCGCCCATCCGGGTCACGATGCGGGCGGCTTCTTCGCCGGCCTGTCGCACCCGATGGGCGGGCCCGACCATATCCTCGCCATGGTGGCGGTCGGGCTGTGGGCGGTTCAATCAGGGCCGCGAGCGCTGTGGGCGATGCCTGCGACCTTCGTCGCGGCGATGCTGGCCGGCGCGACGCTGGGGCTGTCGGACGGGATCGGCGGGACCGAGCAGGTGATCCTCGCGTCGATCATCGTGCTCGGGGCCGCATCGGCGTTGGCGCTGCGGCTGCCGCAGGCGGTGGCGTTGCCGCTGGTCGCGCTGTTCGGGGCCGCGCACGGCATGGCCCACGGGGCCGAGGCAGACGCGGGCCAGGCGCTGTTCATCGTTGGCTTCACCGTGGCGACACTGACGCTGCACGTCGCCGGGATCGCGGCGGGCTGCGCGCTGTTGGCGCGCAGATCCCCGAATGCGCTGCGCGCGCTCGGCGGCGCGACCGTCGCGGCGGGCGCGCTGATGATGCTCAACTGAAAGGCGCCGCCATGATCCCCGGACAGATTTACCCCGCCGATGGCGAGATCGAGCTGAACGCCGGCCGCACGGCGATGACGCTGCTGGTCGCCAATTCCGGCGATCGACCGGTGCAGATCGGCAGCCACTACCACTTCGCCGAAGCCAATGAAGGGCTGATCTTCGACCGAGGCGTCGCGCGGGGGATGCGGCTCGACATCCCCGCCGGCACCGCGGTGCGGTTCGAGCCGGGGCAGTCGCGTGAGGTGCAGCTGATCCCCTATGGCGGGGACCGGCGCGTCTTTGGATTCAACCAACACATCATGGGCGATCTGTAACGCTCTGATTTCCATGCACTTCGCTGGTCTGTCCGCCCCTGTGCGTGCACGGATCGACGGCCCTTCCTGACCTGTCGGAGACCCTTCCATGCCCCACATGATCTCCCGCGCCGACTATGCCGCAATGTATGGCCCGACCACCGGGGATCGGGTGCGGCTGGCCGACACCGAGCTTGTCATCGAGGTTGAAAAAGACCTGACAACCTATGGAGAAGAAGTGAAATTCGGCGGTGGCAAGGTGATCCGTGACGGCATGGGCCAGTCGCAGGCGACACGCGCCGACGGCGCCGTCGACACCGTGATCACCAACGCGCTGATCGTGGACCATTCGGGTATCTACAAAGCCGATGTCGGGCTTCGCGGCGGGCGGATCGTGGCGATCGGCAAGGCCGGCAACCCCGACACACAGCCCGGCGTCACCATCATCGTCGGACCCGGCACCGAGGCGATCGCCGCCGAAGGTCGCATCCTCACCGCGGGCGGGTTTGACAGCCACATCCACTTCATCTGCCCGCAACAGCTGGAGGACGCGCTACATTCCGGCGTGACCACCATGCTCGGCGGCGGCACCGGCCCGGCGCACGGCACGCTCGCCACCACCTGCACGCCGGGGCCCTGGCATATCGGGCGGATGCTGCAAGCCATCGACGGCGTGCCGATGAACATCGGGCTGTCGGGCAAAGGCAACGCGTCGCTTCCCGGCGCGCTGCGCGAGATGGTCAGCGCGGGCGCCTGCGCGATGAAACTGCACGAGGATTGGGGGACCACCCCCGCCGCCATCGACTGCTGCCTGACCGTGGCGGATGAGATGGACGTGCAGGTGATGATCCATACGGACACGCTCAATGAAAGTGGTTTCGTAGAAAACACCGTCAAGTCATTCAAAGGGCGCACAATTCACGCGTTCCACACTGAGGGTGCGGGTGGCGGCCACGCCCCCGACATCATCAAGCTCTGCGGCGAGCCGAACGTGATCCCGTCCTCGACCAACCCGACGCGGCCGTTCACGGTGAACACGCTTGAAGAACACCTCGACATGCTGATGGTCTGCCATCACCTGTCGAAATCGATCCCCGAGGACGTCGCGTTTGCGGAATCGCGCATCCGGCGCGAGACGATCGCTGCTGAGGACATCCTGCACGACATGGGCGCGTTCTCGATCATCGCGTCGGACAGCCAGGCGATGGGGCGGGTTGGCGAAGTGTTGATCCGCACTTGGCAGACCGCTGACAAGATGAAGCGCCAGCGCGGGCGGTTGGCCGAGGAAACTGGCGATAACGACAACTTTCGCGTGCGCCGCTACATTGCCAAATATACCATCAATCCGGCCATCACGCATGGCATGTCCGCCGAAATCGGGTCCATCGCCGTTGGCAAGCGCGCCGATCTTGTGCTGTGGAACCCGGCGTTCTTTGGCGTGAAGCCTGAGATGGTGCTGATCGGCGGCATGATCGCCTGCGCGCAGATGGGGGACCCCGGCGCCTCGATCCCGACGCCGCAGCCGGTCTATTCGCGCCCGATGTTCGGGGCGATGGGCCGCGCGGTCGAAAATTCGGCTATCACCTTCGTTTCTGGCGCGGCGATGGAGGCGGGGGTGCGAGACGCTCTCGGCCTTCGCAAGCAACTTGTGCCAGTCAGCAATACCCGCGGCGGCATTGGCAAGCGTTCGATGATCTTAAACGATACCTGCCCGGTGATGGAGGTCCACCCTGAAACCTACGAAGTGCGCGCCAACGGCGAATTGTTGACCTGCGAGCCAGCAGACGTTTTACCGATGGCGCAGCGTTACTTCATGTTCTGATCCGACCACTTTCATAAAGCGACTGACAATGCCCCACGCCCATATTCTCCGCGCCGCGACCGCCCCCACCGACACGATTACGCTGGCCTATGACGACCGGTGGAGGCGTCGCGCGCGACTGACCAGCGATGGCGGGATTGAGTTCGTGCTCGACCTGCCGGAGGCGAGCGAGCTGCGGCACGGCATGGCGCTAGAGCTGAGCGACGGCCGCGAAATCGCCATCTCGGCTGCACCGGAGCCGCTGACCGAGGTGCTCGGACACGACGCGCATCACCTGTTGCGGCTGTGCTGGCACTTGGGCAACCGGCACCTGCCGGTGCAGATCGAGCCAGGGCGTCTGGTGATCCGCCGCGATCGGGTGTTGGAGGACATGTTGCGCCATCTCGGCGCGCATCTGCATGAAATCACAGAACCTTTCACCCCTGAGGGCGGCGCCTACGGCCATGGCCGCACCCATGGCCACAGCCATGGCGACGCGCATGACGACCCCAATGCGCATATCCGCGCTGACGACGGCCATGCCCACGACCATCGCCACGATCACTCGCACGCCCACCCAGACGCCCCGGCGTGATCGCGGCCCAATCCGGAGCATCGCGATGAAGCTTTTCGACCCCGGCGCACGCGATCGCTCGCCAGAGAACAAACGCCTCTACGCTCACTATGAACTCGCCCACACGGCAGTCGATTTCGCGGCGGCGATCTGCTTCGTGATCGGTTCGGTGTTATTCTTTTGGAACGAAACGCAGGAGACCGCGACCTGGCTGTTTTTAATCGGCTCGCTGTGCTTTGCGCTGAAACCGACGCTACGCTTGGCGCGAGAGGTCCACTTTTTGCGTCGCGGAGAGTATCAAACCTTGATGGATAAGTTCCAATGAGCGACGCGCACCACGCCGCGCTGCTCGCCACATGGCTGTCACCCGGCTATCCGGTGGGAGCCTTCGCGTGGTCGCATGGGCTGGAGACCGCCGTAGCCGAGGGCTATGTGGTGGATGCGGCTAGCTTTCGCGACTGGGCCGAGGATTGTCTGCGTCATGGCGCCGGGCGGTCCGACGCGATCCTGCTTGCCCATGCTTGGCGCGATCCGGACGATAACGGCCCGGCCGACCTTGCCGCCGCGCTGACGGCAAGCAAGGAGCGGCGAGCCGAGACGCTTGCGCTTGGCGCCGCGTTCGCCGCCGCGACCGCCGCCGCCTGGGGGCCTGCGCTGTCGCCCGCCGCCTATCCGGTGGTGCTGGGCCGGGCCGCCAAGGCTCATGGCGCGCCTTTGGAAATGACCGTCACGATGGCGTTGCTCGCCTTCGCGTCAAACCTTAGCTCTGCCGCGGTCAGGCTTGTTCCGCTTGGTCAATCCGCAGCGCAGGCAGCGCTTGCTTCGCTGCTGCCCGTCGCCCATGACGTGGCGCGGCAGGCGCTGACCGCCCCGCTGTCGGACCTCGGCGGGGCGGCGTTCCGCGCCGACATCTGCGCCATGCGGCATGAGACGCATGAGCCGCGGCTGTTCCGTTCCTGAAACTTGGCCTGACCCTTTGAAGGTGACCCCATGACCTCTCCCAACGGGCCCCTGCGGCTTGGTATCGGCGGCCCGGTCGGCGCGGGCAAAACCACGCTCACCGACCGGCTGTGCAAGCGGTTGCGCGATGACTACTCCGTCGCGGCCATCGCCAACGACATCTACACGCGCGAAGACGCCGAGGCGCTGATGCGCAGCCAGGCGCTGCCGCTGGACCGGATCATGGCGGTGGAGACGGGGGGCTGCCCCCACACCGCGATCCGCGAGGACGCGTCGATCAACCTTGCGGCCATCGCGGAAATGCGCGCGCGGCACCCCGATCTGGACCTGATCCTGATCGAAAGCGGCGGGGACAACCTGTCGGCGACGTTCAGCCCGGAGCTTGCCGATCTGACGATCTATGTGATCGACACGGCGGCGGGGGACGACATTCCGCGCAAGGGCGGCCCGGCGCTGACCCGGTCCGACCTGCTGGTGGTCAACAAGATCGACCTAGCGCCCTATGTCGGGGCGGATCTTGACCGGATGCGCCGCGATGCGGCGGAGATGCGCCGCGGCCGCCCGGTGGTGTTCGCCAATCTGCGCGCCGGCGAGGGGGTGGAGGAGATCGCCCAGTTCATCATCCGCCAAGGCGGCCTCTAAGGTCATCAATGATTAATCTGGTCTAGAGCGTTGAAACTTAACGCGTAGGCCAGGGCTTTGGCAGCGCAATTCCTGCAACAGCCGCAGAGGCGGGCGCCCCGGCGCTCCCGTCGTGTCCGTCGGGGCGCATCTGCGGCATCGGCGCGGACACGCCATTGGCGTTGACGCGCACGTTCCGCTCATGCTGGTCGGGCCGTCGGCGGGGGCGTGGGGCGGCGAGGGCCAATTGCGCCTCTATCGGCCCCACGCCGTCGCCATTGGCCATCTTCAGCGCCGCGACCACCCGCGCCAGATGCGCCAGCATCGCCGCATCCCCGATGGCGGAGCTTTCGAAAACCCCCAGCGCCGCGATGGCCGCGCGTCCGTTCAATTCGGTGAAGGCGCGCCAGATCCGCGGGCCGAGCCCCGGCGCCGCCTCACGGCTTTCATCTTCGACCAGCACGAACAGCGTGCTGCTCAGCATCCGGCTTTCAACGATGCGGATCTGGTCGGCGCCGCCGCCCATGCCGGCGGTGACGCGGCCCTCGTCTGTGCGCAAAAAGGCTTCCAGCCGCGCCTCGCCCGCCGGTCGGTCGCCTTTGGCATAGAGCGACTCAGCCCCGATCGAGAGGGTGATCAGCCCGTTGACTAACGCCGGAAGCGCCTGCGGGGCGCCAACGGCGGCGCCGCTGACGTCCGCCAGCGCGGCGCCGCCCGCGGACAGCGCGCAATCCTCGATCAGCACGAACACCGCCACGCCCTGATCGCGCACCGCGTCGCGGTCGATGCAGAACCCCGCCGGAGGGGCCACCACCACGTCGCGTCCTCCCGCCGACACTACGATGCGTCGGTCGGTGCCCTCCTCTGCCGGCCTGATCTTCACCTCGCCGGGGATTGGCGCGCAGGCGGTCAGCGCCGCCAAACCGGCGACACACAGCGAAAGGCGACGAGCGGCATGGGGCATCGGATCATCCGGGCGCAAGACTGGGGTGCGCGACGCCCGCGAATGTGCGGGGCCGAGGCTTGCGACCCGGTCCCGCGGTCGATGTCAAAGACCTCGGCTCAGAGGTCCATGTAGATGTGGGTTTCCTTGGTCGCGCCCGGATGGGTCACGGCGCCAAGGCGGGTGGACCCCACCAGCTGCGCGTATTTCCACAGCGCGCCAGAGGCGTAGTCGGTCTTGCGCGGGCCTTTCCAATCGGCCTTGCGGGCCTCAAGCTCAGCGTCCGTCAGATCGACCGAGATCTCACCCTTGATGGCGTCGATGGTGATCATGTCGCCGTTCTTCACCAGCGCGATCGGGCCGCAATGGGCCGCCTCCGGCCCGACATGGCCGATGCAGAACCCGCGCGTGGCGCCCGAGAAGCGCCCGTCGGTGATCAGCGCGACCTTCTTGCCCATGCCCTGCCCCGACAGCGCCGCGGTGGTGGACAGCATCTCGCGCATGCCCGGGCCGCCCGCGGGGCCTTCGTTGCGGATCACGATCACATCGCCTTCGGAATATTGACGCTTTTGCACGGCGGCGAAGGCGTCTTCCTCACACTCGAACACCAGCGCGGGGCCGGTGAAAACCTGGTTTTCCTCAGCGATGCCGGCGATTTTGACGATGGCGCCTTCGGGGGCGAGGTTGCCCTTCAGGCCGACCACGCCGCCGGTCGCGGAGATCGGGGTCGCGACGGGATAGATCACGCGGCCGTCGGCTTCGCGGGTGATCAGGTCCAGCTCCTCGCCCATGGATTTGCCCGAGGCGGTCATGCAGTCTTCGTGCATCAGACCGGCCTTGCGCAGTTCTTTCAGCACCACCGGCACGCCGCCGGATTCGTAGAGATCCTTGGCGACATACTGGCCGCCCGGTTTCAGGTCGACGAAGTAGGGCGTGTCGCGGAAGATGTCGCACACGTCGAACAGGTCGAACGAGATGCCCGCTTCGTGCGCGATGGCCGGAAGGTGCAGACCGGCGTTGGTGGACCCGCCGGTGCAGGCGACCACGCGCGCGGCATTCTCCAGCGACTTGCGGGTGACGATGTCGCGGGCGCGGATGTTCTTGGCCAGCAGGTTCATCACCGCGCGGCCCGACGCCTCGCCGTAGACATCGCGCGATTCATAGGGGGCGGGCATGCCGGACGAATTCATCAGCGCCAGCCCGATCGCCTCGGACACGCAGGCCATGGTGTTGGCGGTGTACTGGCCGCCGCACGCGCCCGAACTCGGGCAGGCGATCCGCTCGATGATGTCGAGCTCGGCGTCGGACATTTCGCCGGCTTGGTGCTTGCCCACGGCCTCGAACACATCCTGGACCACGATGTCCTTGCCGTTCAGGCGCCCCGGCAGGATCGACCCGCCATAGATGAACACCGAGGGGGTGTTGAGGCGGACCATCGCCATCATCATCCCCGGAAGCGACTTGTCGCAGCCTGCCAGCCCGACGATCGCGTCATAGCAGTGGCCGCGCATGGTCACCTCCACGCTGTCGGCGATCACCTCGCGGGACGCGAGCGAGGAGCGCATGCCCTCATGCCCCATCGCGATGCCGTCGGTGACGGTGATGGTGGTGAATTCACGCGGGGTGCCGCGCGCGACCTTCACGCCCTGCTTCACCGCCTGCGCCTGACGGTTGAGCGAGATGTTGCAGGGCGCGGCCTCGTTCCAGCAGGTGGCGACGCCGACCAAGGGCTGGTGGATTTCTTCCTCCGACAAGCCCATGGCATAGAGGTAGGAGCGATGCGGCGCGCGCTCCGGGCCCTCGGTGACATGGCGGCTGGGCAGGTGACTTTTGATCTTGGTATGGGCGTCCATGGCGGCGTCTTCCCCTGTGCATCGTGGCGCGGCGCCTTATCGGTCGCCTTCTCGCGGATGGCGGAGGCGATCACGCCCCCGCGCAACTGATCCGGTACGCGCGTCGGGGGCGGCCGGCAGGGGCGAACCCGGTGGCGGGCCTTCCCCGACGCGCGCTCGACAGGCTTATGCGCGCGGGGGCCGCGGCGCAAGCGCCGCCGATTTGAAGCGCGCCTTTAACTTGGCGCTAACGTCGTTGCTGGACGACTGCGCGTCATCGCCCTAAGTTTGATTTGGTAATGAGGAGCCGTCGCGGATGCCCAAATTTCGCCATCCCTTGACGCTGTTCAGCGAAGCGGCCCAACCGCGCGCGGAGCTGTGGCGCACCGTTCTGGGGATCGGGTTCGCGGCTACAATGGTGGTGGCGCTGTCGCTGCTGGCGCGGATCGGGATCGAGGAACTGTTGTTCGGCGTCAGCGGCGATGGCGGCGCGATGGTCGGCGCCGCGCTGCATGAAGCCGCCGCCCCCACCTCCACCGTATCTTTTCTGATCTATATCGCGGCCTTCGCCGGGGTTTGGCCGGCGCTGTGGATCACCACGCGGGTGGTGCACGGGCGCTCGGGCGCCACGCTTTGGGGGCCGTCGCGGCGGATCAACTGGCGGCATTTCCGTATCGGGCTGGCGATTTCGCTGGCGCTGGGGGCCGCGGGATGGATGCCTTGGGTCTATATGCATCCCGATGATGAGATCGTGGTGCGGGCGCTGCGCGACTGGTGGCCGATCCTGGCGATCGGGCTGCCGCTGGTGTTCGTGCAGACCGCGGCCGAAGAGCTGTTTTTCCGCGGCTATCTGCTCCAGCAATTCGCGGCGCGGGCGTGGTCGATTCTGGGCTGGTCGGTGCTGCCGTCGCTGATGTTCGCGGCGCTGCATAACGGGCTGGACCAGCCGCTGGGGTTGAACTGGTTCAGCTTCGTGTTCGGGCTGATCATGGCGGCGGTGACGTCGCGCACCGCCAACCTCGGCGCCGCGGTGGGGCTGCATTTCGGACACAACATCATCAACGTGCTGCTGATCGCGCCCTTGTCGCTGGAAATGAACGCGGCGCTGATCTCGCGTCCCGACGTTGATCTGCTCGGGCCGAATCTGATCTATATCGGGGTGATGTTCGTCGGCGCACTGATCTATATGGGGCGCGCCGACCTCAAATTCCTCAATGCATGGCGCAACGACCCGTCGCGGGCGGGCCAGCCGCCGATCCGCCTCGTGCTGCCGGTCTCCGAACGCCTGCTGGAAAAACAGCGCGCCCGGGCGGCGAGAAACCGGGGCGAGGCCTAGGCCCCGCCCCGCGCGGCGTCACAAGCAGGCGTCACAAGCAGGCGTCATAGATCGCGGCGGCGTCCGCCAGCGTCATCGGACGCGGGTTGTTTTGCAAAAGGCGCGTCTGCTTCATGGCGTCCTCGGCCAGCATGGCGATGTCGCCTCGGGTGACCCCGACCTGCGACAGCCGGGTCTTGAGGCCGATGTGCAGCGCCAATTCCTCAATCCCGTCGACCAGCGCCTGCCCGCCCGCGCGGCCGGGGAACAGGATCGGGGTCAGCTCTGCATAAAG
>JBLIKI010000046.1:0-16241 GCA_047636235.1 Paracoccaceae bacterium | reverse complement strand
GCGGCGTAGTCGTGGACGGACAAAGCTGCGGGGGCGCCGGGGGCGGTCATGTCGGCCCCACCTATAACGGACGGCCCGGCGGGGGTGGCGAAGGTGGGCGCGGGCCCGGAGGCCACGCGGACGGCGTCGTTCGGCGCGGCGGGCGCCGGGGGGCTTTTGTCAGCGGTCACGGCGCGGCGCGAAGGCGCGCCTTCGCCCGACAGCAATACAAGCGCAAGCACACACGCGGCAAGCACCGCGAGCCCCAGCGACAAGCCCTTCAGGAAACCCCAGATCGCACCAAAAAACGCGAAAGGCATATGCCTCAACCCCTGCACGCGGGCGCCGCGACAACGCTGCGACGCCTGAAACTCCGTGCCGGGCCGACTTGACGCGGCCCGACGCTTTCACCCATGTATAGCCTCATTTCGCACGAGCATGCCAGCATTGCTCGTCGCGCGTGCGCCGCATCCCCCGGCGCGGCAGCGCATCGGACCACCCGGCGGGACGGCGGA
Source organism: Paracoccaceae bacterium (assembly GCA_047636235.1). GTDB lineage: Bacteria > Pseudomonadota > Alphaproteobacteria > Rhodobacterales > Rhodobacteraceae > JBOCEF01. The sequence continues at coordinate 15,747 of JBLIKI010000046.1, read as the reverse complement.
GAAGCGCAAATGCTTCTGCTCATCGATAATTACGATAGCTTCACTTACAACCTCGTCCACTATCTTGGCGAGCTTGGCGCGGATGTGGTCGTGCGCCGCAACGATGCCCTTACCGCGGACGAGGCGATGGCGATGAAGCCCCGCGCCGTCGTGCTGTCTCCGGGGCCATGCGACCCCGATAGGGCTGGAATCTGCTTGGAAATGGTGAAGAAAGCGTCTGAAAGCGGGATGCCGCTGCTTGGCGTTTGTCTCGGCCACCAAGCGATCGGGCAGGCGTTCGGCGGCGACGTGCTGCGCTGTCATGAAATCGTGCACGGCAAAACCGCCGAAATTCGCAACGTGGGCAAGGGTCTTTTCGTCGGTCTGCCGCCCACGCTGATCGCGGCGCGGTATCATTCGTTGGTGGTCGCGCCGGAAACTCTCCCCGATTGTCTGGAAATAACCGCTGAGACCGGGAACGGCATCGTTATGGCGCTGCAACATCGCTCATTGCCGATCCATGGGGTGCAGTTCCATCCCGAATCAATCGCCTCGCAGCATGGCCACGCCATGCTCGGCAACTTCTTGAGACTGGCGGGCTTCGAGGCCGGCGAAAAGGTGGCGGAGCGCGTGTGATGTCAGACGCCCTCAAACCCCTGATCGGCCGCGCCGCCGACGGCCCGCTGTCGCCCGCCGACGCCGTTCGCGCCTTTGACGCGATCATGAGCGGCGAGGCCACCCCCGCCCAGATCGGTGGCTTTCTGATGGCGCTGCGCGCCCGTGGCGAGGTGGTGGACGAATACGCCGCCGCCGCCGGCGTGATGCGCGCCAAAATGGCGAAGGTCCGCGCGCCCGAGGGCGCCATGGACATCGTCGGCACCGGGGGCGACGGCAAGGGGACGCTGAACATCTCCACCGCGACCGCCTTCGTGGTGGCGGGGGCGGGCGTGCCGGTGGCCAAGCATGGCAACCGCAATCTGTCGTCGAAATCGGGGGCGGCGGACGCGCTGACCGAACTCGGCATCAACGTCATGGTCGGCGTGGCGGTGGTGGAGCGCGCGCTGGCCGAGGTCGGCATCGCCTTTATGATGGCGCCGATGCACCACCCGGCGATGCGCTATGTCGGCCCCGCGCGGGCGGAGCTTGGCACTCGGACCATCTTCAACATCCTCGGGCCGATGACCAACCCGGCGGGGGTGACGCGGCAGCTGACCGGGGCCTTTTCGGCCGCGCTGCTGCGCCCGATGGCCGAAACGCTGACCCGCCTCGGGACCGTGCGCGCCTGGCTGGTCCATGGCGGCGACGGCACCGATGAATTGGCGATTTCCGCGTCAAGCCAAGTGGTTGAAACCCATGACGGCGTGATTCGCAGCTTTGAGGTGCACCCCGAAGATGCGGGCCTGCCAGTGCATCCGTTCGAGAAGATCCTGGGCGGAGAGCCCGCGCACAACGCCGCCGCGTTCCGCGCCCTGCTGGCCGCAGAGCGGGGCGAGGTCGATGGCTATCGCGACGCCGTGCGGCTGAATGCGGCCGCGGCGCTGGTGATCGCGGGCCGCGCAACCGACCTGCGCCAAGGCGCGGAGATGGCCGCCGAGGCGATCGACAGCGGCGCCGCCAAGGCCAAGGCCGAGGCGCTGGCGCGGATCACCTCGGCCTGACATCAGGGATATGTGTTAGCGCTTTGTTCTCAATTCTATGGTTTCAACTAGAGGCGGGCGGCGCAGAACGCGCCGCCCTGATCGCCTGAGAATATGGGACCGAGCCGATGCACCTGACCTTGATACCGACCCTGCCGCGCCCCGAAGATTTCATCGCCGCGTTCGGCTGCGAGGCGGCGCGGGACGAAGACGAAGTTCAGGTCTGCGTGTTCGAAGATGCCGCTGGCGGGCGCGCGATCATGACCTTCGGTGCGGTGGACCGGACGTTTTCGCTGTCGGTCTATCAGGGCGGAGCGGAGACGTTGCGCGTCTCCGACAGCCAGCTTGGCGGCGTGGCGATCGTGTGCGGCGGGGTTGAGGCGCGCTTGGGCGTCGGGGCCGCGATACGGACCCTGACGCTGACGCTGCACCCGTTCATAGCGGTATCGATCGCGCCGGGCTGATCGGTTTTCACGCCTTGGCGAACGGGCCCCTTCCGCTGACGGGCGCCCTGCGCTAAACCGAATGCCATGACCGACATCCTCGACAGCATCAAGGCCACCAAGCTCGGCGAAATCGCCGAGGCCAAGGCCGCGCGCCCGCTCTCCCAGATCGAGGAGGCCGCTCGCGCCGCCTCGGCCCCTCGCGGCTTTGCGGCGGCGCTGCGCGCCAAACAGGCGGCGGGGCAATGGGGCCTGATCGCTGAAATCAAAAAGGCCAGCCCCTCGAAGGGTTTGATCCGTGCTGATTTCAACCCGCCCGCGCTGGCGCAGGCCTATCAGGATGGCGGCGCCGCCTGCCTGTCGGTGCTGACCGACGCCCCCTATTTCCAAGGCGCGCCGGAATTTCTGGTCGCGGCGCGCGCGGCGGTGACGCTGCCGGCGCTGCGCAAGGATTTCCTTTATGACACCTATCAGGTGACCGAGGCGCGGGCCTGGGGCGCGGACTGCATTCTGGTGATCATGGCCTCGGTCAGCGACGCGCAGGCGGCCGAATTGGTCGCCGCCGCCACCGAATACGGCATGGACGCGCTGATCGAAGTGCATGACCGCCCGGAACTCGACCGCGCGCTGGACGTGAAATCCGAGCTGATCGGGATCAACAACCGCAATCTGCGGACCTTTGAGACGCGGTTGGAAACGACTGAGGAGCTGGCCCCCTTCGTTCCCGCCGACCGCCTGATGATCGCGGAATCGGGCCTGTTCGGCGCGCCGGATCTGGCGCGGCTGGCGAAGGTGGGCGCCGCGTCGTTCCTAATCGGCGAAAGCCTGATGCGGCAGGAAGATGTCGCCGCCGCCACCCGCGCGATGCTCGACCAGACCGCCGCGTGACCCAAGACTTTCGCGTCCCTTGCGGCGGGCCGCACCCCGCCGCAGGCTAGCCTCCTCGCGCCCAACAGAAAGACCGCCCATGTCCGAGCTTACGCATTTCGACGCCAGCGGCGCCGCGCACATGGTGGACGTGTCTGAAAAGGCGGTGACCTCGCGCACCGCAGTCGCGCGCGGCGTGGTCGAAATGGCGCCGGAAACGCTGGCGATGTTGATCGAGGGGCGCGCTAAAAAAGGTGACGTGCTGGCGGTCGCGCGGCTGGCGGGGATCATGGGCGCCAAAAAAACTGCCGATCTGATCCCGCTGTGTCATCCGCTGGCGCTGTCGAAGGTGTCCTTGGACCTCACCACCGACCTCGCGGGCAGCCGCGTCATCATCGAAGCGACCGTCAAGACCACCGGCCAGACCGGGGTGGAGATGGAGGCGCTGACCGCCGTCACCGTCGCGCAGCTGACCGTCTATGACATGCTAAAAGCCGTGGACAAGGCGATGCGCCTGACCGACACGCGGCTGGTGCTGAAGGAGGGCGGCAAATCGGGCCGCTATCACGCGGAATGACCGAGCCGCTGCTGCCGGTCACCGAAGCGTTGGCGCGCATCCTCGCGCTTATCGCGCCCACGGGAGAAGAAACCGTGGCGCTGCTGGATGCCGAGGGCAGGGCGCTCGCGCGTCCGGTCGCCTCCACCCGCACCCAGCCCCCGTTCGCGGCGTCTGCGATGGATGGCTACGCGGTGCTATCGGCCGACATCCACCCCGGCTCCGTGCTGCGCGTGACCGGCGAGGCGCGGGCGGGCGCGCGCCATGACGGCGGCGTCAGCGCGGGCGAGGCGGTGCGGATCTTCACTGGCGCGCCGGTTCCCCCCGGCGCCGACCGCATCCTGATTCAAGAGGACGCGGACCGCCACGGCGACACCCTGACCGTGCGCGACCGTATTGATCCACAAGCCTATATCCGCGCAGCGGGCATTGATTTCAGCGCGGGCGATACGATGAACCCGCGCCGTCTGTCGCCCCAGGACATCGCGCTGCTGGCGGCCTTCAACCAGCCGCAAATCTCGGTCCGCAAACGCCCGGTGATCGCGCTGATCGCCACCGGAGATGAATTGGTCGAACCGGGCGAGACGCCGGGGCCGGACCAGATCGTGTCCTCGAACGCCTATGGGCTGCACGCGCTGCTGCGCCGCCATGGCGCAGCCCCGATGATGCTGCCGATCGCGCGGGACACGCGTGCGTCGCTGGCCGCGGCCCTGGATGCGGCGCGCGGCGCGGATCTGATCGTGACGCTGGGCGGCGCCTCGGTCGGCGATCATGACCTGGTGCGAGAGGTGTTCGGGCAGGGCGGCCTAGATCTCAGTTTCTACCGCATCAACATGCGCCCCGGCAAACCGCTGATGGCGGGGCGGATCGCGGGCGGGCCGCCGATGCTGGGCCTGCCGGGCAACCCGGTGTCGGCGATGGTGTGCGCGCATCTGTTCCTGCGCCCGGTGCTCGACGCGTTCGCCGGCCTGTCCGCCGGGCCGCTGCCGCGCTTGCGTGCGCCGCTGGCCGAGGCGGTCGAGGCCAATGGCGGACGAGAGCATTACGCCCGCGCCGCCTTGGTCGACACGCCGGGGGGGAAAGCGCTGCGGCTGTTCGGGCGGCAGGACAGCTCGGTCCTGTCGGTGCTGTCGGCGGCCGATTGCCTCGCGGTGCTGCCGCCGCGCGCGCCCGCGATGCAGGCCGGCGCCATGGTTGATTACATTCGGATTTGACACGATTCAACGCGGCTGAGATTGACACAAAGCAAGAACGTCAGTAGAACGGAACCGGCAAAAAGCTTCGGGGGACGATATGCTGACCAAAAAGCAACGCGATCTGCTCGTGTTCATCCATAAGCGCGTGCAGAAGGATGGCGTTTCGCCGTCGTTCGATGAGATGAAGGATGCGCTCAATCTGCGCTCCAAATCCGGCATCCACCGGCTGATCACGGCGCTGGAGGAACGCGGCTTCATCCGCCGTCTGCCGCACCGCGCCCGCGCCATCGAGGTGCTGCGCCTGCCGGAGGATATCGAGCCGACCCGCCCCGCGGGCCGCGCAGCCGCCCGCGCCGCCGCGCGCCCTGACGAGGCGCTGGCGACGCTCGCGCCCGCGCAGATGTCGGCTATGGCCCGCGCGGCGCAGTCGCGCGCGGTGCCGATGATGGGCCGGATCGCCGCCGGGGTGCCGATCGAGGCGATCCAGACCGCCACCTCGCACATCGCCGCGCCCTCAGGGATGCTGTCCTCAGGGCGGGAGCATTTCGCGCTGGAGGTCCGGGGCGATTCGATGATCGAGGCTGGGATTCATGACGGCGACGTGGTGGTGATCCAGTCCTCGGACGTGGCCGACGACGGCGACATCGTGGTGGCGTTGGTGGAGGAGCAGGAGGCGACCCTCAAGCGTCTGCGCCGGATCGGCGGGACCATCGCGCTCGAGGCCGCCAACCCGGCCTATGAAACCCGGGTCTATCCCGCCGACAAAGTGCGCATCCAGGGCCGGCTGGTCGGGCTGATCCGCAATTACTGACCCCTATGGATCGTCGCGTTCGGCCAAGCTGCCGAATACGGCGTTCATCATATGGTTGAAGGTTCGCTCCACGAAGGCGGCGTCGCGCGTTTGGGTGGTTCGCGCCTCCATGCTGGCCGAGGCGAGCGCCAGCTCATCGCGGCACAGCGCCATGTCGACCATATAGCTTTCCTGGTCATAGGGGCTAGGTGCGCCAAGGGCCTGCGACCCATGGCTGTCATCGCCCCGGCACATCGCCTCGCCGGGATAGGGCGAGCGGGAATTGAACGCGACCACCAGCCGGATCCGCGGCTTGGGGGTCGCGTCCGGCGCCGACCAAGCGAATTTCAATCCCGCAGGGTAGCTTTGCGGCAGCCTGATCATCGCGGCGACCTGCTGGGCGGTCACGCCGTCGAAGGGGCCGTTATGCACCTCCGCCACCGTCGGGGCGGCGGTGAAATAGCTTGAATCATAGCCGATGTCGCGAAACACCAGCGTCACCTTGGTCTGGTCGGCAGCATTGTCGCAGGCGGCCAGCGGCAGGGCGGTCAGCGTTGCGACAAGGATCGCACGGCGGATGGGGGTCATGTCGCGGCCTCCGAAAAGCAGGGGGTCAAAAGGCGCCGAGGCCGAACAGGTGCGGCCGTTGATCCTCTCCATGGCGCGGCAGGATCGAGCCGTAAAGGTGCAGCACCGCGGCGCGAAATCCGGGGTCTCCGGGGCCGCGGGCCTCGGCGCGCAGGATGCCATAGGTCAGCTGTCGATCGCCGCGGCATAGGGCGGCGCTGATTTCCGTCCCCGATCCGACCGCGCCCTCCCCCGCGTCTTGGTCGCAAATCCGCGAGGGCGGCAGCGGCGAGAATGCGAACACCAGCCGCAGTGCCGGGAAATCCTGCGGCTTCTCGGCCCGCGCGGGCCGGGCGCCCAATCGGCCGGGCAGAGACAGCGCCGCCAGCGTATCGGAGACCGAGGCCCCGCCCGGCGCCTCGCCCACCACCCGCGCCGGGATCGGCGCGCCGGTCGCCCGCAGATCCTCGGGGTGGTAAAGCGGATCGATCAGCACGGTGTGCACCATCGTTATCCCGCCCGGACCCGCGCAGCCCGATCCAAGGCTGATCGCGGCGGCGGCGACGAGGATCAAGGCAAGGCGCATGGCGACGGTCCTTTCGGTGGCGTCGGGGGGCGGGATCAGACGTCAAGATCCTCGGCGAAGCGGGCGTTTTCCTGAATGTAGTCGAAGCGCAGCGCTGCTTTGCTTCCCATCAGCCGCTCCACCAGATCGCCGGTTTCGCCGACCACGTCCTCTTCGATCGACACGCGGATCAGGGTGCGGGACCCCGGGTCCATGGTGGTTTCCTTCAGCTGCTTGGGCATCATCTCGCCCAAGCCTTTGAACCGGCTCACCTCGATCTTGCCGCGGCCTTTAGCGAATTTGGCGACGATCTTGTCCTTTTCCACATCGTCCTTGGCATAGATCGAGGTCGCGCCTTGAGTGATGCGGAACAGCGGCGGGGCGGCAAGATATAACCGCCCATTGTCGATCAAGGGCCGCATCTGGCGGAAGAAGAACGTCATCAGCAGGCTGGCGATATGGGCGCCGTCGACATCGGCGTCGGTCATGATCACGATCTTCTCGTAACGCAGATCGTCGAGGTTGAACTTGGAACCGGCCGCGACGCCGAGCGCGAGGCACAGGTCCGATAGCTCTTGATTCTGCGCCAGTTTTTCCGATGACGCGTTGGCGACGTTGAGGATCTTGCCGCGCAGCGGCAGCACCGCTTGGGTGCGCCGATTGCGCGCCTGCTTGGCGGAACCGCCCGCGCTGTCACCCTCTACCAGAAACAACTCGGTGCCGACCCGGTTGGAGTTGCTGCAATCGGTCAGCTTGCCCGGCAGCCGCAGCCGTTTGGTGGCGGATTTGCGCTGGGTCTCTTTCTCAGCCCTCCGGCGCATCCGTTCTTCGGCGCGCAGGACCATGAAGTCGAGAATCGCGTTGGCCTGTTTGGGGTCGGCGGCCAGCCAGGTGTCGATCCGGTCGCGCACCGCGCCTTCGACCAGCCGCTGCGCCTCGGTGGTCGACAAGCGGTCCTTGGTCTGGCCGACGAATTCCGGCTCTCGGATAAACGCCGACACCAGCGCGCCGGCGCCGCCCTCGACATCCTCGCGGGAGATCAGGGCGGATTTCTTCTGGCCGATCAGCTCGCCGTGCGCGCGCAGGCCTTTGACGATTGCGTTCCAGAACCCGGCCTCATGGGTGCCGCCTTGGGGCGTCGGCACGGTGTTGCAATAGGACAGGACGAACCCGTCGCGCGCCGCGGTCCACGATATCGCCCACTCGACCGACCCGGCCTCTTGCGGGCCGAACCGCTCGGCGAACTCGACTTTGCCTGCGAAGGGGGTGTCGTTGACGGTCGACACCTTGCCAAGCGAGGCGGCGAGGTAATCGGCCAGCCCGCCGGGAAAGTGAAACACCGCCTCGGGCGGCGTGTCGTCGCCGGTCTTGATCAGGTCGGGCGCGCATTTCCAGCGGATTTCGACGCCTGAGAACAGATACGCCTTGGACCGCGCCATCGCCATCATCCGCGCCGGGCGGAAGGCGGCTGAGGGCCCGAAAATCTCATGGTCCGGGTGGAAGATCACCGTGGTCCCGCGCCGGTTGGGGGCGGCGCCTGCGTCGATCAGCTTGCCTTGCGGGATGCCGCGGCTGAATTTCTGGCGATAAAGCTGCCGCCCGCGGGCGACCTCTACGGTCAGATCGTCCGACAGCGCGTTGACCACGGACACGCCGACGCCGTGCAGACCGCCTGAGGTCTGATAGGCCTTGCCTGAGAATTTGCCGCCCGCGTGCAGCGTGCACAAGATGACCTCGAGCGCGCTTTTGTCCGGGAATCGCGGGTGCGGATCGACCGGGATGCCGCGACCATTGTCGCGGATCGTGACGACGTTGCCGAGGCCGAGCTCCATCTCGATCCGGGTCGCGTGGCCGGCGACGGCTTCGTCCATGGCGTTGTCCAACACCTCGGCGACGAGGTGATGGAGCGCGCGTTCGTCCGTGCCCCCGATATACATGCCGGGGCGCTTGCGCACAGGCTCAAGCCCCTCGAGCACCTCGATGGACGAGGCGTCATAGGCGTGCTCGGCGATGTCTTCGGCGGAGAATAGCCCGGCTTTGGGCGACGGTTCGGCCATTGGTTCCGGCTCTCCCGACTCTGGTGATGCTGCTCGGCGAACACTATCGCAAGGGCGGGGGCGGGGATGCAATCGCGTGCGGGCCGATTGATGCCCCGCGGGGGCCGAATTCGCGACCCCGATGTCGATATGCGCCTTTCACGGCACGGGTTCGGCGCCTTGACAAGACAGGTCGGCCCGAGGATAACCCCGCTTCCTTCGGCGAGGTGTTTTCTCGCGGGGGTTTTGTGTCAGACGCCCCAATGGGGCGCGCTGTCCGCAGGCGGGGGGAGATGCCCTCTGGAAAGCACGGGTCCGACAGGGGTCGTCGCCGCAGGACGCGGAACCAAGGAAGGATCTGCGCATGTTCGCAGTCATCAAGACCGGCGGCAAGCAGTACAAAGTCGCCGCTGGCGACGAGCTCGTCATCGAAAAGCTGGCGACCGACGCCGGCGACACGGTTGAATTCAACGAGGTCCTGATGGTTTCCGGCGACGCCGGGCTGTCGGTCGGCGCGCCGTTCCTCGTGGGCGCCGTCGTGAAGGCCGAAGTCGTGGATCAGATCCGCGGCCCGAAGGTGTATTCGTTCAAGAAGCGCCGCCGGAAGCACTCGTCCAAGCGCCTCAAGGGCCATCGTCAGTCGCTGACCACGGTCCGCATCACCGAAATCGTCGCCGGCTGAACGCCGACCAGTAAGGAGAACGGACCATGGCTCACAAAAAAGCAGGCGGCTCGTCCCGCAACGGTCGCGACTCGGCCGGCAAGCGCCTCGGCGTGAAGAAGTTCGGCGGCGAGAACGTCATCGCCGGCAACATCATCGTGCGTCAGCGCGGCACCAAGATGTGGCCGGGCCGCAATGTCGGGCTTGGCAAGGATCATACGATCTTCGCCACCGCCGACGGCAACGTGGTGTTCCACAAGGGGCTGAAAGGCCGTCTGTTCATCTCGGTGGCCCCGCGGGCCGAAGCAGCCGAGTAACCGACCCGTTCCATCGGGCTTCGGCCCGGGACGGCCGAAAAGGGCCGGCGGCGCGCCGTCGGCCCTTTTTCGATTTTTCGAACCATCCCTCCGGGATGCGTTTTCTAGCCATCCCTCTGGGATGAGTTTTCGCACCATCCCTCTGGGATGAGTGTTCGCGCCGACCCGTCGGGCATGGCGTGCGCGCACGGCGCCACGCGGCGAAGGAGACGACGATGACCGACGGCCATGACGCCGCCACCGACGCCCAAGCCCCCGCCGGGGTCCTGACCTTGCGTGCGCCGCACCCCACGGACGCGGCGCTGATCGGGCACTACCTTGCGGACCCGCGGGTGGCGCGCCATCTGACGGCGATCCCCCACCCCTATCCGCCGGGCGCCGCCGAGGCGCTGGTGGATCGCGCTTTGGCGGGCAAGCGCACCGGGCCGCTTTACGTGATGGACGTGGGCGGCGCGGTGGTCGGGCTGATCTTCGTCAACGCGGCGGGGCAGGGCGTGGCGCGGTTCGGCTATATGGTGGCGCCTGCCTGGTGGAACACCGGCTACGCCACCGCCGGGGTCGCGGCGGCGCTGAAGGCGCAGTTCGCGTCCGGCATCGACGCGGTGACAGCCAATGTGTTCACCGACAACGACGCCTCGGCGCGGGTGCTGACCCGGCTCGGCTTCGCCTATGAGGGCGAGGGCGAGGAATATTCGGCGGGTCGCGGCGGCGTGGCGCCGTGTTGGCGCTATCGCCTGACCCGCGCCCGCTTCGATGCGGCGAAAGACAGCTGAGCGCGGCGGGCTGGCGCCCGATGCGCCCCCCCTGCGGCCCGACCGGGACCTGCCCGGCGGCGAAAATGACGAGGAAGCGGCATGAAATTCCTGGATCTTGCGCGCGTGCATGTCCGATCCGGCGGCGGCGGCCCCGGCTGCGTCAGCTTTCGGCGTGAGAAATATATCGAGTACGGCGGCCCCAACGGGGGCGACGGCGGGCGCGGCGGCGACATCTGGGCCGAGGCGGTGGACGGGCTGAACACGCTGATCGACTATCGCTTCCAGCAGCACTTTTTCGCCAAGAGCGGCGAGCACGGCATGGGATCCCAGCGCCATGGCGCCAGCGCCGACGAAGTGGTGCTGAAAGTGCCGGTCGGGACCGAGATCCTCGAAGAGGATCAGGAGACGATCATCGCCGACATGACCGAGGTCGGCCAGCGCGTGCTGCTGGCCAAGGGCGGCAATGGCGGCTTCGGCAACCTGCATTTCAAGACCGCCACCAATCAGGCGCCGCGCCGCGCCAATCCCGGCCAGCCGCAGATCGAGCGCACCGTGTGGCTGCGCCTGAAGCTGATCGCCGATTCGGGGCTGGTCGGCCTGCCCAACGCCGGCAAATCGACGTTCCTGTCGGCGGTGTCGAACGCCCGGCCCAAGATCGCGGACTATCCGTTCACGACGCTGGTGCCGAACCTTGGCGTCGTCGGCGTGGACGAGACAGAGTTCGTGATCGCCGACCTTCCGGGCCTGATCGAAGGCGCCCATGAAGGCCGCGGGATCGGGGACCGGTTCCTCGGCCATGTCGAGCGGTGCGCGGTGCTGCTGCATCTGGTGGACGTTACCGCCGAGAACCCGGTGCAGGACTGGGAGACGATCATCGGCGAGCTTGAGGCCTATGGCGGCGGGCTTGCGGAAAAACCGCGCATCACGGTGCTGTCGAAGATCGACGCGGTGACGCCGGACGTGCTGGCGTTCTGGCGCGAGGAACTGCGCGATGCGGGCGCCGGGGAGGTGATGGGCATCAGCTCCGCCGCCGGGCACCAAGTGCCGGAGGTGCTGCGCGCCGTGCTCAAACAAATCCGCGCGGGCCGGGCCGACGAGGCTGCGCTGACGGCCCCGCCGCCGGTCGGCTGGCGACCGTAATCCTCCGCTGATCAGGGGGCGGGCGGCCTCGGGGGGGCGCAAGGCCCCCCGCTCGGCCGCCCGCGCCGACATGGCGTCGGCGGCGTCCCCCGCCATCGGCGCCCTTGCGGCGGGCGGCGCGGGGGGGCAAAACCTTCTCCTTCACCACTGGCCCCGTTGCGGGGCGCGGGCATGGGACGACCACGGCGATGACGGGCGGGCAGGGCGCGGAACACGGCGGGCGGCTGAGCGAGGCGGAGGCGGCGCCCTCGCCCTTGGGCGCCGCGCGGCGGCTGGTGGTCAAGATCGGCTCGGCGCTGCTGGTCGATGCCGCCACCGGCGCGCTGCGCCGCGAGTGGATGGCCGGAGTGGCCGAGGATCTGATCGCCGCCCGTGCGGGCGGGGTGCAGGTGCTGGTGGTTTCCTCAGGCTCCGTCGCGCTGGGGCGGCGGGTGCTTGGCCTGCCGCGTGGGCCGCTGCCGCTGGAACAGGCGCAGGCCGCCGCCGCGGTCGGGCAGATCCGCCTCGCGCAAGGCTGGCAGGAGGCGCTGGCCCCCCATTCGCTGATCGCCGCCCAAGTGCTGGTGACCCTTGAGGACACCCGCGACCGCCGCCGCTATCTGAACGGTCGCGCGACGCTGAAAACGCTGCTGGACCTCGGGGCCGTGCCGATCATCAACGAGAACGACACCGTCGCCACCGATGAAATCCGCTTTGGCGACAATGACCGCCTTGCGGCCCGCGTCGCGCTGATGGCCGAGGCGGACGTGCTGGTGCTGCTGTCGGATGTCGACGGGCTTTACACGGCCAACCCGCGCACCGACCCCGCGGCGCTGCATCTGCCGCGGGTTGGGCGCATCACGCCGGCGATCGAGGCGATGGGCGCGGGCGCGGGCTCGGACGCGGGCACCGGCGGGATGCGCACCAAGCTGCTTGCCGCCAAGACCGCTACTCGGGGCGGCTGCGCCATGGCGATCTGTCTGGGCGACATGCACCGCCCTCTGCGCGCGCTGGCCGATGGCGCACGCGCGACGTGGTTCGAGGCGGAGCAATCGCCGCTTTCCGCCCGCAAGCAGTGGATCGCAGGCATGAAGCCTGAGGGGCGGCTGGTGATCGACGCCGGGGCCGCGCGCGCGCTGCGCCGCGGCGCATCGCTGCTGCCCGCGGGCCTGCGCGAGGTCGAGGGCGGGTTCGACCGCGGCGATCCGGTGTCGGTGGTGGACCAAGACGGCGCCACCATCGGCGCCGCGCTGGTCGGCTATACCGCGGATGAGGCGCGGGCGATCGCGGGGCGGCGATCGGACGCCATCGACGCGATCCTTGGCTATCATGGACGCTCGACGTTGGCGCATCGCGACGACATGGTGGTGTGGGACGATGAAACCGGGGGCGCAGCGTTGCGCGCCGCCGCCGCCGCCGCCGGTCAGGACGAAGGCGGCCTCGGGGCCTGATCCCCGCAGACCCAAGACAGGACGACTGACCCATGCCCGAAGATCGCGCGACCCAGACCGCAGACGACGTCGCAACCGTGATGGCCGCCATCGGCGCCCGCGCCAAGGCGGTCGCGGCCACGCTCTCCTATGCGCCTGGCGCGGCCAAGGCGCTGGCGCTGACCGCCGCCGCCGATGCGCTGATCGTGCGGCAGGCGGAGATCATCGCCGCCAACGCGCTCGACATGGAATACGGGCGGGGCAAGGGGCTGAGCGCGGCGATGCTCGACCGTCTCGCGCTGAACCCGGGGCGGATCGCGGCCATGGCCGAGGGGCTGCGCGCGGTGGCCGCTCAGCCCGACCCGGTGGGGCAGGTGATCGCCGATTGGACCCAGCCGTCGGGCCTGCATATCCGGCGGGTGCGCACGCCCTTGGGGGTGATCGGGGTGATCTATGAAAGCCGCCCCAATGTGACCGCCGATGCGGGGGGGCTGTGCCTCAAATCCGGGAACGCGGCGATTCTGCGCGGTGGGTCGGAAAGCTTTCATTCGAGCCGCGCGATCCATGCATGCCTCGTGGACGGCCTGCGCGCGGCTGGGTTGCCTGAGGACGCGATCCAGATGGTGCCGACCCGCGACCGCGCGGCGGTGGGCGAGATGCTGACCATGACGCAGTATATCGACGTGATCGTGCCCCGCGGCGGCAAGGGGCTGGTGGGCCGCGTGCAGGCCGAGGCGCGGGTGCCGGTGTTCGCGCACCTCGAAGGCATCTGCCACGTCTACGCCGACCGCGACGCGGATGCGGCCAAGGCGCTGGCGGTGATCCTGAACGCCAAGACCCGGCGCACCGGGATTTGCGGGTCCGCCGAATGTCTGTTGATGGACGGGCCGTTTGCAGCGGCGCATGGGGCGGAGGCGGTGAAGATGCTGCTGGATGCGGGCGTCGAAGTGCGCGGCGACGCGGCGGTGCAGGGGATGGATGCGCGGGTTGTGGCGGCGCAGGACGACGACTGGGGCCGCGAATACCTCGACATGATCATCGCCGCCCGAGTGGTGGACGGGGTGGACGGCGCCATCGCGCATATCGGGCGCTATTCCTCGCACCACACCGAGGCGATCCTGACCGAGAACGACGCGGTGGCGGAGCGGTTCTTCGCCCGCGTTGACAGCGCCATCCTGATGCGCAACGCCTCGACCCAGTTCGCCGATGGCGGCGAATTCGGCATGGGCGCCGAGATCGGCATCGCCACCGGCAAGATGCACGCCCGCGGGCCGGTGGGGGCGGAGCAGCTGACTTCGTTCAAATATCTGGTGGAGGGGGACGGGACGCTGCGTCCCTGAATATGTGTCCCTCGCCGGCTTATATCAGTGTCCGTCATCGGTTTTGCTTGACCGCGAGGCCCGGGCCATGCGGGGTCGGGGAGCGCTTGACCTTCTGTCCCAAGGACCTGAGATGACCGAATACGCGATCCCTCCCGCCCCTGTCCCCAGCCTTGCCATCGCGGGGTCGGACGCCCGGTTCCCGGTGCGCCGGATCTTTTGCGTCGGGCGCAACTATGCCGCCCATGCGCGTGAGATGGGCAAGGACCCGGACCGCGAGCCGCCGTTCTTTTTCACCAAGCCCGGCGACGCGGTGGTGGCGGATGGCACGACGATCCCCTATCCGAGCTTGACCGAGAACCTGCATTTTGAGGGTGAATTGGTGGTCGCCATCGGGACTGGCGGGCGGAACATCGCCGAGGACGACGCGCTTTCCCATGTCTGGGGCTATGGCGTCGGCAATGACCTGACCCGCCGCGATTTGCAGGCCGAGGCCAAGGACATGGGCCGCCCGTGGGATCTGGCCAAGGGGTTCGACCGCTCGGCCCCCTGTGGCCCGCTGCACCCTGTCGCCGATGTCGGGCATCGGTTGATCGGCGCGATCCAACTGTCGGTGAACGGCGCGGTGCGCCAGACCGGGGATCTTGCGGACCAGATCTGGTCGACGCCGGAGGTGATCTCGATTCTGTCGCGCGCGGTGGAATTGCAGCCAGGTGATCTGATCATGACCGGCACCCCGGCGGGGGTCGGCGCGATGGTGCCGGGCGATGTCTGCGTGGTGGAGATCGAGGGCCTCGGGCGGCTTTCCACCACCATCGGTGCGCGCGACGGCTGAGGGTGAGCGGCCTGATCCTGCTCAACTCTTTTGGGCATGTCTGGTAATCGTGTTGGTCATGCCGCAACCAGTCTGTCCCACGCATTTTCGATGCGTTCGGGCTTGGAGCCGCTGGAGCGAGCGATGAACACACGCTGTGTAGCGTGGCAGGTATTTTGTAGCATACCCACTAAATGGCTTCATGAACCGCTCGAAAAGATCATGCAAACTATTGATGTTCTGAATGTGAAATGCGGCTTCAAGCACAAATGGACCTTTCTTCGCATCAATTTTTTAGCGTGGCAGGCCGTTTGTGCGCGCGAATAGCGCGTAAGCTGGGTCGCCGTCGCTACACAAGACCGAGTCGGTCCTCAGGCGCAGCCCCAGAGTCTTGATCAGAGGCGCTGCCGATTGACCCGGCATGACGTCGACACGCCTCGCTCCCACTCGATCAGCCATAGTAAAAAATGGGATTCGGAATTTTGAAATGCCAGACGGCAGCTTCTGGCGGCAGATTTTTTAGTTGACCCAACGCGGTCGCCCGGGCTTGCTAAATAACGACGAATTGAACCGCCGCGGGTTTGCCGGAG
This sequence comes from Paracoccaceae bacterium, assembly GCA_047636235.1. Taxonomy (GTDB): domain Bacteria; phylum Pseudomonadota; class Alphaproteobacteria; order Rhodobacterales; family Rhodobacteraceae; genus JBOCEF01. Next base: position 106 of record JBLIKI010000046.1, on the reverse strand, counting down.
GCTGATTTGGCTAGGCTCAGGACCCATAAACAGGATTCCGGTTCGCCCCGCGATGTGAGGCGCTCCCGCGAAATGTTGGGAGTTTGCGATTTCGGACCACCACTTC
>JBLIKI010000045.1:0-16269 GCA_047636235.1 Paracoccaceae bacterium | reverse complement strand
CGGCGCCAGCCTCGCCCGCGGGCCGTGGAGCCTGCGCCAGGGCGCCATCGCGCTGGCGCTGGTCGGGATCGGCTGTTTCGCGCTGCTTGAGCGGCCTTGGGGCGTCACGGCGGGGTTCGCGCTGTGGGGCGCCAAAGCGGCGCAGGCGCTGGGGGCGACGCCTGAGGCATGGCCCTATTGGACCGGCTGGCGCGCGGGTCAGCTCGCCTCGCCGGTGGTCGCGGACGCGACCTCGGTGATGAATATCGGCATCGTCTTGGGCGCACTGGCGGCGGCCGGGGCGGCCGGGGCCTTCGCGCCGGTCTGGCGGCTGAGCGCGCGCGATCTGGCCACCGCCGCGATCGGCGGGCTGCTGATGGGCTATGGGGCGCGGCTCGCCTATGGCTGCAACATCGGGGCCTATCTGGGGGGGCTGACCTCGGGCAGCCTGCACGGGCTTTGGTGGCTGGTTTGGGGGGCGGCGGGGTCGGCGGTCGGGGTGGTCGCGCGCGCGCGGCTGGGGATGGACCCGCCTATGGCTGCGACTTTGGACCCGCCTATGGCTCAGGCGCCGGGTGGTTGATGACGCGCGCGCGGCGCAACGTGATCCGCACGTCGCGGGGCGCCGCCACGATGATGTCCAGCCACAGCGTCGCGGGCGGCGGGCCGTTCGGCGCGACCCCGAGCGAGGAATAGGTGAACGCCCGCGCCATCGGCCCGGCTCCGAACGACGCCGCACGGGTGACCGAGCGCGGCGGATCGCCGAGCCGCCGCGCCGCATTGAGGCGCAGCCAGCCATGGGCGGCACGCGCGCGAATGTCTGCGATCAGCGCCTCGGCCGAGTCGGGCGGCACGCCCGCGGCGGCGAGGCTGAGCGGCACGCCCGCGGCGGCGAGGCTGGGCGGCACGCCCGCGGGCGTCACCTCCACCTCCGCCTCCGCCCGCCATCGCCAGCCGGGGCGAGGGGCCTCAGGCGCGATCGCCAACGCAAAGCTCAGATACCGCGCGCCGCATGGGCCGACCGCCACGCTCCACCCCTCAGGCCCGGCGGCGCAAAGCAGCACCGGGTCCGCGGCGCCGTCATGGTGCAGCGTCAGGTCGGGCGCCAACATCCATCCGTCGGCGCAGGCGACCGCGTCCGCGCCGCTTTCGCTCATCATAGACGCCACCCTCCTCGCGCCAGCATCCCGCGCGCCGATGAACGATCCGTTGACGGCGCGCCCCTTTCCCTCGGCGCGCCGCTCGTCTACTTCAAGGGACCGACCCTTGCGCCCAAAGGCCCGCCCCCGCCATGACCCATCCCAGCCCCCCCGGATCCCGCCCCAGCCCGTTCCGCCCGGTCGCCAGCGCTCGGATCGCCGCCGCGGTGGTGCGCCAGATCGAGGAGCTGATCCTCCAAGGCGTCCTGCGCCCGGGCGAGCGGCTGCCGGCCGAGCGGGATCTGGCTGAGCGGCTCGACGTATCGCGCCCCACCTTGCGCGACGCGCTGGCCGAATTGGAATCGCGCGGCCTCGTGACCGCCCGGCGCGGCGCGGGGGTGTTCGTGGCCGAAGTGCTGGGATCGGCCTTCGCCCCGCCGTTGATCGAACTGTTCGCGACCCATGAAAGCGCGCTCTACGACTATCTTGCGTTCCGCCGGGACCTTGAGGGGCTGGCCGCCGAGCGCGCCGCGATGCGCGCCACCGCAACGGATCGGAAGGTGATCGCGGCCGCCTTCGCGCGGCTCGAGGCCGCCCATGGCGCGCGGGATGCTGAGGAAGAGGCATCCCGCCTCGACGCCGATTTCCACATGACGGTGGTGGAGGCGGCGCACAACGTGGTGATGCTGCACATGATGCGCTCGATGTTCGAGCTGCTGCGTCGGGGGGTGTTCTATAACCGCGACCGGCTGTTTTCCATGCAGGCGACGCGCGAGGCGCTGCTGGGCCAGCACCGCGCCATCGCCGATGCGGTGATCGCCGGCGATCCGCCCGCCGCGCGCGCGGCGGTGGAGGCGCATCTCGACTACGTCGCCGCCCAGATGCGCGAAGTGGCCGAGCGCGACCGCCTCGAGGCCGTCGCCGCCCTGCGCCAGGCCGCGAGCGAGAGCTTCGGGCGCGGCTGACCTCGCCGCCCCGAGCGCCGCCCGCGTGGGGGCCGCCGCGCCCCGTGGCGCGGGCGGCCGAGCGGGGGGTCGATCCCCCCCGAGGGCGCAGCCCCTTCAGCCGACCCGCACGCCGCCGACCCAGACGCCCCGCACCACCGGCGCGGCGAAGCCCAGATGCACCCGCACCAGATCGGCGCGCAGCCCAGGCGTGATCTCGCCCCGGTCCTCCAGCCCCGCGGCCTCGGCCGGGCCTGCGGTGACCGCCGCGATCCCGCGCGCCATGTCGCCGCCCTCGCGTCCCATCCGCACCGCGGCCATCAGCAAAGATGACGGCGCGTAGTCGCTGCTGAAGATGTCCAGCAGCCCGGCGTCGAGCAATTGCGACGCTGCTACATTGCCCGAATGGGACCCGCCGCGCAGCAGGTTCGGCGCTCCCATCATCACCGCGATCCCGGCGCCGCGGCAGGCCTGCGCGGCCTCCAGCGTGGTCGGGAACTCGGCGATCCGGCAGCCTTGGGCGGCGGAAATGGCGACATGCGCCGCCTCGGTGTCATCATGGCTGGCCAGCACCGCGCCCATGGCCCGCGCGCGGGCGGCGGCGCCGTCTTCATGGCTGGTCCCGAAATCAGCCTTCACCTGCAGCAAAAAGTCGATGTAGCTTTGGAAATCGAAGCCCGCGGAGCCGTATTTCCCCTCATGATACTGGCGCAGCTTGGCGATGTCGCGGAACTGGCGCTGACCGGGGGTGTGGTCCATCAACGACACGATCCGAACGTCGTCGGCGGGGCCGAACTCATCCATCTCCGCCAATAGCGTTTCCGAGCAGATCTCCGCCCGCAGATGCAGGAAGTGGCTGATCCGAAGCGCCCCGGCTCCTTTCAGCGCCAGAATCGTGTCCGCCAGACCGCGGGCGTATTTGCCGTAATTGGCGCGCCGAAAGCTGGTGACCGACCCGACCCGCAGCGCGTCGAACACCGTTGTGATCCCGACCGAGGCCAATTCGGCGTCGTGCGCGATCACCGCCGCCTCGGGCGGCCAGTCGACGCCGGGGCGCGGTTCTTTGTGGCGCTCAAGGTTGTCTGTGTGCAGCTCCACCAGTCCCGGGATCAGCAGATCGCCGCCCATGTCGAGCGCGCCGGGGACCGCGCAGGGGCCGGGATCGAAGGAGACGATCTTGCCGCCCGAGACGCGCAGGGCGCCCTCGATCACTTCATGGCGCAGCACAATGCGGGCGTTGGCGAACACCGTGTCCGAGGCGCCCAGATCGGCCTGCGGGGCGGGAGCGTGAAGCGTCATCTGGTCGGTCCTTCCGGGGCGTCGGCGTGCATCAAGGCCGCGCCATCGGGCGCGCATTTTGTCAAGGTCGCGCCATCGGGCGCGCATTTTGTCAAGGCCGCGCCATCGGGCGCGCTGTATTTCAAAGTCGCGCCTTCGGGCGCGTCGCAATTCAAAGTCGCGCCATCGGGCGCGCTTGGGTCGAGAACGGCGCCATCGGGCGCTCGATGGTTAACGGGCGGCGGCGCCAGCGCGGCCAGCATCGCCGCCACGCCCTTCGCCAGTGAGCCGTCATTGCGGATCATCGCCGCATCGACGCCGTCCGGCAACGCGAACGCCGCCCGCGCCAGCCGCGCGGCGATGTCGGCCGCGTCCTCGCGACCGCGGGCGGCCAGACGGTCGGCCAGCGCCGCGGGGGATGCGGTCACCGCCAGCACCCGCACCGGGGCCAGCCGGGACAGCGCCAAAGGAATCACGGCGCGCGAGACGTTGACCGCAACATGCCGCCCCGCCGCCAACGCCTCCGCCACGTCCGCAGGCACGCCATACGCCAGGCCATGGGCCCGCCACGACAGGGCGAACGCGCCCGACGCCTCGGCCGCGTCGAATTCGGCCATGGTGGCGGCGATATGGGGCTCGCCGCCCGCGCCCTCAGGCCTTGTGATCACGCGGCGGGGGAACAGGATGTCTGGCCGCACGGCCATCGCGGCGGCCAGCAGCGTGTCCTTGCCCGCCCCCGACGGCCCGACCACCAGATGCAGCACGCCCCGAGGCGCGCCGGTCATGCCGCCACCCCGGGCGAGAACGCGCCCACGTCGATCTCTCGGTCGCACACCCGCGCGCGGGCCGCAGCGTCATGGAAGATCCCGAGGATCGCGGCGCCGTCCGCCTTGGCCGCTTCGATCAGCTCCAACACCACCTCGCGGTTCATCGGATCGAGGCTCGCGGTCGGCTCATCCAAAAGCAGCGCCCGGCGCGGGGCCGCGAAGCCGCGGGCGATGTTGACGCGCTGCTGCTCGCCGCCAGAGAAGGTCATCGGCGACAACGTCCAGAGCGTGCGCGGCACGTTGAGGCGCGTCAGAAGCGCCTCGGCCCGCGCCACCGCCGCATCGCGGTCCATGCCAGCGACCAGCAGCGGCTCCGCCACCACGTCGACCGCGCCGACCCTTGGGACCACCCGCAGGAACTGGCTGACATAGCCCATCGCGCCGCGGCGCAGCGCCAGCACCTGACGCGGCTCTGCCCGCGCCACGTCGACGCCGCAGACGCGGATCGACCCGGCCTCAGCCAGATAATTGCCCCAGATCATCCGCATGATCGTGGATTTGCCGGCCCCCGACGGGCCGGTCAGCGCGGCGCACTCGCCGGGCCCGACGCTGAAGGTCGCGCCATGGATCACGTCGATCCTCGCGCCGCCTTGGGCGTGCAGGGTGAAAGTCTTGGACACGTTTTCAAGTTCGATCATGGTCCCGTTCCTAGACTTGCAGCACGGAGCTGACCAGCAGCTGCGTGTAGGGATGTTGCGGATCGTCGAGCACCTGATCGGTCAGCCCCGTCTCCACCGCGTGGCCGTCCTTCATCACCATCAGCCGATCGGCCAAAAGCCGCACCACCGCGAGGTCATGTGTCACGATGATCGCCGACAGCCCCAATTCGCGCACCAGCCCGCGGATCAGATCCAAAAGCCGCGCCTGAACGCTGACATCGAGCCCCCCGGTCGGCTCGTCCATGAACGCCAGCCGCGGCCCGGTCACAAGGTTGCGCGCGATCTGCAGACGCTGCTGCATTCCGCCCGAGAATTGCGCCGGGCGGTCATCAATCCGTTCCGCCGCGATCTCAACCCTTCCCAGCCAATCGGTCGCCGAATCGCGGATCGCGCCATAGTTGCGGGCGCCGACCGCCATGAGGCGTTCCCCGACATTGGCGCCCGCCGATACGGTCATCCGCAGGCCGTCGCGCGGGTTCTGGTGCACGAACGCCCAGTCGGTGCGCATCAGCATCCGGCGGCGCGGCTCGGACAATTGCGGCACGTCGATGATCCCGAGATCGGCATGGTCGTAAAGCACCTGCCCCTCGTCCGGCATCGCATGACCCGACAGCGCGCCCAGAAGCGTGGATTTGCCGGAGCCGGATTCGCCGACGATCCCCAGCACCTCGCCGGGCCAGAGGTCGAACGAGATCCCCTCGCACCCGATCCGGGCGCCATAGCGGCGGGTCAGGCCGCGAACCGACAGAAGCGGGGTGTGCGCGGTCATTGTGCGGCCTCCAACGGCACGCCTTCGGGACCGACATGGCCCGCGGCGCGGCGCGTCTCGCAATGGTCGGTGTCCGAGCAGACGAACATCCGCCCGCCTTGGTCGTCGGTGATCACTTCGTCGAGATAGCCGTCATCCTCAGCGCAGAGCGCGCAGATCCCTTGCGGGCGGCCCCGGTCAAACGGGTGATCTTCAAAATCCAGGCTGGTGACATGGGTGAACGGCGGCACCGCATAGATGCGCTGTTCGCGTCCCGCGCCGAACAGTTGGATGGCGGGGGATAGGTGCATCTTGGGGTTGTCGAATTTCGGGATCGGCGAGGGGTCCATCACATACCGCCCCTCCACCAGCACCGGATAGGCGTAGGTGGTGGCGATATGGCCGTGGCGGGCGATGTCCTCATACAGCTTCACATGCATCAGGCCGTAGTCCTCAAGCGCGTGCATCCGCCGCGTCTCCAGCTCCCGCGGCTCCAGAAACCTCAGCGGCTCCGGGATCGGCACCTGATAGACAAGGATCTGGCCCTCGGTCAGCGGGGTTTCGGGAATGCGGTGGCGGGTCTGGATCACTGTGGCGTCAACCGTGCGGGTGGTGGTGGCGACGCCTGCGGTGCGCTGGAAGAACCGGCGGATCGAGACGGCGTTGGTGGTGTCGTCGGCGCCTTGATCGATCACCTTCAGCGTATCATCCGGGGTCAGCACCGCGGCGGTGACCTGCACGCCCCCCGTGCCCCAGCCATAGGGCATCGGCATTTCGCGCGACGCGAACGGGACCTGATAGCCGGGGATGGCGAGCGCTTTTAAAAGCGCGCGGCGGATCATCCGCTTGGTCTGCTCATCGAGATAGGCGAAGTTGTAGTGGGCGGCGTCGGTCATTGCCCAGCCTCCTGCTGGCGGTCGGCGATTTCGGCGCGCATCTTGCGCACCAGCGCCAGCTCGGCCTGGAAATCAACGTAGTGCGGCAGCTTGATGTGTTCGAGGAACCCTGACGCTTGGATGTTATCAAGATGGCTCAGCACGAATTCCTCGTCCTGCGCGGGGGCGCCGACGCTGTCTTGGCCAAGCTCCTTCCAGCGCAGCGCCCGGTCGACCAGCGCCATGGAGATCGCCTTGCGCTCATTATGCCCCAAGGTCAGGCCATAGCCGCGGGTGAACTGCGGCGGCTGGGTCTTCGATCCGTCGAATTTGTTCACCGTCTCGCATTCGGTCACTTCGATGCGGGCGATGGCGACCGAAAACCCCAGCTCGGGGATCTCAAGCTCGACCTCCACGGTCCCGATCCGCAATTCGCCGACAAAGGCGTGGGAATTGCCGTAGCCGCGCTGGGTGGAGTAGGCGAGGGCCAGCGTGAACCCCTCATCCCCCCGCGCCAAGGCTTGCAGGCGCAGGGCGCGATTGGCGGGCAGCTCCAGCGGCTCTCGCGTCAGATCCGGGGGGGTGTCGTCGCCTGCGGGGCGGGTTTCGGGTTGCAAAAGCCCCTCGGCCCCAAGGAAATCGGCGATCCGCGGCTTGGCGGACGGCTCGGCGGCGGGCGGCGGCGGGGTCGCGGGCGCGCCGCCTTCGGCCGCCAGCGCGAAGTCGAGCAGCCGGTGGGTGTAGTCGAAGGTCGGCCCCAGCGCCTGCCCCCCCGGCACGTCTTTGAACGTGGCGGAGATGCGACGGTCGCAGGCCATCGACCCGGTGTCGATCGGGCGCGCGCCGCCGAACCGCGGCAGCGTGGTGCGCCAGGCGCGGATCAGAAAGATCGCCTCGATCATGTCGCCGCGCGCCTGCTTCAGCGCCAGCGCCGCAAGGTCGGGGTCATAGAGCGACCCTTCGGCCATCACCCGCGCGACCGACAGCGCCAGCTGCTCTCGGATCTGCGGGAGGGTCAGTTCCGGGACCGAGCGGTTGCCGCGGCGCTCCTCGGCCAGCCAGTCATGGGCGGCGTCGATGGCGCGCTCACCCCCTTTTACGGCGACATACATGGCTCAGCCCTCCAAAGCGCGCGTGGTGCGCGGCAGGGCGGCAAGCCGGTCCCCCGCGGTCAGGATCAGATCGACGCCGAGCGGAAAGCCAGCGCGGTTGGCGTGCAGCTGTTCCGCCAGCGCCGCGGCGCCAGCGCCGACGGCGAGGGTGGCCGAAGTCTCGATCCCCGGCCCGGTCAGCCGCAGCGTGGCGCCGTCAAAGGCCGCGATCGCCATCACCAAGGTGGCGCTGCGGTCGGGGTATTCCGGGTCGCCCTGCGCCCAGCAGTCCAGCGGCAGCAGATCATCGGGTGCGCCGAAGGCGAACATCGCGGCGGCGCGGTCTTCGGTCAGCGGACAGCCGCAGTGAAACCGCAGCCAGTCGGGGACCGAGGACGCCGCCAGATCCGGCGCCAGCCACACCGGCGTTTCCGCGTCGCACAGCGTCAGCGCCACCAGCCCGGCGGCGCAGCCCATGGGCGCGGGCGGCGCGGCGCCGACCCCGGCATGGATCGTGCCGGGGCGGGCCATCGCGGTCATGATGGCGCGGAACCCGTCGGCGGCGCCGCGCGCCAGATCGTCAAAGCCGCCCGACAAGGCGGAGGCGGGAGCGTGGCTGGGCATCAATCTTCCCCTCGGACCATGGTGAAGAAATCGACCTTGGCGCTGTCGGCGCGCCCGGCCCGGGCGCGGGCGGCGGCGTCGGCGGCGGCGCGAAGGGGGGCCAGCACCTGCGCCTCGACCTGCCCCGCCATGTCAGTCTGCAACAGCGCGTCGCACAAGGCGGCGCGGGTGGCGTGATCGGCGTCGCGCCCCGGCACATAGGCGTGCCCGACCGCGCCGCAGGGCAGCGTCAGGGCGCAGCGCGTCACGCTCATCTCGCCAAGGTTGAACGCCGCCCCGGTTCCCCCGGCGCGGCCGCGCACCATCACCGCGCCGCGTTCGGGGCGGCGCAGCCAGACATGGGGCGGCGTGTCGCCCAAAGTGTCGACGACAAGCGCCAGCGCGGCCGGAGCGGCCTGCGCCAGCGCGGCCATCCACACGGCGCGGGCGGCGTTGGGATCTGGTTCGGATTGGGGGTGCACAGCTTGGCTCACTTGTCTATCATCCTCGACAACTAGACAAATGATGGCGTATCCTGCGGCGCAACACAACAGCACAGGCGTGAACCTTAGATGACACAGCCGCTTGAACGCGCCCCCGGCGGCGTCCCGCTTTGGCGCCAAATCCACGACGCGCTGGCCCGCGACATTTCCGAGGGCCGCTGGCCCCCCGGCGCGCGCCTGCCGTCCGAGGCGGACCTGTCGCGGCGCTTCGGCGTTAACCGCCACACCTTGCGCCGCGCGATGGCCGCGCTCAGCGAAGCGGGCGCGATCCATGTCCGCCGCGGCGCGGGCGCGACGGTGACCGAGGGGCGGATCGCCTATCGCCTCGGCCCGCGCACGCGGTTCTCGGCCAACCTCACCGCGGCGGGCCGCGCGCCGGGGCGGCGGCTATTGCGGCTCGAGACGGTCGCGGCGGGCCGGGCCGAGGCGCTGGCCCTAGGCCTCGCCCCCGGCGCCTCGGTGCATGTGGCGGAAACCTTGGCCGAGGCGGACGGCGTCCCGGTGATCCATTCGGTGATGACCTTTCCGGGGCGCCTGACCGCCCTGCCCGAGGCATTGCGCGCGGGCGCCGGCGTAACCGAGGCGCTGGCCGCCTGCGGCATCCGCGATTATTCGCGCGCCTGGACGCGCCTGACCGCGGGCCGTCCCGGCGCCATCGTCGCGCGCCATCTGGCGATGGCCGAGGGCGCCGCCGCCCTCTTCACCGAAAGCGTCAATCTCGGCCCGTCCGGCGCGGCGGTGGAATACGGGCGCAGTTGGTTCTGCACCGACCGCATGTCGGTGATCGCCGGCGATGGCGCCCCGCCCGAGGGATTATAGCGCCCGCCCAGCCCCTCGCCCGCCCAGCCCCTCGCCCGCGCCACGCGCGACCCCCGCCCCACGCGCGACCCTCGCGGCCCCTGCCGCGGCGGCGCGAGGGGGGTCGACCCCCCCGAGCGCCGCTCCCGCCAAACGGCGCCGCCCGTGCTGAATTCACAAAACCTACATCGAATCGTAACCCCTACGTCGCGCGCGCCCGCCATACGTCGCTCCGAGAACGGCGACGCACACCGGGGATACGCATGCTCATCAAGATCCAGTCGCTGACCAAACGGTTCGGCTCCTCCACCGCAGTGGACCGCGCGTCGATCCTGATCGACCGCCCGCAGATGATCGGCGTGATCGGCCGCTCCGGCGCCGGGAAATCCACGCTGCTGCGAATGATCAACCGTCTGACCGAGGCGACCTCGGGCGAGATCGTCGTCGACGGCGTCGATATCCGCGCGCTGCGCGGCAAGGCGCTGCGCCAGTGGCGCCGCGACTGCGCGATGATCTTTCAGCAATTCAACCTTGCGCCCCGGCTCGATGTCGTCACCAACGTGATGCTCGGCCGGGTCAGCGACCACGGCGCGCTGCGCTCCATGTTCAACGTGTTCCCGGACGAGGACATCCGCGACGCGGTCCGCACGCTGGAACGCCTTGGCATCGCCGAGCACGCCATGAAGCGCGCCGAGGCGCTGTCCGGCGGCCAGCAGCAGCGCGTCGCCATCGCCCGCGCCCTGATGCAGCGCCCCAAGATGGTGCTGGCGGATGAGCCGATCGCGTCGCTCGACCCGATGAACGCCCAAGCGGTCATGGACGCCCTGCGCGCGATTCACGAATCCGACGGTCTGACGGTGATTTGCAACCTGCACACGCTCGACACCGCGCGGCGCTATTGCGACCGGGTGATCGGAATGCGCGACGGACGGATCGTGTTCGACGGCGCCGCCAGTCAGCTCACCGAATCCGCCGCGCGGGAGATCTATGGCGCGGGGGCGGAGTTCACGGAATCCGCGACCTCCACCTCGATCTCGGCCCTCGCCGCTCATGCCGCCGCGCCCCAAAGCGACGCGCGCTTCGGCGCGCGCATCGGGGCCTGACCATTTCGCCGAGGCGCGTATCCGCCACGGCAAAAGTCATTTCCACACCCTTTCCCGGCCCGCCTCCCGCGCGCCCCTCCCAACCACCCGGAGACCTGACCATGAAGCTCTCGATCCTCGCCGCCGCCACCCTCGCCGTGATCGGTTCCGCCGCCTCGGCCGCCGACCTCACCGAATTCCGCATCGGCATTCTGGGCGGCGAGAACGCCTCCGACCGCCTGCGGTCGTATGAGTGCCTCCAGACCAAGGTCGAGGCGCTGCTGAACGTGCCCGTCAAGCTCTACGCCCCGGCCGACTACAGCGGCGTGATCGAGGGCCTGCTGGGCAAGAACCTCGATCTGGCGTGGCTGGGCGCGTCGGGCTACGCGAAGGTCTATCTGTCGGACCCCGAGGCGGTCGAGCCGGTGCTGGTCAAGGTCAACGTCGATGGCAGCTATGGCTACTACTCGGTCGGCATCGCGCGCCTCGACAGCAACATCAAATCGCTGGACGACATGAAGGACAAGACCTTCGGCTTCGGCGATCCGAACTCCACCTCCGGCTATCTGATCCCGTCGATCGAGATCCCCAAGTCCGGCTACCCGATGGAATCGGGCACGTATTTCAGCGAAGTGAAATTCACCGGCGGGCATGAGCAGACCATCGTCGCCGTCGCCAACGGCGACATCGCCGCCGGGGTCACTTGGACCGACGGTCAGGGCGCGTGGGAGGACGGCTACAATTCCGGCGCCCTGCGCAAGGCCGCCGATGCGGGCCTCGTGGACATGACCGAGCTGGTGCAGATCTGGAAATCCTCGGTGATCCCCGAGGGCCCGGTCGTGCTGCGCAAGGAGCTCGATGAGCGGACCAAGCTTCAGGTCACCGGCTTGCTGGCGTCGCTGGCGTCGATGGACCCTGATTGCGCCTATGGCGTGATGGCCGGCGAGGCCAAGGGCTTCGCCCCGATCGGCCATGACGCCTATCTGTCGATCATCGAAGCGCGCCGTCTCGCGTCGCTCAAGAACTGATCCCATCGGCGGCGCAAGCCGCCCGAGCGGCCCCGGAGGCGACTCCGGGGCCGCATCCCATTCACGCCGGAGCCCGCCATGACCCAAGCCGCCCTGACCGAGGACATCCTCGCCCAGTCCCGTCGCCGCCACCTCTACACCATGTTGACGGTCGTGTTGGTCGCGGCGGTGCTGATCGCGGGGTTCGACACCTCCGCGGAAATGAACTCCGGGTCGTTCTGGGCGGGGTTGCCGAAATTCTTCGACTACCCCGGCGAGATCGTGCTGGAGGGATGGGAGGCTGGCGCCCGTTTCCCCGGGCTGCTGTGGCGGTTCCTGCCCGCGCTGATCGAGACGCTGAACATCGCGCTGGTCGCCACCTTGATCGGCGGGGCGCTGGCGGTCCCGCTGGCGCTGGCATCGTCGCGCGGCATGAACGCGCCGCGCTGGCTGGCGGTTCCGGTGCGCCGGTGCATGGACGTGATGCGCGCGTTCCCCGAACTGATCCTGGCGCTGTTCCTGATCTATGTGCTCGGGTCGTCCCCGGTGCCGGCGATGATCGCGGTTGCGTTCCACACCGCGGGCGCGCTTGGCAAGCTCTTCTCCGAAGTCGCCGAGAACATCGACGCCAAACCGATGGAGGGGCTTTCCGCCTCGGGCGCCTCATGGTTTCAGCGGGTGCGCTATGGCGCGATCCCGCAGCTGGCACCCAATTGGCTGAGCTATTTCCTGCTGCGGCTTGAGATCAACGTGCGCGCCTCGGCGATCCTCGGCTTCGTCGGCGCGGGCGGCATCGGCACCGAGCTGCGCCGCACCATCGGCTGGGGCCAAGGATCGGGGGACGAGACGATGGCGCTGTTCACGCTCCTGTTCCTGTCGATCGTGGCGATCGATCAATTCGGATCATGGGCGCGCGGTCGGCTGACCGGCGGAGGGCATGGCGATCAGGGCGCGACCGCGGCCCCCGACGCCCCCCGCGTGCTGGCGCGGATGCGCCGCCGCGCGATGGTGACGCTGGCGGTCCCGGTGCTGATCATGGTCTATTTCACCTATGCCTATGCCGCCTTCGACGTGCCCGGCCTGATCGCCTCCGCCAAGCCCGAACGCGCCGCGATCCTCGGCCGCGACGCGGTGATGCACAAGGTCCACGTCACCGCCGATCTGCGCCGCGGCGGCATCGAGGTCGCCATCGAGGGCGAGCGCATGGCCACCTATTCCCCCGCCACCCCGCCCGCTTGGGTGCGCGCGGACGGCAACGCGGCCGAGGTCGATCTGGGCCGCGGCGTGCTGGCGGTGATCGACGGCAAGGCGCTGACGCTGACCGTGCCGGGCTATGGGGTGATCAGCTCCTACGCCACCAAGGACGGAATCGAAACGACCCTGCCCCCGGGCCCGATTCCCGAATGGCTGACCTCCACGCCCGTCAAGCTGGACGCGCGCACCCCGCAGGGCGGCCGCGCGCAGCTGTCGCGCGCCAAGATCGAACTGCACCGGTTCTTCTGGGGCTGGGAGAATTTCTGGTTCGACTTCCGCTCGCCCTTGCATGACTTCGACGCCTCGCAGCTGTGGGCGCTGGCCTGGTCCGGCGACCGGATCGATCCGGCGATGTCAAACGCGGCGCTGATGGCGGATGAGTTCCTCGGCAACCAGGAATGGCAGCACCGCGCGATCTTCATCGCCTTGTTCGAGACGCTGATGATGGCGACCCTTGGCACCGCCATCGCGTGTCTCGTCGGCTTGCCGCTGGCCGCGTTGGCGGCGCGCAACTTCTCGCCCATCGCGCCGCTCAGGTTCGCGGTGCGGCGGCTCTTTGATCTGCTGCGCGGCATCGACATGCTGATCTGGTCGCTGATCTTCATCCGCGCCTTCGGCCTCGGGCCGCTGACCGGAGCGCTGGCGATCGCGTTCACTGACACCGGGACGCTGGGCAAGCTGTTCTCCGAGGCCCTCGAGAACGTCGATCCGCGGCCCATCGAGGGGGTCCACGCCGCGGGCGCCACCCGGCTGCAACGCTGGCGCTTCGGGGTGATCCCGCAGATCCTGCCGATCTTCGTCAGCCAGGGCCTCTATTATCTGGAATCCAACGTTCGGTCGGCGACGGTGATCGGCGCGCTCGGCGCCGGTGGCATCGGCCTCATGCTGGTCGAGACGATGCGCACCTCTCAAGATTGGGAGAACGTGACATGGATCGTGTTCCTGACCATCCTGTTGGTGGTGGGCATGGACGCACTGTCGACCCGCCTGCGCCGTCGCCTGATCGACGGCAAGGCCCCCGCCGGGGCCGCCGCGACACCCGCCGTCCCGTCCCTGCCCGGAGCCTGATCCAATGGCGCGCCTCACGCAAACCCCGTTCATCCATCCCGGCGCGGAGGTGACCGACTGCACCCTCGGCCGCTATACCGAGGTGATGGCGGGCGCCTGCCTGACCCGCGTGACAATGGATGATTATTCCTATGTCGCGGGGTTCAACGACATCGTCGACACCACCATCGGCAAGTTTTCGAACATCGCGAGCTATGTCCGCATCAACCCCGGCAACCACCCCTACCAGCGCGCCTCGCTGCACCATTTCATGTATCGCTCGGCCGATTATTGGGATGATGCGAGCCCCGATCAGGCGTTCTTCGACTGGCGCAAAAGCACGCCTTGCGTGATCGGGCACGACACCTGGATCGGCCACAACGCGGTGATCCTGCCCGGCGTCACCGTCGGGCACGGCGCGGTGGTGGCGGCGGGCGCGGTGGTGGCGAAAGACGTCGCGCCCTACACCATCGTCGGCGGCGTCGCGGCCCATGAAATCAAGCGTCGCCACCCCGCGGCCTTGGCGGATCGGCTGCTGGCGCTGGCGTGGTGGGACTGGCCCCATGATCGCCTGCGCGCCGCGCTGGATGACTTCCGCGCCCTCTCCGCCGAGGCCTTCGTCGAGAAATATGCCTGACGCCCGCGACCGGGCGCCCACCGGGGCGGGGGGCGCAGGGGGAGGGCGTCAGGCCCTCCCCCGCCCTTTTGGCCCCGCCCTTTTGGCCCCGCCCCTCAACGGGCGCCTCTTGACCCCGCCCGCCCCGCGACGGACCGTGCGCGAGCGCAGCGAGGAGTCCGCCCATGACCACCCCCACAACCGCCCCCAAATCCACACCCAACATCACCCTCTACGGCATCGGAGTCTCGGCCTTCGTGGCCAAGGTGCGAATCGCGCTGGATCTCAAGGCGCTCGCGCACCGCGAAGTGCCGCCCCCCGGCGGCTATGGCGCGCCGGAATACCGCGCCATCGTGCCCGCCGGCTCGATCCCGGGCCTCGTGATCGACGGCCACGCGGTCCACGAATCAAACGCAATCCTTGAGTTGTTGGAGGAGATCGCGCCTGAGCCGCCGTTGCTGCCAGCCACCCCCATGGACCGCGCCCGCGCCCGCGCGCTGCTCGGCTTTCATGACCAGCGGGTCGAGGCCGCCGCCCGCGCCTTCTTCCCCTTGGTCAAACAGCCCTCCCCTGACCCGGCGGCGGTGGAAACCGCGGCGCAGGGGATCGAGGCCGCGCTGGAACGCCTGTCGGAGATCGTCTCCCCAGCCCCCTTCGCCTTCGGCGCCGCGCCGGGGCTGGCGGACATCGCCTATCCGTGCACCGTGCAAATGGCCCGGATGATGGCCGACGCGCTGGGCCGCCCGCTGGCCATCCCGCCCGCAATCGACGCGTGGCTGGCGCACACCGGCGAAATTCCGGCGGTGGCGCGTTCGCTGACGCTGCACCACGATGCAATGGCGTCATGGATCGGATCGTTCCGGCCGGCATAGGGCCTCGTGAAATCTGCGCCCCATGCCCCGGCGCCCCTTTAAATCTCCGTCCCGACACGCTATGTGATGTCTGTCTCGCAAGAGAATATGGTGATAAACGCGCACGGAATAAGCGGCTCGGACCCGGGGGCGGTACCCGGCGGCTCCACCAATCTCCCCTCCTTCGGTCATTGCGAAGGAAAACAGGGGCGGCATGGGGCCGAAACAGTATCGACGGACGTGTAAAGGTGTAGCTTTTGCTCGGTGAGGTACCACCGTTATCGGTCCGCAATGTACAGTTGCCAATGACAACCGTGCTCAGGTAGCCGTCGCAGCGTGAGCTGCGCCCAAACCTAAACTAAAGTCCTTTGGCTTAGCAGCCTGAGGCGGGGCCCGCAGGCGCCTGGCAACAGAAGCCTGCACTTACCCCCCCCTTTTCGACCGACCGGCTGCGGCGATGCGCCCGGGTCTGATGCGCGCACCAGGCCGGCGATCGCCCCCATTCGCGCGAATTTCCCGCGGCTTTGGCGCGACAAGCCGTGTCGCCTCCTTTCCATGGCCAAAAAATCGGTTATGCTCGGCCTCGTAATGCAGGAGGCTACATGCCCGAAGGTCACATAGATTACGGGGGATTGATGCAACGCGCCCTCCGGGGCGTGATGGCCCAGACGCTCGGCCTGGTGGCCGAAAGCGGTTTGCTGGGCGCGCATCACTTCTATATCACCTTCGACACCCAGCACCCGGGCGTCGACATGCCAAGCTGGCTCAAGGCCCAGTATCCCGAAGAGATCACCATCGTTCTACAGAACGAATTCTGGGATCTGGTGGTGATGCAGGACCGGTTCTCGGTCGGCTTGTCGTTCTCGGGCCGCTCGGCGCCGCTGGTCGTGCCGTTCGACGCGGTGACGCGGTTCGTCGATCCTCATGCCGAATTCGGCCTGAAATTCGACGCCCACGATGTCGACGAC
>JBLIKI010000044.1:0-16777 GCA_047636235.1 Paracoccaceae bacterium | reverse complement strand
GGGTGCGACTGATGGGGTGTGAAACCTTTTTCAGGGTTGCGGCGTTACTCAGAACTTGACGCCTTTGCGCCGCTCCTTGGATCGGCATGCCCGGATCGACCATCGCCATGGCCCGCGCCCCTGCTCCGGGCCGCGCCCGGCCTGACAGCGCCGCATCCGGCGCCCGCCAGGAGACGCCTCAGAACGATGCCCAATCGTCATGTTCTCGCCGCCTTCGCCCTGATCGCACCGCTGCTGCTCGGGGCCTGTTCCGACCGCGCCGACACCGCGATCGAGGAACTGCCATTCGCCCGCGCGCAAAGCGCGGTTCCCTATGACGCCGAATTGCGCGGCGCCCCGGACGAGGATATCGCCGACATCACCCGCGCGTCCTTGCGGCTGTGGCGACGGCAGGAGGATGGCGCGAACTCAGTCGCGCTGCTGCGCCGCCGGGCGACGCAGGACATTGAGATCGCGGTTAAGATCCTGAAGTCCTTCGGCTGGTATGAGGCGGCCGCCGAGGTTGAGGTGATCGCGCCCGACATGACGCCGGAGGCGAAAACCGCCCGCGACGCCGCCATCAAGGCGCATGCCGAGGCGGTCGCCGCCATCCCCCGCGGGCGCGAGGGCGCCGCCGAGGCCGTGCCCGATCTGCCGCCGCCCAGCCCCAAGGCGCGCGCGATCCTGACCATGATCCCCGGCCCGCGCTATACGCTGGCCGAGCATCGCTTTGTGATCGTCGATCAGGGCCAAGGCGCGACGCCTGCCTTGCCGACCGCCGCCGATCTGGGCGCCCCGGTCGGCGGTCCCGCCGCCGCCGCCGCGATTCTGTCGGCGGAAAGCGCCGCCCTGTCGCAGCTTCGCGCCGACGGGCGGCCATGGGCGGAGCGCCGGTCGCGCCGCGCCATCGCCGACACCGAGGCCAAGACGCTGGAGGTCGAGACCGTCATCACCTCCGGCCCCAAGGCGGTCTATGGCCCGCTGACGCTGACCGGCGCGGCGAACGTGTCCGACGACTTCCTGCTCAGCTATCGGCCATGGGCCGAGGGGGATGTCGCGTCTCCGGGCCAATTGCGGACCTTCCAGCAGGATCTGGCGCGCACCGATCTGTTCGACAGCGTGTCGGTGCGCCTGCCCGGCGCCCCCCCCGCGGACGCCGCCCTGACCGCGGACGGCGCCGTGATCGCCCCCGTCACCGCTGAATTCGAGCAAGGCGAGCCACGCACCCTGTCCACGGGCCTTCGCTATAACAGCGCCACCGGGCCCGAAGCGCGGCTGGGGTTCCTGCACCGCAACCTTTTCAACGCCGGAGAGCGGTTCGAGGCCGAGGCGCTGGCGGGCCTGAGCGATCAGTCCCTGACCATCACCTTCGCCAAGCCGCAATTCCTGCGCCCGGGCCAGGAACTCGCGCTTGCGCTCACGACGGAGAACAAAGAGGACGACACCTATGAAAGCACCGGCATAGAGCTGGCCGGATCGGTGCGCCGCAAGCTGACGCCCGAGATCACCGTCGGCGCGGGGGGCTTGCTGGAATTCGCCTCGGTCGGCCAAGGCGGCCCGCGCCAGGACGTGATTCTGGGCGGCATCCCTCTGTTCGTCAGCTATGACGGCGCCGACGATCCGCTCGACCCCAAAGAGGGCCTGCGCGCCAGTGCGGCGCTGACGCCGTTCCTCGGCTCGATCGCAGGGGCGGTGGCCCCGTTCCTGCTGCTCGACGGCACCGCGGCGGCGTATCGCCCGCTGGATGACGCCAAGGAATGGGTGCTGGCGGGGCGGGTGCGGCTGGCCTCGGTGCTGTCGGCGGAGCTGTCG
This sequence comes from Paracoccaceae bacterium, assembly GCA_047636235.1. Lineage (GTDB taxonomy): Bacteria > Pseudomonadota > Alphaproteobacteria > Rhodobacterales > Rhodobacteraceae > JBOCEF01. The sequence goes on along the minus strand of JBLIKI010000044.1, from coordinate 14,986 downwards.
GACGTCCCCGCCCAGCGGCGGCTTTATTCGGGCGGCGGCGGGTCGGTACGCGGCTATCGCGACGGGTTCATCGGCCCGTTCGACAGCGTCGGCGATCCGACCGGCGGGCGGTCGGCGTTGGAACTGGGGGTCGAATTGCGCACGCCCCTGTACGGTCCGCTGCGCGGCGCGCTGTTCGTGGAAGCAGGCGCCGTGTCGCATGAGGTCGCCCCGATCATGGACGACGGCGTCCAGCTCGCCGCCGGGGTCGGGGTTCGGTATCTGTCCCCCGCCGGGCCGATCCGTTTCGACGTCGCGGCGCCGCTGAACCCGCGGCCAGAGGACGACCCGCTTCAAATCTATATCTCCATCGGACAAGCGTGGTGATCGACATGACCCGACTTTTCACCCGCCTGTGCCTGACCCTGACGCTGGCCGCGACGCTGCTGCTGGCGGACGGGGCGGCGGCGCAGTTCTCCTTCGGCGGCATCAAGAACTCGCTGATCCAATTCGCGCTGAAACAGGTCAGCGTCGAGGGCGTGTTCGAGATCCGCGCCAAGGGCATCGAGCAGCCCGCGGACGGCGTCACCGATCTGGTGGGCGTTGAAATCGCCGACAGCGACGGCGTGTGGCTGACGGCTGAGGCGCTGTCGCTGCGCTGGAATAGCGGCGCGTTGCTGGGCGGCACGCTGGATATCGACCGGCTCGCGGCGCGCGGGCTGAACGTATTGCGCCGCCCGATCCCGCCCGAGGTGACCGTCAACCCCGACGCTGAGATCGCCCAAGGCCCGTCGCGCGGCTTGCTTGATTGGCCGCGGGCGCCGATCACGGTGCGCCTGCGCGAATTGGTGATCGAGGGCGCGTTTCTGGCCGCCGGGGTCGCGGCGCCGGGCAAGTCGATCGCGTTCGACGCCACCGGGTCGGCACAGGATGGCGGCGACATTCAGGCCGCAGCCCTGTCGATCACCCGCACCGATGGTATCGAAGGCCGGATCGTCTTTGACTTCATCCGCGACTTCGCCGCCCGGTCGCTGGCGGTCAAGCTGGACGCAACCGAGGCGCCGGGGGGCCTTGTCGCCGCGCTGATCGGGCTGCCGGACGACAGCGCCGCCAATGTGAACCTGACCGCCGAGGGGCCGCTGACCGACTGGCGCTTGGCGCTGACCGCCGCCGCGGACCGAGTGCTGGACCTGGAGGCGACCGGCAAGCTTGACGTCACCGGCCCGCTGCAGGCCGAGGCGAGCCTGCGCGTGCGCCCCGGCGAGGCGCTGCCGGTGCAAATCGCCGCCGCCATCGGCGACGAGGCGCAGCTTGACCTCAAGATCGCCGAGGGCGAGGGCGGCGTGGTGACGGTGGAGGCCGGGCGCCTGCGCTCCCCCTCCGTCAAGGCGGACCTGAGCGGCACCTATGAAAAAGCCACGGCTGAGATGAAGTTCGACGTCGCCCTGACCGCCGGTCAGGCGTTGGCGCAGGCGATCGAGGGCGTGGATTTCACCAGCTTCGGCTTCTCCGGCAAAATCTCTGGCACGCCGACCGATCTATCGGCCCTCGGCACGGTGGATCTGGCGGGGCTGGCGACGGCGCCGGTGGATCTGGGCCGCGCCACGCTGCAGGTGGATGTGACGACCGCCGGTCAGGTGATCACCGCCGATGTGACCGGCGCGGCGTCCGGGGTGCGGATCGACAAGCTCGGCCCCGAGGTGATGGGCGCGACCGATCTGACGGTGCGCGCGGTCTGGCACGGCGCGGCGCAAACGGCGGAGCTGCGCGAGGTGCGCATCAGCTCGCCCTTGCTGACGGTTTCGGCGTCGGGCACTGCCGATCTCGGGGCGGATGCGGCGGCGCTGGCGTGGTCGCTGGCCACGCCGGATCTGGCGCCGGTGGCGGCGGCGTATGGCGTGGACGCCGCAGGGCGCCTGCGGGCCGAGGGGCGGGCGACCGGCGCGCTCAGCGCCCCGCGGCTGGTTGGGTCGCTGACCGCCGAGGCGCTGCGGCTGGACGCCGAGCGTCTGGGCGTCGTCACGCTGTCGCACGATGTGATCTTGGGCGCGGCGCCGTCTGGCACGGTGGATCTGACCGCGGGCGGCGGGCGGTTCGGCCCCGCCAAGGTCACGACCGCGTTCGCGATGAAGGACGGGGCGCTGACCCTGTCCGAGCTTTCGGCCGATGTGATGCAGATGACGGTGGCGGGGCGCGCCCGCGTCGACACCGCGACCAACCTGACCGACGCCGATCTGGCGATCGACGCGCCGCGGCTGGCGGCGCTGCGCCCGATGTTCGACATGCTGGCGCTTGGCGCCCCGCCCGAAGGCGCGATCAATGGCGACGTGACGCTGCGCCATCAGGGGGGGCGGCAGAACGCCGGTCTGGCGCTGACCGGCTCGGCGCTGGCGGCGATGGGCTATGGCGCGGGGACGGTGCGGATCGATCTGGACGTGACCGACGCGCTCGGGGCGCCCGGCGCGACCGGCAAGGTGACCGCGTCGCGGATCGTGGGGCCGGACGGCATCGAGGTGTCGCGCCTGACCTTCACCGGCGAGGCGCGCGATCTGACCGGCGCGCCCTCAGCCGATGGAACGCTGACCGCCGACGCGATCAAAGGCCCGGACGGGATCGAGGTCGGGCGACTGACGCTCGACGCCAAGGCCCGCGATCTGACCGGCGCGCCCGGCGTTGACGCGCGTTTTGACGTCACCGCCGGGCGCGGCCCCGGCGGGGTGGCGGTGGATCGGGCGTCGGGCACGCTGACCGCCCGCGATCTGACCGGCGACCCTGCGGCGGTGCTGTCGGCGGTGATCGAGGGGCTGTCGGCCTCGGGCGCATCGCTCGCGCGGGTTGACATCGACGCCGACCTGACCGGGCTGTCGGGCGCGCCGCGGGGAACGGCGCTGGTGCGCGCGACACGGATCGTGGCAGGCGGGGCGGCGGTCGCCTCGGCGCGGCTCGACGCGACGCTGAGCGGCGGGAACGCGGGCGCCACCGACGTGGCGGCGACGCTGACCGCGCCAGGGGTTGCGATGGGCGACCTGCGGCTCGGCGCCGTCAAGGTGACGGCGGCGGCGGCGGATGCGTTGGGCGCCCCGCGGCTGGACGTGGTGGGATCGGTGCGCGGCGGGACCGCCGCGGGCGCCTCGCTGGCCGGGCTGCGCGTCACCGCCAAGGGGCCTTTGGAAGCGCTGGCGATCGTGCTGAAGGCGGACGGCGTGCTGGCCGACGGGCGGGCGGTGACGCTGGACACGGGCGCGCGCGCCGATCTGTCGGGGCCGGAGATCCGCGCCACCATCGCAAAGCTTGAGGCGAATTTGGCGGAGGGCGAGGGCCGCGACCCCACCCCCGCCGCCCGCATCGCGTTGGAAAAGCCGCTGACGGTGCGGTCCGGCGCGGGGGGCCAAAGCTTTGACACCATCGCGCTGGCGCTGCCCGGCGGGCGGCTGGTCGGGCGGGCGCGGCTGGCGGGGGGCGTGTCGGGCAAGCTCGACCTGACGATGGACGACCTGCGCCCGCTGGCGCGGCTGACCGGGGCGCCGCTGGACGCAGGCGCGCTAAGCGTGGCGGCGACGTTCAACACCGGCGCGGGCACGGCGGAGTTCACCGCCCAAGGGACCGGCCTGCGCCCAACCGATATCGCCCGGTCCGCAGGCGCGCTCAGCCTCGACGCGACCGGGCGCTGGCGCGGCGGGCGGCTCAAGATCGAGGCCAGCCTCGGGGGCGGCTTTGGCGATCCGTTCGCGCTCGACGCCGATCTGCCGCTGCGCGCGGCGGGGCTGGTTCCGGTGATGCCCGCCAAGGGGACCATCGACGCCGGCGTCAAATGGCGCGGCGAGATCGGGCCGCTATGGGCGCTGGTCCCGCTGGCGGATCACATCCTGGAAGGGCGGCTGGATATGGACCTGCGGGTCAACGGCACGGTGGCGGCGCCCCAGCCGGCGGGCGACGTCGCCCTGACCGGCGGGCGGTATGAGAACCTTGAAACCGGCACCATCCTGTCAGAGCTGACCGTGACCAGCGGGCTGGCGGCGGACGGGGCGATGACGCTGGACATGGCGGCCAAGGATGGCGGCGACCGGCCGGTGACCGCCCGCGCGACCATCGCCGACGGGCGGATCGACGCGCGTCTGGGCGCCGAGGCCGCGGTGCTGCTGCGGCGCGACGATGCGACGGCGGCGATCAGCCTCGACATCGTGGCCACGGGGCCGCTGGCATCCCCGGCGATCACCGGCGACGTGGTGATCGACCGGGCCGAGATCCGGCTGGTGAACGCGACCCCGCCCTCGGTCGCCGATCTGGGCGAGGTGGAGATCAAGGGCGCCCCCCGGCCCCCGGCCGAGAAGGCGGGGGCGGCCGAGGGCGGCCCGACGCTGGATCTGCAGATCCGCGCGCCGGGCGGCATCTTCGTGCGCGGGCGCGGCCTGACCAGCGAGTGGGAGGCGGATCTGACCGTCACCGGCCCCGCGGGGGCGCCGCGGATCACCGGCGCGGTGGAAAAGCGGCGCGGAGAGCTGCGCCTGCTGTCGCGCCCGTTCATCCTGACCCGCGGGCGCGTCGTCTTCGACGGCGGGACCGACATCGACCCGACGCTCGACGTGGCGCTGGAACTGGACCGCGACGACGTGGTGGGGCGGATCGCGGTGCGGGGCCGGGCCTCGGCGCCCGAGATCGTGCTGGAAAGCAGCCCGCCGCTGCCCGAAGAAGAAGTGCTGCCGCGCATCCTGTTCGGCCAGTCGCGCCAATCGCTGACCGCGGCGCAGGCGACCGAGCTCGCCTCGGCCGCCGCCCAGCTGGCGAGCGGGGATGAGGGGTTCCTCGGGGCGCTCCGCGAAGCCGCCGGGCTAGATGTGCTGAGCGTGGATCTGGGCGCGGGCGGCGGGCCGTCGGTGGAGGTTGGGCGCACGGTGGCCGAGGGCGTCTATGTCGGCGCCAAGCAACCCGTCGATGGCGGCGCGACCGAGGTGGAGGTGGAGGTGGAGATCTTCGACAACTTCACCCTCAATGGCGCGGCGGGCGGCGACGGGGCGGCGTCGGTGGGACTGGACTGGAAGATCGACTTCTGAGGGTGGTTCGGGGGAGCATCGTCCTCGGGCGCCTTGCGCCCCCTCGGCCGAGCCGTCGGCCCCCTCGCCCGCCGAACGCCCTGGCGCATTTTGGCGGGCGTTTCGCGCCGATCCACCTACCCGCCGCCCCCGCAAGCGCGCTGCAAGCGTCGGAGGGGGGAGCGCGAGGGGGGACGCTTCCCCCTCCCCCCTCGCAGGCGGTCGGGCGGGCGGGGGCGGACGCCCCCCACGCCCGACCGCCCCCACCCCGGTCAGCCCCCGGATCAGCTCCGGTCAGCCGTCTTCGAACTCCACCAGCAGGTCCTTGGCATCGACCTGCGATCCGGCCGGGGCGTGCACGGTTTTCACCACGCCCGCATGCTCGGCGTGGATCGCGGTCTCCATCTTCATCGCCTCGATGGTCAGCAGCATGTCGCCCGCAGCCACCTTGCGCCCGGCCTCGACCGCGACCGAGGCGACCACCCCCGGCATCGGCGCCGGGACATGCAACGGATTCCCGTCCTGCGCCTTGGGCCGCCGCGTCGCAGTCGCCTTGGCGGCGCGGTTCGGGGCGGCGACCACGCGGGGCTGGCCGTTCAGCTCGAAGAACACCTTCACATTGCCGTCTTCGTTGGTCTCGCCCACCGCCGACAGGCGCAGCTGCATGGTCTTGCCGGGTTCGAGCTCGATGGCGATCTCGTCCCCGACCTCCATGCCGTATAGGAACACCGGCGTCGGCAGGGATCGCACCGGACCGTAGTCGGCGTGGCGCTCCATGTAGTCGGTGAACACCTTGGGATACATCAGGTAGCCGCACAGATCCTCGTCGTCGATCTCAACCCCGAGACGCTCCGCCAAATCCTTGCGGGTCGCTTCAAGATCCACCGGCTTGGCGTGCAGGCCCGGGCGATCGGTGATCGGGGTCTCGCCCTTCAGCGCTTTGGCCTGCAGCGCGGCGGGCCAGCCGCCCGGGGGCTGGCCAAGATCGCCGCGCAGCATGCCGATCACCGATTCCGGGAACGACACTTCGCGGGCCGGGTCCTCGACATCCGCCACGGTCAGCCCGCCCGCCACCATCGACAGCGCCATGTCGCCGACCACCTTCGAGGACGGCGTTACCTTGACGATGTCGCCGAACATCCGGTTCACGCCCGCATACATCACCGCGACCTCGTGCCAGCGGTCCTCCAGCCCCATCGAGCGCGCCTGCGCCTTGAGGTTGGTGAACTGCCCGCCGGGCATCTCGTGCAGATAGACCTCGGAGGCGCCGGACTTCATCTCCGCCTCGAACGCCGCGTATTGGTTGCGCACCGCCTCCCAGTAATCCGAAATCTGGCGGATCCGCTCAGGGTCGAGGCCGGTCTCACGCTCGGTGAAGCGCAGCGCCTCGACGATCGAGCCGAGGCAGGGCTGCGAGGTCAGTCCCGAGAAGCTGTCCATCGCCGCGTCCGCCGCATCCACCCCGGCCTCGGCCGCCGCCAGCACGGTGGCCGCCGCGATGCCGGAGGTGTCGTGGGTATGGAAGTGGATCGGCAGCCCGATCTCCTCCTTCAACGCCTTGATCAATATCCGCGCCTGGGCGGGTTTCAGCAGGCCCGCCATGTCCTTCAGGCCAAGCACATGGGCGCCCGCGGCCTCAAGCTCTTTGGCCATGCCGACATAGTATTTCAGGTCGTATTTGGCGCGGTCAGGGTCCAGCAGGTCGCCGGTGTAGCAGATCGTGCCTTCGAGGATTTTGCCAGTGTCCAGCACCGCGTCCATCGACACGCGCATGTTCTCCACCCAATTCAGGCTGTCGAACACGCGGAACACGTCCACGCCGCTTGTCGCGGCCTGATGCACGAATTTCTGCACCACGTTGTCGGGATAGTTGGTGTAGCCGACCCCGTTGGCGCCGCGCAGCAGCATCTGGGTCAGCAGGTTGGGCATCCGCGCGCGCAGATCGCGCAGGCGCTGCCACGGGCATTCCTGCAAGAACCGATACGACACGTCGAAAGTCGCGCCGCCCCAGCACTCCATCGAGAACAGTTGCGGCAACCACTGCGAATAGGCCCCCGCGATGGCGATCATGTCATAGGACCGCATCCGGGTCGCAAGCAACGATTGGTGCCCGTCGCGCATGGTGGTGTCGGTCAGCAGCAGACGCTTTTGCGCCAGCATCCAGTCGGCGACCGCTTTGGGTCCTTCGGCGTCCAAAAGCTGCTTGGCGCCCGGCGGGGGGGCGGTGGTCGCCGTCACCGGCGCTTTCGGCGGGCGGGCATGGGCGGGGGGACGGGCGCGGCCCGCGACCTCAGGGTTGCCGTTCACGGTGATGTCGGCGACGAAGTTCAGCAGGCGCGTGGCGCGGTCCTGACGCTGGACGAAATTGAACAGCTCCGGCGTCTGGTCGATGAATTTGGTGTGGTAGGTGCTGTCGAGGAACTTGGGGTGCTTCAGCAAGTTCTCAACGAACGCGATGTTGGTGGCGACCCCGCGGATGCGGAATTCGCGCAGCGCGCGGTCCATCCGCTTGATCGCCTCGTCGGGGGTAGGCGCCCAGGCGGTGACCTTTTCCAAAAGGCTGTCGTAATAGCGGGTGATCACCGCGCCCGAATACGCCGTGCCGCCATCGAGCCGGATGCCGAACCCGGTCGCGCCGCGATAGGCGGTGATGCGGCCATAGTCGGGGATGAAGCTGTTGAGCGGATCTTCGGTGGTGATCCGGCATTGCAGGGCGTGGCCGCGCAGCTGGATTTCGTGCTGGCCCGCGCAGCCGGTCGCCTCAGCGATGCTGGCGCCTTGGGCGAGACGGATCTGCGCTTTCACGATGTCGATGCCGGTGACTTCTTCGGTCACGGTATGCTCAACCTGCACGCGCGGGTTCACTTCGATGAAATAGAACTTGTCGTCGTCCATGTCCTGCAGGAACTCAACGGTGCCGGCGCATTCGTAGTTGGCGTGGCGCGCGATGCGCAGCGCCAATTCGCAGACCTCGGCGCGCTGTTCTTCGGACAGATACGGGGCCGGGGCGCGCTCCACCACCTTTTGGTTGCGGCGCTGGACCGAGCAATCGCGCTCGAACAGATGCACCGTGGACCCGGCCTTATCCCCAAGCACCTGCACTTCGACATGCCGCGCGGTCTGGATCAGCTTTTCGAGATAGCCTTCGCCGTTGCCGAACGCGGCTTCGGCCTCGCGCCGCCCGGCGCGGACCTTTTCCACCAATTCATCGGGGCCCATGATCGGGCGCATCCCGCGCCCGCCACCGCCCCAGCTGGCCTTCAGCATCAGCGGATAGCCGACCGCCTCGGCCATGCGGGCGACTTCGTCCATGTCATCCCCCAACACTTCGGTGGCGGGGATCACCGGCACGTTGGCGGCGATCGCCACGCGCCGCGCGCTGGCCTTGTCCCCGAGCATCCGCATCGTCGCGGCGGTCGGGCCGATGAAGGCGATCCCGGCGTCGTCGCAGGCGTCGACGAAATCGGGGTTCTCCGACAGCAGGCCATAGCCGGGGTGGATCGCATCGGCGCCCGACAGCTTGGCGATGCGGATCATCTCGGGGATGCTCAGATAGGCGGCGACGGGGCCGAGACCCTCGCCGATCTTATACGCCTCATCTGCCTTGAAGCGGTGCAGGCCGAGGCGGTCTTCCTCGGCGTAGACGGCGACGGTGCGCTTGCCCAGCTCATTGGCGGCCCGCATCACGCGGATCGCGATCTCGGACCGGTTGGCCACAAGGATCTTGGTGAAGCTTTTCATCGGCCGGCTCTCCCTCGCAACGTCTGTGCCGCAAAGTCGTACCACGCGAGGGACGCGCCGCAACGGAATGTTGCAGCGCGACATGCCTTTTATGGCGGCGCCGTGACGCCCCGCCGCGGTCAGAACCAGTCGGTCTCGGTGTCGATGGCGGTGCGGTCCATCCGTTCCAACAGGTCGGCCTGCGGATAGATCTGCTGCAGATCCTGAGCATAGAAGAACCGGCAGGCCGCCAGCTTGCCGCGCAGATGCGCCAGCCGCGGGCCGGTCGCCCCCCCGGCGATGGCCGCGCGCGCGGCAGCGGCTTGGCGCAGCCAGATCCACGCCACCACCGCATGGCCGAGCATGTCGAGATAGACCGCCGCGTTGGCCAGGAACACGTCCGGCCCCACCTGTCCGGCCCGGCTCAGCAGCAGGCGCGTGACCATGGCGACGCGGTCGCGGGCGGCGCGCAGCTCGTCGGCCAGCCCGCTAAGCTCGGGGTCGGCATAGGCGGCGTCGGCGGCGGCGCCGATCTCCTCCATCAACACCGCGAATCCGGCGCCGCCCGCGGCGGAGACTTTGCGGCCGAGCAGGTCGAGCCCTTGGATCCCCTTCGATCCTTCGTGGATCGGGTTGAGGCGGTTGTCGCGGTAAAGCCGTTCGACCGGATAGTCGCGGGTATAGCCATAGCCGCCATGGATCTGGATGGCGATGTCGTTGGCTTCCAAGCAATAATCGGACGGCCAGGATTTCACGATCGGGGTCAGCACGTCCAAAAGCAGCGTCGCGCGCGCCGCCGATTCCGGGTCGCCCGACGCAATCTCATCCACCAGCCGCGCGGCGGTCAGGCACAGCGCCAACCCGCCTTCGGCATAGGCCTTGGCGCGCAACAACTGTCGCTTGACGTCCGGGTGTTCGATAATCGGGATCATCGGCGATGCCGGGTCGCGCCCCGCCAGCGGGCGCCCCTGCGGGCGGCCACGCGCATAGTCGAGCGCGTGCAGATAGCCGGTGTAGCCCAGCGCCGCGGCCCCGGCGCCCACCCCGATCCGGGCCTCGTTCATCATGTGGAACATGCACGATAGGCCCTGATGCTCAGGCCCCACCAGCCAGCCGACCGCGCCGTCCTTCTCCCCGAAGCTCAGAGCGCAATTGGTGGTTCCGCGATAGCCCATCTTGTGGTTGAGGCCCATCAACTGGACCTCATTGCGCGACCCGTCGGGCAGGATTTTCGGCACGCAGAACAGCGAGATGCCTTTGACGCCCGCAGGCCCGCCGGGGATCTTGGCCAGCACGAAATGGATGATGTTGGGGGCCAGATCATGCTCCCCGCCCGATATCCACATCTTGCGCCCGGTCAGCCGGTAGCTTCCGTCGGGCTGCGGCACGGCGCGGGTGGTGATGTCGGCCAGCGACGACCCGGCCTGCGGTTCCGACAGGCACATGGTGCCGAAGAATTCGGCGCTGATCAGCTTGCCCAAATAGCGCGCTTTCAGCTCGTCCGAGCCATGCGCCGCCAGCATCCCCGCCGCGGCGATGGTCAGGAACATATAAGCGGTGGTCGACACATTGGCGGCGGAGAAGATCATTTGCAGCGCCGAGGTCGCGGTAAGCGGCAGCTGCATCCCGCCCAGATCCTCAGGGAAGCCCGCGGCGGCGAACCCGGCGTCGCGGTAGGCGTCGAGCGCGTCTTGCACCTCAGGCGCCATGTGCACGCGGGTTCCGTCGAAATGCGGCTCCGCAGCGTCAACCGCGCTCGCGTGGGGCTGGAATTTGTCCTCGGCCAGCTTCAGCGCGGCGTCGAGCATGGCGCCGACCGTCTCGGGATCATGCTCCGCATAGCGGGGGCGGGTCAGCAGATCTTCGGTTCCGAGCAAGTCGAACAGCAGGAAATCAAGCTCTTCGCGTCGCGTGATGTGGGGCATGGCCGTCTCCGTCGGCGGCGCCGCGATGGGGCCCGGGCACCGTGAATGCGTCGTTCGACAACTTGTCCCACACTCCGCGGCGCTTCTCAATGGCGGCCGCCGCCCCGGGGACGGGGCGGCGTGGATCAGTCCTCGACGATGAAGATGTGCATCGCCACCGGGCCGTGGGCGCCAAGCTGGAGCATCTGGCCGATATCGGCGGACCGCGACGGGCCGGTCACCAGGTTGACGGTGCGCGGGTCCTGCCCGCTGGCGCGCAGATGCGTCCACACATCGTCAAGGCCCGCTTTGATCTCGGACGCGCGGATCGCGACGAAGTGGATTTCCCCGAGGAAGGTCAACGTCACCGGGTTGTCGGGGCCGGAATAAAGCGCGAGGGTCCCGGTCTCCGCCGACGCGACGCGGGCGCGCGACAGGGTGGCGGGTTCGACCAGCCGCCCGACGCCGAAGCTGGCGTCGAGGCCGGACCAATCGAGGCCGGTCAGATCCGGGTCCGCGCCCATCCGCACCGCCACCGGCAGGTTGCGGGCGCGCAGCAGATCGGCCAGCAGGGCGGGGATCGACGCCATGTCCGGCGCCATCGACCACGTGCTGTCCACGCCGGTCAGCTTGGTGGTGAAGCGCGCCAGACGATCCGCGCCCTCGGTGCGCCCGCCCGCGGGGATCGGCGCGTGCTGGATGCCGGCGGAGCCGAGGCGCGCCGCGACGTCGGCGTTGCGGTCGGCGCCGGGGGCCATCTTGCCTTCGGCCCCGCGGCGCACACGGGTCAGGATGCGGTCACGCGCGCTCATGCCCGTTTTCCCTTTTTCCACTGGTCCATGAACGAGCCGCCCGGTTCCGGCGCCGGGAAGTCGCGGATGTCGGTCCAGCCGCCCGCCAGCGGCAGCGACGTCGCCTTGCCGTTTTTCACGAACAGGCGGATCCCCGCCCGCGCGGCCCGAATCGCCAGCCGATAGACCGCCGGGTTCTTGGCCAGCAGCGCCCATGCCCCGAGACCAACGCGCGCGGCGCCGGGCTGGAGGTTCTTCTCAAACTCCCGCTCACGCCAGCTGCGCATCATCTTGGGCAGCGGAATGCGCATCGGACAGACGGCTTCGCAGCGCCCGCAGAAGGTCGAGGCGTTGGGCAGATGCCCGCCCTTTTCGACCCCGATCAACGACGGCGTCAGCACCGCGCCCATCGGGCCGGGATAGACCCAGCCATAGGCGTGCCCGCCGACCGCCTGATAGACCGGACAGTGGTTCATGCACGCCCCGCAGCGGATGCAGCGCAGCATGTCCTGAAAGTCAGACCCGACCATCGCCGAGCGCCCGTTGTCGAGCAGCACGACATGGTATTCCTCGGGTCCGTCCGGGTCCTCGGCGCGCCGCGGACCTTTCGAGAACGTGGTGTAGACCGACATCTCCTGCCCCGTCGCGGATCGCGCGAGCACACGCAGCACAGTGCTTGCATCCTCCAGCGTCGGGACGATCTTTTCCAAGGACGCCATCACGATGTGGACCTTGGGCAGCGATTGCGACAGATCGCCGTTGCCCTCGTTGGTCACGATCACCGACTGGCCGGTTTCCGCGATCAGCATGTTGGCGCCGGTGATGCCGACCTCGGCCTGAAAATACTTCTCCCGCAGCACGCCGCGCGCCTCGGCCAGCAGGGTGTCGAGGCCCGAAAGGTCGCGATCCGCCGGAAGGTGGGTGTGCGCTTTGATGAACTCATCGCGCACCTGCTGCACGGTCAGGTGCAGCGCGGGGCCGATGATGTGGCTCGGCATCTCGCCGCGCAGCTGGATGATGTATTCGCCAAGGTCGGTCTCGACCGCCTTGATGCCGTTGTCCTCAAGGTGCTCGTTGATCCCGCATTCCTCGGAGATCATCGTCTTGCCCTTGTTCACCGCCTTGGCGTCCGCCTTGCGGCAAATCTCCAACACGATGCGGCGGGCGTCCTCGGCGGTCTCGGCCCAATGGACATGACCGCCGGACGCTATGACCTTGCGCTCATATTCCTCAAGGTAAAGGTCAAGGTTCGCGAGCACGTGGTCCTTAAGATCGCGGGCGCTGTCGCGCAGCGTGTCAAATTCAGGCACCAGCGCGCGGGCCTTGGCGCGCTTGCCGACGAACCCGACCCGCGCGGTGCGCAGCGCGCTTTGCAGGTCGTCATTGGCGAGCGCGTCGCGGGCGTTGCTATTGAACTTGTCCGAGGTCGGCCGATGCACATTCATATTCATGCCTTGTCCTCTCCGATGGCGGGGGTGTCGGTCATCCCGGCCAGAACCTCGACGATATGACGGGCCTTGATGGGGCGTCCGGCGCGAGACGCCTTGCCGGCCATGTTCATCAAGCACCCAAGATCGCCCGCAAGCAACAGGTCGGCGCCGGTGGCGGCGGCGTTGCGGGTCTTGTCCTCGACCATCACGCCGGACACCTGGGGGTATTTCACGCAGAACGTGCCGCCGAAGCCGCAGCAGACCTCGGCCTCGTCCATTTCGCGCAGCTCCAGCCCCTCGATCGAGGCGAGCAGCGCGCGCGGCTGCTCCTTGATGCCAAGCCCGCGCAGGCCCGAGCAACTGTCGTGATAGGTGTAGGACCCGTCGAGCCGCGCCGTCACCCCGGTGACGCCGCGCACATCGGCCAGAAAACTGACGATCTCATGGGTCTTGGCGGCCAGCGCCTCGGCGCGCGCGCGCATCGGGTGGTCGGCCCCGAACATCGCGGGATAGTCCTTGGCGATGGTGGACCCGCACGACCCGGACGGGACGACGACGTAATCATAGCCCTCGAACGCCGCGATCACCTGAGACGCGATGGCTTGGGCCGTGGCGCGGTCGCCAGAATTCCACGCCGGCTGGCCGCAGCAGGTCTGGGACGGCGGGACATGCACCTCGCAGCCCGCGTCCTCAAGCAGCTTGACGGCGCCGAAGCCGATCGAGGGGCGGAACATGTCCACCAGACAGGTGACGAGGAGCGCGACGCGCGGCCGCTCCGCTGAGATGTGCATGTGGCCTCCTGCGGGAAATTGGTAAACTTTGTTTGCCGCCCTTGGGGCCGCAGCGCAAGGGCCGCCTGCGCCGCGGGGCGCGAATGGTCGCCAGACGGGCGCCCGGCCCGCCAGACGGCGCCCCGGCGCGCCTCGCGCCGCGGTCGCCCGAGCGGGGGGGCCGCCCCCCCGAGGGCGGCCGCCCCCTGGCTTGGGTTTGGCGCGCGACCTGATTCTCCTTGCCTTGAGCGTCCCGGGCGCGTAATGCCCGCCGCGCGGCGCTTACACCCCTGGAGGATCGCCGCGTCGACATTCAAAGGAGTTATCAAGATGGCCGAGATGCCGACTCTCGAAGCCACGCGCCGCGAAGGCACGGGCAAAGGGGCTGCCCGTTCCGCGCGTCGCGAGGGCCTCGTCCCTGGTGTGATCTATGGCGGCGGCGAAGCCCCCGTCAGCATCAACATGAATTTCAACGCGCTGTTCAAGATGCTCCGCAAGGGGCGTTTCCTGTCGAGCCTTCTGAACGTGAAGCTCGACGGCGTTGACACCCGGGTGATCTGCCGCGCCGTGCAGCGCGACGTGGTCAAGGACATGCCGACCCATGTCGACTTCCTGCGCCTGTCCGAGCGCTCGCGGATCTCGTTGTTCATCCACGTGAACTTCATCAACGAGGACAAGGCGCCCGGCATCAAGAAGGGCGGCGTTCTGACCGTCGTTCGCAACGAAGTCGAGCTGCGCGTCACCGCCGGCGCGATCCCTGAGTCGCTGACGGTCGACCTGACCGGCGTGAACATCGGCGATGTGATCCACATCTCGAACATCACGCTGCCCGAGGGCACTCGCGCGACCATCTCGGACCGTGACTTCGTGATCGCGAACATCTCGGCGCCGTCGGGCCTGCGCTCGGCCGGCATCGAAGACGACGAAGAAGAAGAGGCCTGATCGGTCGGCGCGCGCCCCCTCGGGGCCGCGCGCCAATCTGAACGCCGCTTTTTGGAACGCCGCCGCGCGAGGGATCGCACGGCGGCGTTTCGCGTTCCGGGCGTTTCGCGTTCCGGGCCTTCTCGCGTTCCGGGCCTTCTCGCGTTCCGGGCCTTCTCGCCAGCCCCGGCGCCAAGCATCGTGCGCGGGGGCGTCGAGCCCCCTTGCCCGAGCCGTCGCCCAAGGACGGGCGCCGCGGCCCCTCCGCGACGGCTGCGCCCTGTTCAACCGCGCTCGTGGCGCGTATCACCGACCCGGAACGGGGGGCCGCCCCCGCACCATCCGCACGTGACGGCAACGGAGGGCCCCATGCAGCTTTGGGTCGGACTGGGCAATCCCGGCGCGCAATACGCCGGCAACCGCCATAATATCGGGTTCATG
>JBLIKI010000043.1:0-16793 GCA_047636235.1 Paracoccaceae bacterium | reverse complement strand
TTTGTGGCCCGGCGCCGGTTTCGAGGTGTTTGGCTTGCGATACAGCGCTTCGACACCCATCCGTTTCATCAGGGTCGCGACGTGCAACCGGCCCGCCTTGACCCCTTCTTGCGCCAGCAGGTCCCGCGGCATCCGAGCGCCCGCAAAGGGACACTCCATGTGCAGCTTATCGGTCCGGCGCCTCAGTTTCAGGTTGGCGTCCGAGAACGGGCGGGGCTGGCAATGACGCTGCTCCGGCTGATCCCCAGCGCGCCGGCCTGGCGGCTGACGCTCAGTTTTGATCTTCGATCGATCATTTTCTTGCGCTCGGCGCCAGACCCGCCTTGCCGAGCGCACTGGGCAAAAAACCGGTCCCAGCGCCAACTCCCCGATCTTCGCATGCAGGGTCTTCACGTCGATGACCGGCTCTGCCTAGGATTTCGGCGCCCGCCAAACACGCCCGTGGCGCCTTCGAGAAGCTGATCGCGCCATTGCTTGATCCGGATCGGATGGACATCAAAGTCCTGCGCCAGCTCGATCAAGGTCTTCTCGCCCTTGACCGCCGCTACAGCGACCTCTCCCTTGAAGGCCGGGCTCGTGGTTCCGGCGCGGTCGTCTCGTCATGGTCATCTCCTCGCTCGCGGCAATCATGCCGCCGTGGCGCGGAAAATCCACTTATCCTGAGTGTGCAGTTTTCCCGAGCCGCCTCTTTTTCACTTCGCCAGCGCGGCGGGGTGCTCGGCAGTCAGTGTTGCGAGTGCGGTGTCTCGAGTCTCTTCGAGGCATGCGCGGAGCAGATTCTCAGCGGCCTTGCCTTGGCCCGCATGCAGGGCGACCAGCACCGCACGCAACTGCGCCGCCCGACGCCGCCTGAGCGTCTGGGTCTGCGCGTCAAGGGGCCGGTTCCAAATCACCGTCCAGAAGGTGCTCTCGGTCAGCTCGGAGAACATGTGTTCGGCCAATTGGCTGCCGCCGCCGCGCACTATCGTGCGCACAATCCGCGTCATGGTCCAGGAAAACACCATCGGATCGGCGTCCGGGTCTTCGGCTGCGGCCTCCAGCTCCTCTATCCGGCGCGCGAGCGTGTCGAACCACGGGCTGTCGGGCAGGTCGGCCATCAACCGGGCCGACATTCCCGACAGCGCGTTGCGCACATCGAACAGCTCCTTCGCCGAGCCAAGCGAGAGCCCGCATACATAAACGCCGCGCCGGGGCTGCACCTCGACGAGACGGCGCTTTTCAAGTATCCGAATCGCGTCGCGCACCGGGCCGCGGGATACATCGAATATATCCGCAAGCTGGGTCTCGGTAATTCTCTCTCCGGCGGCGAAACGGCCGTCTATGATCATCCGCCCGCAGCTGTCCGCGATCTGCTCGGCCATGCTGCGCGGCTGATTGAATCCTGGAGGGAGGGATGGATTGTCGACGGGCATGGGCGCTTTTGCCTCCGGCTGAACAGGTCGCGCCGAACTCTGTGGCGCAGGCGAGGCGCTGATGCGCCTCACCAGGTATCGATGAACGGGCGGCGCCCGCCGGTCGGTGCGGGTCGACCCGCCGCGCGGGCGGCGCCGGAGATCCATGACCGGGTCTCCACCGGGTCGATCACCGCGTCGACCTCGAGCACCGAGCCGATGGAGATGGCCTTTCCGTTCTCGTATAGCTCCGCCAGCAGCTTGTCGAACAGGGCCTGTTTGGCGGCCTCGTCCGGCGCCGCGTCCAGCTCCTTGGCGAAGCCGAGGCGCACCGCCCCCTCCAGCCCCATGCCGCCGAATTCCCCCGTGGGCCACGACACGGTGGCCATGCTTTCGTGAAAGCCCCCGCCGACCATCGCCATCGCGCCAAGCCCATAGCCCTTGCGCAGCACCACCCCCAGCACAGGGACCGACAGCGACGCCGCGGTCACGAACATCCGGCAGACATGGCGCACCAGCGCGGTCTTCTCCGCCTCCGGCCCGACCATGAACCCCGGCGTGTCGCACAAGCTGACGATCGGCAGGCCGAACGCGTCGCACAGCTGCATGAACCGCGACGCCTTGTCGGCCGCGGGCCCGTCGATGGCGCCGCCGAGATGCTTGGAGTTGTTGGCGATCAGCCCGTAGGGGCGCCCCTCGATCCGGATCAGGGCGGTGACCATGCCGACGCCGAATTCGCGCCGCAGCTCCAACACCGAGCCATCGTCGGCGAGAGTGTCGATCACATCGCGGACCTCATGCACCCGCAGGCGGTTTTCCGGGATCGCAAAGCGCAGCAGGCGCTGGTCGGGCGCGGTCCAGTCGGGCAGATCGCCTTGGAAGTACGAGATGTATTGCTTGGCCGCCGCGCATGCCGCGGCCTCGTCCTTCACGCGGATGTCGACCACGCCGTTGGCCGACTGCACGCCGATCGGGCCGATCTCCTCGGGGCGATACACGCCGAGGCCGCCGCCCTCGATCATCGCCGGGCCGGCCATGCCGATGTTGCTGCTCTCATCCGCGATGATCACGTCGCAGCAGCCCAGCAGCGCCGCGTTCCCGGCGAAACAGCGGCCCGACACCACCCCCACCAGCGGCGCCTGCCCCGACAATCGCGCGAACGCCCCGAAGGTGGTGCAGTCGAGCCCCGCGAGGTTGAACCGATCCACATCGCCCGGCCGTCCGCCGCCGCCCTCGGCCAGCAGGATCACCGGCAGCTTCCACTTGCCCGCCAGCTCGAACAACCGGTCCTGCTTTTTGTGGTTGCGCTGGCCTTGGGTGCCCGCCAGCACCATGTAGTCATAGACCGCGAAGGCGCAGCGGGCGGCGTCCTCGCCGAACAGATCGCCATTTACGGACCCGATGCCGGTCACCACCCCGTCGCCGGTGGTGTTGGCTATCAGATCCGCCAGCGTGCGGCGCGACCGCTGCGCCGCCGTCGCCAGCGCGCCGTATTCCAAGAACGCCCCCGGATCGCAGATCGCGCCGAGGTTTTCGCGCGCGGTGCTTTGGCCGCGGGCATGGCGCTTGGCGACGGCCTCGGGGCGGTTTTCGTCACGCCCCGCGCCGATCCGTTCGCGCAAGTCGGCCAGATCGGGGCGGATGCGGTTGAGATCGATGTCTTCGACCGCATCCGCCTCGGCCTCCATGCCGCCTGACGGATCGATCAGCAGCACCGGCGCGCCGCTCGCCAGCGTGTCGCCCGGCGCCGCCAGCACCGCGCGCACCGTGCCGCCCTGCGGGGCTGTCACTGAATGCTGCATCTTCATCGCTTCGAGCACCGCGACCTGCGCGCCCGCCCGCACCCGGTCGCCGGGGGCGACGTCGAGCGCGACCAGCGTCGCCTGCATCGGGGCCGTCACCGCCACGGCCCCTTCGGGGATCGCGGCCGTCGCGGCCTCGGGCGCCGCGGCCTCGGCATGCGGAAACAGCGGCGCGTCCATCGCGGCGGCGGCGTCGAACAGCGCCTGCGCCTCGGCCTCGATGAACCGGGTGGTGACGGCGCCCGCGCGCACCGCGCCATGGGCCAGCAGCGCGCGCAGCCATGCAAGGTTGGTGGCCGCGCCCTCGATGCGGAATTCGGCCAGCGCGCGGGCGGTCTTGCGCGCCGCGGCGTCGAAATCACCGCGGACATGCACGATCACCTTGGCGAGCAACGAGTCATAGGCCGAGGAGGTGCGATAGCCCGCATAGGCGAACCCGTCGACCCGCACGCCGGGGCCCGAGGGCGGGTCGTAGGCCGACAGCGTGCCGCCCGAAGGCCGCGCGTTTCCCGCGGCGTCCATCTTTTCCAAGTTCACGCGGGCCTGAATCGCAAAGCCGACCGGGGCGCCGAGCGACGCCTGCGTCACCCCCAGCCCCGCCAGCGTCGCGCCGCCGCAGACCTGCATCTGAAGCGCGACCAGATCGAGACCGAACACCGCCTCGGTCACGGTATGCTCCACCTGGATGCGCGGGTTCGCCTCGATGAAAAACATATTCGCCCCCGCGGGCGCGTCGATGTCCATCAAGAATTCGAAGGTGCCGAGGCCGCGATACCGCCCCGCCTGCGCTAGGATCAGCGCATGGCCGGTCAGCAGATCGCGATCGGCCTCGGTCAGCGACGGCGAGGGCGCGATCTCCAGCACCTTTTGGTTGCGGCGCTGCAGGGTGCATTCCCGCTCGCCGACATGCACGCAGGCGCCGGTCCCATCGCCGAGGATCTGCACCTCGAGATGCCGGGCGCGGGCGATGAACCGCTCGGCGAACAGCGCGCCGTCGCCAAAGGCCGCCTCGGCCTCGGACGCGCAGCGCGCGAACGCCTCGGGAATCTGGGAGGCGTCGGTTACCGCCCGCATCCCGCGCCCGCCGCCGCCATGCACCGCCTTGATCATCATCGCGGCGCCATCGGGCAGCGCGGCGAAAAAGGCGTGGATCGCGGGCTCCGCGGCGCCGCCCTCGCCGCCCGTCCCCGGCAGGGTCGGCACGCCGTGCTCGGCGGCCAGCGCTCGCGCGCGGCCCTTGTCGCCGAACAGCGCCAGCCCCGCGGGCCGGGGGCCGATGAAGGCCATGCCCGCGCCTTCCACCGCCTCGGCGAAGGCGACGTTCTCGGCCAGGAAC
The DNA here is from genome assembly GCA_047636235.1 of Paracoccaceae bacterium. Classification (GTDB taxonomy): domain Bacteria; phylum Pseudomonadota; class Alphaproteobacteria; order Rhodobacterales; family Rhodobacteraceae; genus JBOCEF01. The sequence goes on along the minus strand of JBLIKI010000043.1, from coordinate 12,264 downwards.
CCATATCCGGGATGCACCGCGTCGCAGCCCTGCGCGGTCGCCGCCGAGATCACCGCGTCGATGTCGAGATATGCCCGCGCCCCGACCCCCGGCAGCTCCACCGCCCGGTCGGCCCGGCGCGCATGCAGGCTGGCGGCGTCGTCGGCGGGAAACACGGCGACGGTCTCGACCCCCATGTCCGCGCAAGTCCGCATCAGGCGGCAGGCGATCTCGCCCCGGTTGGCGATCAGGACGCGGGCGAATGGGGGGGACGCGATCATGAAGGCTGCTCCAGCAGTTTGAGAAGTTCGGTTTTCTTCACCTTGCCGGTGACGGTCATCGGCAGCGCCTCAATGATGCGGATTTCAGGCATCTTATAGGCCGACACCCGCTCGCGCAGCCAATCGGCCACGTCGGCGGGGCTGCGGCCCGATCCTTCGCGCAGCATCACGAAGGCGACTGGGATCTGGCCGGCATGGTCGTCCGCCCGCCCGATCACGGCGGAGCCGAGAATGTCGTCGAGACGGCCGAGCACGGCCTCCAACTCCGCCGGGAACACCGACATGCCGCGCACCTTCAGCATTTCCTTGCGGCGGCCGAGATAGTGCAGATAGCCGTCCTCGTCGATCACGCCGATGTCGCCGGATTTGAGCCAGCCATCCCCCAGCGCCTCCGCTGTCGCCTCGGGTTTGTTCCAGTAGCTTTTCAGCATGCCCGGAGAGCGGAAGCGGATCTCTCCCTCAGCCCCGAGCGGCAGGATAGCGCCAGTGTCGAAATCGCAGATCTTGAACTCATTTCCCGGGACCGGCAGGCCGACGAACACGGGGCGCGAATTCAGATCGAAATCATCGTCCTGCATCCCGCCGGTGAAGGTGTTTGAGGTATGGGTTTCAGTCATCCCCCAAGACGCCTCGGCCAGCACCGTGCCGGTCTTGTCCAGCCAGCGGCGGCGCACATCGGCGTCGAGCTTTTTCACGAAGCTCACGCATCGCGCGGTGCGGATCGAGGACAGATCGAACTCATCGAACCGCGGATGGGCCATCAGTTCGATCGCGCCGTCGACGATGGTGGTGATGGATGTGGCGCGGTGCGCCTCGATCCCCTGCAACAGCGCAAGCGGGTCCCAGCGGGCCATCAGCAAGATCGGCCGCCCGGTCAGCACCGGAAACAGCAGCGCGCCGTTCTGCCCCGCGATCCAGAACTCGGGGAAGAACGAGGCGATGACCACCTGCGCCTCCTGCTCATCCGTGCCGCGCCCGACCGACCAGTTGGCCGCGGCGGTGAACACCATGTCGCCTTGGGTGTGCACGCAGCCCTTGGGCATCCCGGTGGTGCCGCCGGTGTAGTTGAGCGCGGCGATGGCGTCCGGGTCGGCGGGCGCATCGACGGACCGGTCGGCGGCGCGCACCGCGGTCATGAAATCGATCGTCCCTTCGGTCTGGACCGGATCGGCGAGGGCGATGGGCGGCATCTGCATGGTCGGCGTCTCGGGCCGCATGTCGGCCATCGCCGCGGTCCAGATCACGTCCAGCCCTGCGGCGGACGGCGCCTTGGCGACGATGTCCATCAGCGCGTCCAGCGTCACCAGCCCTTTGGCGCCGGTGTCAGCGAGCATGTACTCCAGCTCCGCCCCCGTGGACATCGGCGAGATTGGGCAATGCACCGCGCCGATCTTCAGAATGCCGAAGAACGCAACGTGAAACTGCGGGCAGTTGGGCAAAAACACCCCGACCCGGTCGCCCCGCCCCACGCCCGCTCCCTTGAGGACGGCGGCGAAGCGGTCCGCCAGTTCATCCATCTCGGCATAGGTCATGATCCGGCCGTACCAGATCACCGCTGCGGCGTCGGGGGTCTCGCGGCCCCAGTGCCGGAGATGCTCGCTGAGCGCGATCGGGCCCAGCGGATAGGTGATCTGGCGCGCAACGCCCTTCGGCCAGTTCACGGCCTGAACGTCCCTAAGGCGCGCAAGATAGGTCGCCTCATCCAGCGGGGCGGCGGCTGTGTCGGTCATGACGGCGTCCTTTCAGCGGCCAGCTCGGCCAGAAGCGCGGCGCGCAGCTTGTATTTCTCGATCTTGGCGGTGGGCGTGACCGGCAGGACGTCGACGATCCGCAGATATTTCGGGCGCATGTAGCGCGGCGCATTCTCGGCGGCATGGGCGTTGAGGGCCTCGATCGTCACCGACGCGCCGTCATGCAGCTCTACGAAGGCGGCGACGTCGTCCTCGTCGCCCTCGGCGGCGGGGATCGGCACCGCGGCGACGGCGCGCACGCCGGGGTGACGGCCCAGCATCGTCTCGACCTCGAAGCTCGAGACGTTCTCGCCGCGCACCCGGAAATAGCCGCCCATGCGGTCGATGAAGACGTAGAGGTCGCCGTCCTCGTCGATGCGCTTCACCGCGTCGCCGGTGTGGAACCAGCCATTGCGCAGCGCCTTGGCGGTGGCTTCGGGCTTGCCCATGTATTCATGCAGGATCAGGCCGGGAAAGCGGGGGCGCAGGGCCAGTTGCCCGACCCGGCCGGTAGCGACGGGCGTGTCGTTTTCATCGACCGCGCATAGATCGAACAGCGCCGACGGGCGGCCCATGATGCCTTTGGGCAGGTCCTCGCGCCCATCGAGCAGCGGGCGGCCCTTCGCGCGGACCATCGCGCGGAACTCGTCCTTCGACGCACCATGCCACAGATGCGAGGGCGTGCCCTGCCCGTCCGGGAATTCGTCGATCACCGCCGAGAATACCGAGCCGGATTCTGTCTGCCCGAAGCCGACGGTCATGAAATCGATGCCGAAGCGGCGCGCGAAGGCGTGGTGGCGGGCGTTGAAGGGCTGCATGTGCACGCGCGCCAGCGGGTTGTCGCGGTCGCGTGCGGCTTCAGGCGCCGACATCAGCCGCGGGATCATGACATCGAGCAGCGTGGCGCTGCTGGCGCCGCACTCGGCGATGCGATCCCAAAACGCGGTGGCCGAGAACCGGTCCCAAAGGCCCACGGTCTCGCCCATCCAGCCGGCCCGACCGAGCAGGCTGAACGCGCCGCCGACATGGTACATCGGCAGATCGCAATAGATCGTGTCGCCCGCCGACATCAGGTTGCGCTGGCCGAAGGTGTATTGGTTGATCCAGCGATGGCCCAGCAGCACTCCCTTGGCCGGGCCTGTGGTGCCGGAGGTATAGATTAGCGCCGCGGCGTCGAATGGGCCGGGCGTGTGGGCCTCGGCCGGCGTGGCGCCCGTCATCAGATCGGCCAGCAAGACCGGATCGGGCAGCCCCGGCGCGCCGGTCGCCTGATCGGGCGCGTGGTCATGGTCCCCCGGCGCGGGGAGATGCAGCGCCATGGGCGGGATCGCCACGTCGCCCCGGATCACGCCGAGCGCCGGCAAGAACGCCGGATCGGTCAACAGCAGCACCGGGGCCGCATCACCCAGCTGATAGGCCAGAAGCGGCCCGGTCAGGTTGAAATTGATCGGCGCGAACACCGCCCCGACCCGCCAGCAGGCGACCATCGCCAGCGCCGAGATCATCGAATTGCGTGTCAGCACCGCTACCCGGTCGCCGCGCCCGACGCCCATCCGCGCCATGCCGCCCGCCAGCGCCAGCGTGATGCGCCGCACCTCGCCATAGCTGACGCGCGCGCCGCTTTCCCCATAGTGGAGCCAGATCGCGTCCGGCGTCGCGGCGGCGAAATGATCGAGCCGCTCGGGCAGCGTCTCCGCCTGTCCGGTCATCTCGGTGAAGAGCGCAGCTGCGTCCTCGGGCGGGTGCCACGTCATGCCGCGGCCTCGATGCGGGCGATGATCTGGCCCTCCTCGATCATCTGATCGACGGCGACCATGACCGCCGCCACCATCCCGGCATGTTCGGCAAGAATGGCGATCTCCATCTTCATCGCCTCGACCACGATCACCGTGTCGCCCGCGGCGATCGGCTTGCCAGGGGCGGCGTCGACGGTCAGAACGCGCCCCGCGATGTCTGTTGCCAGGTCGGTCATTGTCAGGCTCCTTCAGCGGCGGGCGGCGGGGTCCATCGCTTGGCGCAGCGATTCCCCCAAGGTGTTGATCGATAAAGCGGTGACGAGGATCGCCAGCCCGGGCGCGTACATCTGCGCGGGCGCGATCTGGATATAGAGGTAGGCGCGCGCGATCATCGAGCCCCAAGACGGGTCCGGCGGCTGCATCCCGAGGCCCAGAAAGCTCAGCGACGCCTCGGCCAGCAGCGCAACAGCCATCAGCAGCGTCATCTGCACCAGCACCGGCTGGATCGCGTTCGGCAGCACGTGCCGCCACAGAATCCGCGCGGTCGAGGCGCCGAAGCAGCGCGCCGCGTCCACATACAGCTCCTGCCGCAGGACCAGCGCGCGGGCTCGCGCCAGCCGCGCCAGCTGTGGCGCGAACACAATCCCCACCGCCAGCATGGCATTGGTCAGACCTATGCCCAGCGCGCCGGTCACCGCGATCGCCAGCACGATCGCCGGGAACGACAGGAACGTATCGATGATGCGGCTGACAACATCGTCGACCCAGCCGCCTGCATAGCCTGCGATCAGCCCCACCGGGATGCCGAGACACGCCGCCACCGTCACCGCCAGAAACGCGGCGTAGACCGAGGCGCGCGCGCCCCAGATCAGGCGGCTCAGCACGTCGCGGCCAAGATCGTCGGTGCCCAGGGGGTAGGCCGCGCTCGGCGCCTCCAGCATCACCGAGTAATCCTGCAAGCTTGGGTCATGAGGCGCGATCCACGGCGCGAACACCGCGCAGGCGACGATGCCGATCAGCACCATAAGCGCGATGGCGGCGGGCTTGTCATCGAGCGCCCAGTCGAGCGCGCGGATGCGGAACGGGCGGCCCCCGGGCGTCCGTGCGGCGTCGGTCATCGTCCGATCCTCGGGTCAAGCACGGAATAGAGCATGTCTGCGATCAGGTTGACCGCGATCACGGTCACGACCATGGCCAGCACCACGCCTTGCACCACGGGAAAATCGCGTTGCAGAACCGCATTGACGATGGTCGCCCCCATGCCGGGGATGGCGAACACCACCTCCACCACCACCGTGGCCGCCAGTGTGCGGTTCACGAGCAGGGAGATCACCGTCAGCAGGTTCACCGACACGTTGCGCAACCCGTGCCGCCACAGGATCGCCGAGGGAGACAGCCCCTTGGCATGCAAAGTGCGGAAATGCTGGCTCTCCAGCACCTCGACCAGAGATGATCGCAGCTGGCGCGCCACCTCGGCGACCCCCGAGGCCGCCAGCGCCACCGCCGGCAACGTAGCGTGCCAGATCGCGCGCATCGGATCCTCGGCCGGGGATACGAAACCCGTGGCCGGGAACCATTGACGGTCGAGAGCGAAGAGTCCGACGAAGATCATCGCGATCCAGAAATTCGGCAGCGCCACCCCGACCGAGCTGAACAGCATCGTCGCCCGGTCTATGGGCCCGCCCGCGCGGGCGGCGGCGAGAATGCCCAGCGGCACCCCGACCAGCACCGCGATCAGGATCGCGTAGATCACAATGAACAGCGTGTTCGGAAACACCCGCGCCACCGTATCGGCGACCTTCTCGCCCGACAGCAGCGATTGCGAGAGATCGCCCTGCACCGCCCGCAACGCCCAATCGCCATATTGCACCAGCAACGGGCGATCGAGGCCGTAGAGCGCGCGGATCTCCGAGATCCGCGCCTCGGTGGCGTTTTCTCCCGCCAGGGTGATGGCGACATCCCCCGGCAACAGCTTGAGCAGCATGAAAATGAAAAAGGTGGCGAGGATCAGCACCGGAATCGCCTGAAGCAGACGTCGCCTCAGCATCCTCGCTTGCGCGCGATCGAACATGATCCCCGCCCCCCGCTCAGGCTGTCAGGCCGACATCGGTGAATTTGGGCTTGCCGAGCAGGTTGCCCCGATAGCCCTCCACCTGCTTGCCCGCGGCGTTGACCTCATAGCGGATCGACAGCGGGATGCTCAGCACCGCGTTCATGGCCAGCTTCTGGCAGACCGCCAGATGGCGCGCCCGCTCATCCTGATCCTGGGTCGCGCGCGATGCGGCCAGCGCCTCGTCATAGCCTGCGGGCGGGGCGACCCGGCCGGGGTTGTAGTAGGACGACTGGCCATAGAGCAGCGCATAGGTCAGCGATGGATCGGGACGCCCGGTCCAGGCCGACAGCAGCAGGTCGCCCTGCTTTTGATCGCCGAAGAAGATGCTCGACGTCTCGGCGATGGTGCCGTTGGTGAAGCGCCCGCTCACGTTGATCTTGGCGAGCTGGGCCAGCACCACTTCCTGTCGCTGCACGTTCACCTGGTCGGTGTAGCCGCGGAAATCGAGCTCGATGCCGCCCTCGACGCCCGCTTCCTTCATCAGCTGCTGTGCGCGCTCCAGATTGTGGGTCTGGTATTCGCTGACATCCTTGGCGAAGGCCCAATGGGCGGAGGGCAGGTTCATGTAGGCTGGCTCGCCGACCCCCGCCTGGGTGGCGAGAACATATGCCTCGCGGTCGATCGCCATCGACAGCGCCCGACGGATGCGCACGTCCTGCATCGGGCCGCGGGCCGAATTCACGTAGAGCTGGAAGATATAGAGCGTCGGGCCGGAGATGAGCTGGAGGTTCGGCATCTTCTCGATCAGCATTTTCTGCCGCTCGGACAGCTGATAAGCGATGTCGGCCTGCCCGGACTGCACCGCCCGCATGGCGGTGGCGGACTCGGTGATCACCATCAGATCGATGCCCGAGGTCTTGGGGATCCCTTCGCGCCAATGGGTGGGATTGGCCGTGCCGGAGACCTTCTCGCCGTCCGACCAGCTTGCAAAGGCCCACGGGCCGGTGCCGACCGGGGCGCGGTCGATGTTCGCCTCGGGGTCGCCCCCGAGCGCGGTGGGCGACACCATCATCCCTGCGCGGTCCGACAGGATCAGCGGCAGCGCCGTGTCGGGCGCCGACAGCGTTATGGTGACGGTGTGGGCGTTGGTCACCGTCACCTCGGCGATGTTGGCGACATCCTTCTTGATGTTCGAGATGGTCGCGGTGCGGTTGCGATCGAGGTTGAACTTCACCGCCGCCGCATCGAAGGGCGTGCCGTCGTGGAACATGGCGTCGGTGCGCAGCGACATTACCAGCGTCTGCGGGTCGGTGAATTTCCACGACTGCGCCAGACCGGGACGGGGCGCGAGGGTGGCGTAGTCCCACTCCACAAGCGTGTCATAGAAGCAATAGAGGAACACATGGTCCGACCCGGCGCCGCCGGTGGTCGGATCGAGGCTCGAGGGGTTGGCGTTCGCCACCACCCGCAGCACGCCGCCCGCCGCGGCGCGCGCGCGCGTCGGAAGCCCGACGACCGACAGCGCGCCAACCCCCGCCAGCGCGGCCAGAACATCCCTGCGCCGCAGCGACAGGGTTTTTGCGAAGTCGCCTTTTTTGGTTTCGGTCATGGTGGTCTTCCTCCCAGAAGAATGATGGTTGGCGGGCGTTCGCGCGCCCGCGCGGGGTCATGAGGCGCTTGCGGCCCCTTGGGTGGCGCCGTCCGGCCCGGCGTGGTGGCAGGCCGCGTGATGGCCGGGTCTGATCTCGCGCCACTCGGGCGCGCGCTCAGCGCAGATCGCGGTGGCGAACGGGCAGCGGGTGCGGAACCGGCAGCCCGAGGGCGGGTTCACCGGGCTCGGGATCTCGCCGGTCAGATGGATGCGCTTGCGGTCGCGCAGATGCGACGGCAGCGCCTGCGGCTCAGACGACAGCAGCGCGGCGGTGTAGGGGTGCAGCGGGCGCTCCATTACGCCCTCGGTCGGCCCGACCTCCATGAACCGGCCCAGATAGGTCACGGCGATGCGGTCCGAGACCTGGGCGACGACGCTCAGGTCATGAGCGATGAAGGCGTAGGCGATGCCGAAATCGCGCTGCAATTCGGCGAAGAGGTTCAGGATCTCGCCGCGGATCGACACGTCAAGCGCCGCGACCACCTCGTCGCACACGATCAGACGGGGGTTGAGCGGCAGCACCCGCGCGATGTTCACCCGCTGCTTCTGCCCGCCGGACAGCTCGTGCGGGCGGCGCAGCGCCAGTTCGGCCCGCAGCCCGGCGCGGTCGAGGCCCTGATAGGCGGCTTCGCGCATCTCGCGCTCGGACTTGCCGCCGCGGATGCGCAGCGGCTCCATCAAGCTGTCGAGGATGGTCATCCGCGGGTTGAGCGCCGCGTTCGGGTCCTGAAAGATGATCTGCGCGTCTTGGCGGGCCAGCCGCCGCTCCTGGCGCGGCAGCTTGGACAGATCGCGGCCCAGCGTCAGGATCTCCCCCTCGCTGGGGTCCAGCAGGCCGACCAGCGCGCGGCCGATGGTGGATTTGCCCGAGCCGCTTTCGCCGATCACGCCGAATGTTTCGGCGGCGCGGATCTCAAAATCGACGCCGTCGACGGCCAGCAGATCCTCACCACCTGCGAGCCGGAAGCGGATCTTCAACCCGCGGGCGGAGATCACCGGCGCCTGCCCGGCGGTCTCGGCTGCGCGGTTGGCCGCCTGATCTGCGACGCGGGCGGCGGCGCGGTCCGACGGGAGTGCGCTCATGCCACCGCTCCGGGCAGGGCAAGGTCATCGGCGCGCGCGCAGCGCACCCGTCGGCCGGGCGCAACATTCAGCAACGACTGTGCGTTGGTGCAGCACGGGGCAGCATGGGGGCAGCGGTCGCGAAAGCGGCAGCCATCGGGCATCGCAGCGGGCGACGGCACCCGCCCCGGAATGAAGGCGAAGGCCCCGCGCCCGCGGTTGAACTGCGGCAGCGCGCGCAAAAGCCCCGAGGTGTAGGGATGCAAAGGTCGGGTCAGCGCGTCATCCACCGGCGCGTCCTCGACCACTTCGCCAGCGTACATGGTGATCATGCGCGTACAAGTTTCCGCCACCACGCCCAGATCATGGGTGATGAATAGCAACGCAGCCCCAGTGTCCTCGGACAGCTTCACCAGCAGGTCCATTATCTGCGCCTGGATCGTGACGTCGAGCGCGGTTGTCGGCTCATCCGCGATGATCAGCTCAGGCCGGCAGATCAGCGCCATGGCGATCATCACCCGCTGGCGCATGCCGCCCGACATTTGGTGGGGGTATTCGTCGACGCGGATTTCGGGAGCGGGAATGCCTACCTCGGCCAGCGCGTCGATCACCCGCGCGCGCAGCTTCGCAGCCGGGACGGGACCGTGGGCGGTCAGCGCCTCGCCGATCTGCGAGCCGATGGTGAACACTGGGTCCAGCGCGCTCATCGGTTCTTGGAATATCATCGCGATCCGGCGCCCGCGGATCTGCCGCATCTCACGCGCGGACAGGGTGTTGATATCCTCGCCATGGAGCAGGATTCGCCCGCTGACCCGGGCGTTGCCGGGCAGAAGCCGCATCAGCGACAGGCCGGTGACCGATTTCCCGCAACCGGATTCGCCGACCAGCCCGACCCGTTCGCCGCGTCCGATCTCAAAGCTGACGCCGCGAGTGATTTCCAGCCGCACGGCCCCGCGGCGCCCAGCGAAGGCGATCGAGGCGTCCTCGACTTTCAGCAGCGGGACGGCGCTCATGGACGATACCGTGTCTGCGGGGCTGTCCGCATCACCCGGGCGTGAGCGAGGGCCGCGAACGCGCACAACCGCACGCGGGTCTCGGCGGGGTCGACGATGTCCTCGACGCCGAACGCCTCGGCGGTGCGGAACGGAGAGCGCAGCAATTCGAGCCGCGCCGAGATCTCGGCCAGGAGCGCGGCGCGGTCCTCGGCCTCGTCCAGATCGCGGCGATAGGCGGCCTCGATGCCGCCCTCGGGCGGGATGGAGCCCCAATCCCCGCTTGGCCATGCAAAGCGTTCGCGAAAACCCTCAGGGTTCATATGCCCCGCCCCGGCCACCCCGAAGCATTTGCGCATGATCACCGCACAGACCGGAACCGAGGTGCGGTAGACCGCCGCCAGCGCGCGCGCGCCCTTGCGGATGGTTCCGGCCTGCTCGGCCGCCGGGCCAATCATGAAGCCGGGGATGTCGACGAAATGCACGATCGGCAGGCGGAAGGTTTCGGCGAAGTCGAGAAACCGGATCACCTTTTCGCTGGTGTCCACATCCCACGCCCCGCCATAGATCCGCGGATCCGAGGCCAGCACCGCGACCGGGCGCCCGCCCAGACGGGCCAGCGCTGTGATCGTGGCGCGGCCGAATTTCGGCGCCATCTCGAACACGTCGCCATCGTCGAACACCTGGTCGAGGATCGGGCGGGCCGCATAGATCTGCCGCCGATCGACCGGCACCACGTCGCGCAGCGCCGGGACCGCGCGGTCCTCAGGGTCCGCGACCGGGCGGGTCGGGGGCGCCTCGCCGACGCAAGATGGCAGAAAAGTCAGGAATCGGCGTGCGGCGGCAAAGGCATCGTCCTCGGATGCCACCACCAAATCGGCGGCGCCAGCTTTTTCGTGCACCTGCGGCCCACCGAGCGCATCCTTGTCGATGTCGATCCCGGCGCGCTTCACCACCGGCGGACCGGCGATGAACATATGCGTGGTCCCCGCCACCATCACCGTCAGGTGCGAGGACACCGCCCGCGCCGACGCATAGCCCGCAACCGAGCCGAGCACGAGGCTAACCACCGGCACGGACTCAAGATTGCGCACCACGTCGCCCCAGGCCGGGTTGGCGGGGACATAGGTGCGCCCCATCGCCTCGACGGTCTTGACCGAGCCGCCGGTAGCGTCGATCAGGCGAACCATGGGCAGGCCCAGCTCCCAGGCCATGCGCTCGGCCTGCTCCAGCTTGCCGCGAATCGAGCCGTCGGCCGCGCCGCCGCGGATGGTGAAGTCATCGGCGGTGATCACCACCGGGCGTCCGTCGATCCGCGCGCGGCCGAACAGGAAGTTGGCGGGCGAGAACGAGGCCAATCCGCCGTGCTCGTCGTAGCGCGCGACGCCGGAGACGGCGCCGATCTCAACGAAGCTGCCCGGGTCGCACAGCCGCGCGATCCGTTCGCGCGCCGTCAGCTTGCCGCGGCTCCGGTGGCGGGCGATGGCGGCCTCTCCCCCCATCGCTTCGGCGAGGGCGCGGCGGCGGTCGAGCTCTGCAAGCCCGGATTGGCGGGACATGGGCGATCTTCCCTTCCGTTGGACGGCCTCTGCCGGGTCGTCTTCTGGCACCCAGTCGAGTCCTTTGATTGTTAATTGTCAACAATCGACATAGGTCAGCATTGCTTAACAAGGGCATGATGCGGTGCGGCAGAGGTGGCCGCGGCACGAGCGACGAGGCTGGCGCCACTTGGGTCATGCGTTTGCGTTGACGCCAAGAAGTCCGATTCAAACTTGGCATCGCCACCGTGCTGCAGCGCAGTGCAAACCAAGATCGATGGCTGAATTTTGATGACCCGGAGCCACCGCGATCAGCCAAGCCCCCGCCTCGCCAGTTGCAAAAGCCTGTTCCGCATTCGAATCACGCACGGCGCGAGAGCGGGGTGCTCTGACCCAGCTCTGGGTAGCGTCCACGGACGTGGTGTAATTTCGCGCCGCGCCTGCGGTGTAAGAATGGCGCCGCAATAATCCACCAGATCATCGCCCGGGATTTTCCTGAAGCGGGCGGGGTAAAATCCCGCCGCCTGCAAGCCTTTTGCTCGAGCGAACGAGCGGGAGGCGGGAGGATGTTCGGGGTGGGTCTGTATCGGCGGGTTCGGTTAGCGGTATTTCGGGATGGGTTGAGCCAGCGGGCGGCGGCTGGCGCTGAAGGAGGCGTTTGTGCCGCGGCCCGCATCCGCCGGGCCATGCTCAGGCGGACTTCGGCGAGGCGTGGGCGATCGTGGACGGCCGATCACGGAAGGTCCGCTTCCCGGTGGTGGATCTGCCGCAAAGCGACGCGATGTTCTTGAAGGCGTATCCGGCGGAGACAGCCGAGGCGTTCTGCGACGGGCATGTGGCTGCCTTCGCCATTTTCGGCGGGGTTCCGCTGTCGATCCTCTACGATGACACGCGGCTGGCGGGGGACGGTCTGGAATTCCGTGTCAGGGCGAGCATGGTGATCTCGAAGGAGTATCCCCGATGTCCCGACGCAAACCCCCTGCGATACCCGGTGCCCTGCTTGACCGGCTGCTGACCGGCGACGATGGCGCGCAGCGTGTCGTCGAGCCATGCGTGCGGATCTACGGCGTTGAGTTTGCAGGCGCCGATCAGCGAGGCGATCATCGCCCAGTTCTCCGCCCAAGCGTCGTGACCGGCGAAGAGCGCGCTCTTCCGGTTCAGCGCGATGGGACGCATTTCACGCTCCACGGCGTTGCTGTCGATCTCGACGCGGCCGTCGCCGAGGAAGACCGTAAGCGATGG
>JBLIKI010000042.1:0-16910 GCA_047636235.1 Paracoccaceae bacterium | reverse complement strand
TGCCAGCACAGAGGCTGCCATGAGAGTGTTGCGCATGTTTCTCTCCAGTTAAATCCCAAAAACCAAACCGAGCCTAGCCATTCAAGGCCTCAGCGAAAGGCGGCGGCCCCATAACACCCGCCGACTCACCCCCGAAACTCAGTCACAGCCACGATACCGCAGTGCACTCGATTTGTGAAGAACTCTATGGAACAGAGATTTCACTTTTAGCCCAATAGGTTGACCACCGTTTTACCGGGACCGAGCGCCCTGTGGAAGGGAGGCCGCATTGCCTGGCTCCACCTTCTGTTTTTAGGAATACCCCGAAACGAGGCGAATCTCAAGCAATCGATGCTTTCAATTTGGTTACTGGCGCCAGTTTTTCAGCCGGTGCATCCCTTCGACCATATCCCGCTCCGCCCCGGCGAAGGAAAACCGCATCCACCGCGACCCGCGCAGGGGGTCGAAATCCAGCCCCGGCGTGGCGGCGACCCCGGCCTCGCGCAGCATCCGGGCGCTGAATTCCAGGCTGTCATCGGTCAAATCCGTAACGTCGGCATAGACATAGAACGCCCCGTCGCAGGGCGCGAGGCGGGTGAACCCGGCCTCGGGCAGCCCGTTCAGCACGATGTCGCGGTTGCGAGCGTAGGCGGCCTTGTTGGCCTCCAGCTCCTCGGTCGCCTCAAGGGCCGCGAGGGCGGCGATCTGGCTGGCATGGGGCGCGCAGATGAACAGATTCTGCGCCAGTCGCTCGATCGCACGAACATGTTCCGCGGGAACCACCATCCAGCCGATTCGCCAGCCAGTCATCGAGAAGTATTTAGAGAACGAGTTGATCACGTAGGCGTCGTCCGAAACCTCCAGCGCGGAGACGCAGCGCGCCCCATAGCTCAGGCCGTGATAAATCTCATCCGAGATGAACGCCGCCCCGCGCGCCGCGCAGGCATCCGCCAGCGCCCGCATCTCCGCCAGCCCCAGCATCGTGCCGGTGGGGTTGGAGGGGCTGGCGACCAGCATCCCGCTCGCATCCCCCAGATCGCCCGGGCCGGGCTGGAACCGGGTCGCAGCGCCGGTCGGCACGCCGCGCACATTGATGCCCATCGCCTTCATCGTGTTGCGATAGCTGGGATAGCCGGGATCGCCGATCACCACGCTGTCGCCTGCATCGAACAGCGCAAGAAACGCCAGGATGAACGCACCCGACGACCCGGACGTCACGATCACCCGCTCGGGGTCGATCTCCAGCCCATACCAGTCACGGTAGAGCCGCGCGATCCGCGCCCGAAGCGCCGGCAGCCCCAGCGCGACGGTGTAGCCAAGCGGGGTTCCCGCACGCAGCGCCTCGGCCAGCGCCTCTCGCGCGAGACGGGGGGCGGGGGTGCCGGGCTGGCCGACTTCCATGTGAATTACGTCGTGGCCGAGCGCCTCTTGGCGACGCGCGGCCTCCATCACGTCCATGGCGCGGAACGATTCCACCGCCGAGCGTCTTGAAAGTCTTGCCATGAATCGCCCTATATCCTGTGGTGAACATGTCTGACGCAACGGGCTACGACCCCGCCGCCGCCGGGTCAACCCAACCGCGGCGCGCCCAAAGGCCTCGCCCGGCGCGACCACGCCGCCCAAAGGCCCGGAGACCCGATGACCCCGCGCACCGCCCTCGCCGCCGCCCTGTCCGCCGCGCTTTTGATGGTATGGACCCAGCCCGCCGCCGCCGTCGGCCTGATCCGCGACGCGGAGATAGAGGCGACGCTGCACGATCTGGCGGCGCCGATCTTCGTGGCCGCCGGACTGGCGCCCGATGCGGTGGACATGATCATCCTGTCCGACAGCCGCCCCAACGCGTTCGTGTTCGGCGGGCGGCGCATGGCCTTCACCACCGGGCTGATCCAGGACATGGCCGGGCCGGGCGAGCTGCAAGGCGTGATCGCGCATGAAACCGGGCACATCACCGGCGGGCATCTGGCGCGCCGCGCGATCGCAGAGCGGAACCTGCGCGGCCCCGCCGCCATCGCCATGCTGCTGTCGATGGCGGCCGCGGCGGCGGGGGGCGGCGGCGCGGGCGTCGCCGCGGGCCTTGGCGCGCAGGCGACCGTGCAGCGCGCGCTGCTGGCCTATTCGCGGTCCGAGGAATCGGCCGCCGATCAGGCCGCGCTGACATTTCTGGAGCAAGCCCGCGTCGACCCCGAAGGCATGACGACCGTGCTGGAGCGGTTCCGCGGGCAGGAGATCTTTTCCGCCGCGACCCGCGATCCCTATGTCTCAACCCACCCGATCAGCGCGGCGCGGCTGTCGCTGATCTCGCGGCGCAGCGGGGAATCGCCTTATGTCGGCAAGCCTGCGTCCCCTGAGGCGGTGTATCGCTTCGACCGGATGCGCGCCAAGCTGGACGGGTTCCTGAACCACCCCGCCAGCACTCTGCGCGACATCAAGGGGGCGACCGATGAGATGTCGCTGATGCGCCGCGCGGTCGCGCTGCACCGCCTGCCGGACCCGGACGGCGCGATCGAGGCGGCGGACGCGCTGATCGCGATCCGCCCCGACGACGCCTATTATCATGAGCTGAAGGGGCAGTTCATGCTGGAAAGCGGGCGCGGCCCGGCCTCGGTGGCGCCTTACCGCGAGGCGGCGCGCCTCGCCCCGGATGAGCCCCTGATCCGCGCGCAGCTTGGCCGCGCGCTGCTGACGCTCGGCGATCCGGCGGCCGACGCCGAGGCGGTGCTCGCGCTGGAATCGGGCGTCGCGGCCAGCGATGGCGGCGATCCGTCGGTGCTGCGCGATCTGGCTTTCGCCTATGCCCGCTCGGGGCGCGAAGGGATGGCCGCGCTGGTCACCGCTGAGCGGCTGGCGCTGGTCGGCGCAGCCCATGACGCGCGCATCCAGGCCGCGCGCGCCAAAGCGCTGCTGCAACCCGGTTCGCCCGATTGGCTCCGGGCCGATGACATCGTTGCGAGCCTTGAGAGCATCGACTAGGAACCTCGGCCCCGCGCCGCTATGCTATCCCCGCCGAGCGATCCCCCGCCAGTGATACGGAGACCACGCCGCCATGATCCGACGCCTGTCCCGCCCTGCCGCCGCCTTCGGGCTTGTCGCGTTCGGCGCCCTTGCGGCCTGCTCGGCCGCCGCCGACACCGCGACGGACCTGTCCGGCCCCGCGCGTGACGCGCTGCGCGCTGAGATCCGCGCCTATCTGCTCGACAACCCCGACGTGATCATGGAGGCGATCCAGGTTCTGGAACAGCGCCGCCGCGACGCCACCGCCGAGGCCGAGGCGTCGCTGGTGTCGGCCATCGCCGAAGATTTGCGCAATGACGGCTATTCCTATGTCGCGGGCAACCCGGACGGCGACGTGACGGTGGTGGAGTTCCTTGATTACAACTGCGGCTACTGCAAGAAGGCCCATGAGGACGTGAAAGCGTTGATCCGCATGGACCCGAACGTGCGGCTGGTGATCAAGGAATTCCCGATCCTCGGGCCCAGCTCGCGCACCGCCGCCGAGGTGGCGATGGCTTCGATGATGCAGGATGGCGGCGACAGCTATCTGGAATTCAACGATCTGCTGATGAAGAACCGCGGCCAGCTGACCGAGGAGGGGATCTATGCCCTCGCCGACCGCGCGGGTCTTGACGTTGACGCGCTGCGCCGCGATGCCGCCGATCCGGCGATCGCCGCGAACCTCAAGAAGACTTATGAACTGGCGCAGAAGCTGCGGATCGAAGGCACGCCGACCTTTGTGATCGGCGACACGGTGGTGCGCGGGTTCGTGCCGCTCAAGGACCTTCAGGACAGCATCAAGGCCGAACGCGCCAGCAAAGGCTGAACCGATCGGGCGGGGCGCCTCCCCGCCCGCCCGCTTTCGGGCGGCAAGGACTTTGCAACCTCTACGCCTTGGTGTAAGCCGCAAATGACTGCGGCGCCGGCCGCGCAACATTTCCGGGACGGCATCCATGACCAAGACCCACGACAGCGACATCGCCTTCATCCGCCAGCTCGCCGAGCTGCTGCGCGAAACCGACCTGTCCGAAATCGAAGTCGAGCGCGAATATGGCGAGGACGATCAGCTTAAGGTTCGCGTGACGCGCTATAGCGCGGCGCCGGTGCAGGCGCCCGCCCCCGCGGCGGTCCACGTCGCAGCCGGCCCCGCGCCCGCCGCTGCCGCCCCCGCGGCGGCGACGCCCGAGGATCCGGCCCTGCACCCCGGCGCGGTCGCGTCTCCGATGGTTGGCACCTGCTATTTGCAGCCTGAGCCGGGCGCCGCGAATTTCGTGCGCGTCGGCGATCAGGTGAGCGAGGGCCAGACCCTGCTGA
The DNA here is from genome assembly GCA_047636235.1 of Paracoccaceae bacterium. GTDB lineage: Bacteria > Pseudomonadota > Alphaproteobacteria > Rhodobacterales > Rhodobacteraceae > JBOCEF01. Next base: position 12,626 of record JBLIKI010000042.1, on the reverse strand, counting down.
TCATCGAGGCGATGAAGACCATGAACCAGATCCCGGCCCCCTGCGCGGGCACGGTGAAACGGATCCTGGTCGACGACGGCGCGCCGGTCGAATACGGCGCCCCCCTGATGATCATCGAGTGAGCATACCGATGTTTCGCAAGGTCCTGATCGCCAATCGCGGCGAAATCGCACTGCGCATCCACCGCGCCTGCAAGGAAATGGGCATCGCCACCGTGGCGATCCATTCCACCGCCGACGTCGACGCGATGCATGTGCGTCTCGCCGATGAAAGCGTGTGCATCGGCCCGGCGCCGGCGAACCGCTCGTATCTCAATATTCCCGCAGTGATCTCGGCGTGCGAGATCACTGGCGCCGAGGCGATCCACCCCGGCTATGGCTTTTTGTCCGAGAACGCCGGTTTCGTGCGGATCCTCGAAGACCATGGCATCACCTTCATCGGCCCTACGGCTGAGCATATCTCGATCATGGGCGACAAGATCGCCGCCAAGGACGCGATGCGCCGCCTTGGCGTCCCATGCGTCCCCGGGTCCGACGGCGCCGTGAACACGGTCGAAGAGGCGATGGAAGTGTCCATCGCCATGGGATTCCCAGTGCTGGTCAAGGCCGCGGCGGGCGGCGGCGGGCGCGGCATGAAGGTCGCCCTGACCGAGGCGGAGATGGCGTCCGCCTTCACCACCGCGCGGGCGGAATCCAAGGCTGCGTTCGGCGATGACGCGGTCTATATCGAGAAATTCCTCGGCAGCCCGCGCCACATCGAGATCCAGGTGTTCGGCGACGGCAAGGGCCGCGCGGTGCATCTGGGGGAGCGCGACTGCTCCCTCCAACGCCGCCACCAAAAGGTGATGGAGGAATGCCCCTCTCCGATAATCACCCAAGAACAGCGCTCACGCATCGGCAAGGTCTGCTCCGACGCGATGGCGGCGATGAACTATCGCGGGGCCGGGACGATCGAGTTCCTTTATGAGGACGGAGAGTTCTATTTCATCGAAATGAACACTCGCCTTCAGGTCGAACATCCGGTGACCGAGGCGGTTTACCGCGTCGATCTGGTCAAGGAACAGATCCGCGTCGCCGCCGGTCTGCCGATGTCCTTCACCCAAGAAAACCTGATCCCGGTCGGCCACGCCATCGAATGCCGGATCAACGCGGAAAAGCTGCCGAACTTCTCGCCCTCGCCGGGCACCGTCACCGCGTTCCACGCGCCGGGCGGGCTTGGCGTGCGAATGGACAGCGCGATCTATGACGGCTACCGGATCCCGCCCCACTACGACAGCCTGATCGGCAAGCTGATCGTGCATGCCGAGGACCGGCCCGCCGCGCTCGCCCGTCTTGACCGCGCGCTGTCAGAATTGATCGTCGACGGCGTGTCGACCACCGCGCCGCTGTTCGGCGCGCTGGTCCATGACCCGGACGTGATCGCAGGCAGCTATGACATCAAGTGGCTGGAGCATTGGTTGGAGCGGATGAACTGACCGCCGCCCCATCGCTATGCCGTCCGAGAGGGGCGCTCCGTCCCCGGAGCGCCCCTCTGGCTTGCCGAAGCCCCGCGCTTCGGCCAGTCTGTCTACCCCGGCCCTTAGGAAAGCGCGCGCCATGACCTCTCTCCTGCCCGGTTTCACCCGCCGCGACATCGTGATCGACGGCGCCCGCATCGCGGTGCATGTCGGGGGGGATGGCCCGCCTCTCCTGATGCTGCACGGCTATCCGCAGACCCATGCCACGTGGCTCGGCACAGCACCAGGGCTGGCGGCGCGGTTCACCTGCGTGGTCCCCGACCTGCCCGGCTATGGCGACAGCGAGGCGTTGCCCGACGGTCCCCCGGACGCGCCCTTGATGTCGAAACGCGCGCTGGCGGCGCGGATGGTGGCGCTGATGGCGACGCTGGGGCACGGACGGTTCCACGTGCTCGGCCATGACCGCGGCGCGCGGGTGTCGTATCGGCTGGCGCTGGACCATCCCGACGCGGTGGATCGCCTCGGCATCATCGAGGTGGTCCCAACCGCCGAGATGTGGCGCGCCTTCACCGCCGACATGGCGCTGAAAACCTATCACTGGACCTTTCTCGCCCAGCCCTATCCGCTGCCCGAGCGGATGATCGACGCGAGCCCGGAGGCATATATCGACTGGACGCTGCAAAGCTGGACCCGCGCCGGGGATCTGTCGGCGTTCCCGCCCGCGGCGCTGGCGACCTATCGCGCCCAAGCCCGCTCCCCCGCCTCGATCCACGCGATGTGCCAGGATTACCGCGCCGGGGCCACGGTCGACCGCGCGCTAGATGAGGCGGATCGCGCCGCGGGCCGCACCATCCTCGCGCCGCTGCATTTCCTGTGGTCCGACAGCGGCTTTCCCGCCCGCACCGGCGATCCGCTCGCGCTGTGGCGGCGATGGGCGCCCCATGTCACGGGCGCCCCCGTCGCCGCGGGCCACTTCGCGCAAGAGGAAAACCCGGGCGCGGTCCTCAAAGCCTACCTGCCGTTCTTCTCCGCCCCTTGATCGCGGGCCCGCCTGCCCGCTTCGGGCAGGTGCGGGTGGCTGAGCGGGGGGCTCGCCCCCCCGAAGCCGCCCGCCCCCCCCGGATGCGGCGCGCCCGACCATTGTCCCCGCGGCGGCGCCTGCTAGGATCATTCGCAAAGGCGGAGCGCATCTCGATGTCAGACACCAACGCCCACCACCGGATCACCCCGTCGCTTCTGCTGCGCGCCTACGCCGCCGGGGTGTTTCCGATGGCGCAAACCGCGGACTCGGCTGACATCTTCTGGGTCGATCCCAAGCGTCGCGGGATCCTGCCGCTTGACGGGTTCCATGTGCCGCGATCGCTTAAAAAACGCATCCGCAAGGGCGGGTTCTCGGTCACTGTAGACACCGCCTTCGACGCGGTGCTGGACGGCTGCGCGGGGCGCGAGGAAACCTGGATCAACCCCGAAATCGCCACCCTTTACCGCGCCCTGCACGCCGCCGGGCGCGCCAGTTCGGTCGAGGTATGGATGGACGGAGAGCTGGCCGGGGGCCTGTATGGCGTCGGCCTCGGCGGGGCGTGGTTCGGCGAAAGCATGTTCTCGCGCCGCACCGATGCGTCCAAGATCGCGCTGGTGTGGCTGGTGGCGCGGCTGCGCGCGGGCGGGTTCACGCTGCTCGACACCCAGTTCCTGACCGAACATCTGGGCCGGTTCGGCGCCGCAGAGATCGCGCGCGACGTCTATCAGATCCGCCTTGCCGACGCGCTGCCCCGTCAGTCGGACTTTTTCGCGCTGCCGTCCGACGCCTCCGCCGACGCGGTGCTGCAACTGGTCACCCAGACGTCATAGCGCTGATGGTCCAGCGCCGACAGCGCCGGGGTCGAGGCGATCATCCACCCGTCGAATCGCGGCGCATCGTCACGCTCATCTCGGATCTTCAGATGCGCCCAGGCGTCTTGCGGCAGCTCCGGCGGCTGGATGCGGCAGGCGTCCAAGGTGATCTCAAGCCGCCCGCGCACCGTGGCGGACCCGACCGCGAGGTCGAAGCTCTCCACCGAGCCGCTCATTTTATCGAGCAGCCGAAGCTGCGCCACCGAGGCGGGCAAAGTCTTGGATGCGGGCCGCAGATAGGTTGGATCGGACCAAGTGGTCGGCGCGGCCTCCATCCCCTCGGGCGGCGGGGGCGCCAATCGGAACAGGCTGCGCACTTCGCCATCGGCGGGGGTCCGCTCGGCCTCCGGGTCAATCGGCGCGGCGTCGATCCCGGCGTCCGGGTCCGCTCCGGTCTGAGGCAGCGCGCTTTGCGCCACGGCCCCCTGCCCGGCGGCCGCCGAGGCCACCGCGATCGCAAGCACCAGCCAGAACGGAACCGGTCGCCGCATCACGCCAGCACCGCCTTGAAGCGCAGGCGCACATAGTCGGCGTTCCACGCGCCGGCATCGTCCTGCATCGCCGGCGCCACCAGCGCGGCCGCTCGGGCGCGCACCGCGGCGCGGACGTCTTCGGGCGCGCGGCGCAGGGCGGCGGCGGCAAGGGTTTCCAGCCACGCGTCCATGCCCGCCGCCACCGGCGTCGGGCGCGGGATCAGCGCGATCTGATCCACCGCGAACCCGGCGGCGACCAGACGGGCGGATTGTTCGGCGGGGGTCGGAAAGCTCCAGACCTCGCGCAGATCGGTGTCGATCCCGACCTCGGACAGCGCGGCGATCAGCGCGGTGCGGATCGCGGCGACGTTGCCGTGCCCGCCCTGTTCGGCCACGAACCGCCCGCCGGGGCGCAACGCCTTGGCGACGCCGGCGAACACCGACGCCGGGTCGGTCATCCAGTGCAGGGCTGCGTTCGAGAACACCGCGTCGAACGGCGCTTGAGTCGCGGCCCAATCCGCCAACGCGTGGCCGTCCACCAGCTCGGCGGTCAGGCCTAGCGCGCGGGCGCCCGCGATCATGTCCGGGGAGGCGTCGACCCCCACCACCTCGGCCCCCAGCGCCGCCAGCTTGGCGGTCAGCGCCCCGTCGCCGCAGCCGAGGTCCAAGATCCGCTCGCCCGCCATAGGGGCCAGCAGGTCCAGCACCGGCGCGCCCAGATCGGACACGAACCGCGCATTGGCGGCATAGTCGCTGGCGCGCCAGGCGTCGTCTTTCGCGGCGGTCATTTGTCCGCTCCCTCAGCGGGGGCGGTCGCGGTCGAGGATATCGCCCGCCCCACCAGATCCAGCAGGTTCACCGAGCCTTGGGTGTACGTGATCTCATCCCCGGGCGAGAGCATGAATTCAGACCCCCCCGGCGTGACCGCGACATAGGCGCCGCCCAGCAGGCCCTCGACCGCGATGGCCGCATCGCTGTCTTCGGGCAGCTGCACGGCGGTCTCGATGCTCATCCGTGCGATGGCGCGAAAGGTCTTGGGGTCCAGCCTCAGATCGCTGATCGTGCCGACCTTGACGCCGGCGACGCGCACGTCGCCGCCAACGGTCAGCCCTTCGGCCTTGCGGAACGCGGCGGTCAATTCATAGCTGTCGCCGCGCGACAGGCCGATATCGGCGGTCTGCGCCGCGTACACCAGAAATCCGCCCGCCGCCGCAAGGACGACGGCGCCGATCAGCGCTTCTGCCGCGTTGTTCGCCATGGGATCTGTCTCGCTCTTTGCTCAGCGCCTCGGCCGGGGCGGCGTCCCGCGGCCCTCGGCCGAGGTCGAGGACGGGGCGCCTCGGCAAGGCTATCGCGGGTGATTGAGGCATGAGCGGGGCGCAGCGCCGCCCCCGCGCGGGGCGCCCTCGCCCCCTGCCCCGGCCACGCCGCCAGGGTCGACATCGTGGCGCGCGCGCCCATCGGGCCGCGGCGCGCCGGGTCGGTCACTCCGGCTGCCAGGCCGTATAGTCGCCGGTGACGCGCGGGCGTGTCGCGGCGGTGGTGATGCTGCCGGGCGGGTGATAGGCGGCGTCGGTGCCGGTAAGGTTCGCCTGATGCGGCTTTTCCCACGCCTTGCGGGCCATCGGCTTTTCGGTCGGCGGCTCATCCCAGGTGAAATGCATCCAGCCGTGCCACTCGGCGGAGATCTTGGTCGCCTCGACCTCGCCCGCGAACATCACCCAGCGGCGGCTGCTGTCGGCGTTGCGGTAATAGATGTTGCCGCCGTCATCGCGCCCCACTTCGATACCGTTTCTGCGGGTGAACAGCCGGGTGCCGACGGTCGCGCCGTTCCACCAGGTCAGGTAGCGTTTCACGAACTCGATCACGTGCGCCTCTCCGCCATGCCATCCGGGTCGCCGCGCGGGGCTTCGCCGGTCCGGGCCGGAGGATCCCGGCCGCACTTCTTTCGCCTGCCGGTCCGCGGCGCGTAGGCTCGCGCAAACGAACGCTCCGCGGACGGTGGGCCGCTGCGGCGGTTCTACCCCCGCACGCGTCTTAGGTCCAGACACGCGGCGCCGCAGGACTTTTACAACTTTAGGGAGAGTGACGTGAACGTCATACCCAACTTTGGTGATGCGACAGCGCGTCTAGGCGTCGAGCCCGCATTCGGTTCGGCTGTTGAGCGTGGCAACACAGCCGCGTGATAGGCATCATCGGACTAGGGGACATGATTCCAACGCGGCGCATATGAAAGAAATCGCTGACCCTGACGCCAAGCCACTTCGCCTTGCCTCGTTAAGCCGCGAGCGCGAGACAGGCCGGATTCCGTCCTTGCCGGAAGATCGCGTTCCGGCGGCGCAGGACTGGGCCGCCCTCACCCCCGACATGGACGATCCGTATCCGCCGCGGTTCACCTCGATCAAGCTGCTGGCGCAAGAGACCGACCTGATGATCGCCCGTCCTCGGCTGCGCGTGCGCCCCGGCGAGGACCGAGAGACCGAATACGTGCTGGCCCGCGATTTCACGGTGCTGTTCAACGTCGATGGCAAGCCGTGGCGGGTGACGGCGCCCGCGGGGATGCTGACCGACCTTGCGACCTCAAAATGGTTCACCCGGCCGATTCTGGGCCGCGTCGGCCCGCATCTTGAGGCCGCGATCCTGCACGATTATCTGTGCATCGCCTGGCAGGACCTGACCGGCCCGTCCCGACGCGACAGGCCGCGGCCCGGCGATTTCGAATTCACCAACGCGGCGATGATGGCGATGCTCGAAGGGTCCGGCCTGCACCCGATCGTGATCTGGGGCGTGCGCAAGGTGATCATGTCCGACACCGGGCGGGAACGCTTCGACGACCCCAACCCCGCGCCACGCTATGTGCAGGTGCCGCGGGGCGGGGATTGGCCGGACTGAGGCGTCACAGCGGCGGCAGATCCCCCTCCGCCCGCCGGGCATGGAACCGGGCGACGAAATCGTCCAGCCGACCGCCGGCGATCGCATCGCGCAGCCCCTGCATAAGCTCCTGATAATAATGCAGGTTGTGCCAGGTCAGCAGCATCGAGGCGATGATCTCCTGCGCTTTGTGCACATGGTGCAGATAGGCGCGGCTCCATCCCGTGCAGCAGGGGCAGGAGCAGTCGGGGTCCAGTGGCCGCGGGTCGTCCATGTGCCGGGCGTTGCGCAGGTTGACCGCACCCATCCGGGTCAGCGCCTGTCCGGTGCGGCCCGACCGCGTCGGCAGCACGCAGTCGAACATATCGACCCCCCGCTGCACCGCGCCAACGATGTCGTCGGGCTTGCCGACCCCCATCAGATAGCGCGGCTTGTCGGCGGGCAGCAGGCCGGGGGCATAGTCGAGCGCTTTCAGCATCTCCTCCTGCCCCTCGCCCACCGCCAGCCCGCCCAGCGCATAGCCGTCAAAGTCGATGGCGCGCAGCGCGGCGGAGCTTTCCTCGCGCAAATCCTCGAACGTGCTGCCCTGCTGGATGCCGAACAGCGCGTGGCCGGGCCGATCGCCGAACGCATCGCGCGACCGCTGCGCCCAACGCATCGACAACCGCATCGAGGTCGCGGCGACGTCTTTTTCCGCCGGATACGGCGTGCATTCGTCAAAGCACATCACGATGTCGGACCCGAGCAGCTTTTGGATCTCCATCGACCGCTCGGGGGAAAGCATGTGCTTGGACCCGTCGATGTGGGATTTGAAGGTGACGCCGTCCTCGGTCATCTTCCTGAGATCGGCGAGCGACATCACCTGAAAGCCGCCCGAATCAGTCAGGATCGGGCGATCCCACCCCATGAATTTGTGCAGGCCGCCAAGGCGGGCGATCCGCTCCGCGCTCGGGCGCAGCATCAGATGATAGGTGTTGCCCAGCAGAATATCGGCCCCGGTGGCGCGCACATCCTTGGGCAGCATCGCCTTCACGGTGGCCGCGGTGCCCACCGGCATGAAGGCTGGCGTGCGAATTTCGCCCCTCGGGGTGTCGATCCGTCCGGTGCGCGCGCGCCCGTCGGTCGCCGCAATGGAAAATGAGAAGGGGCGGGTCATATGTCGCTCCGATCTGGACGCAGGCGCCACGTGTTTCTATATGGTTGCACAAGGAACCCTTCAGGCAGGAGCAAAGTCATGGACGGCAGCCGCGCCGACGACGACGGACACGCCCCCGATTCAGGTCTCAGCGCCGGGCTCGGCTCAGACCTCGTATCCGCCGCAGACGCCGAAGGCCAGCCGCTGGTCGGGCCTTCGAGCGAGGATCACGAGCTTTATCCCGCGATCATCGAGGCGCTGCGCACCGTGCACGACCCCGAGATCCCGGTGAACATCTATGATCTGGGTCTGATCTATCGAATCGTCATCGGCCCCGACGCCGATGTTGAGATCGACATGTCGCTGACCGCCCCCGGCTGTCCGGTGGCGGGCGAGATGCCCGGCTGGGTCGCCGACGCGGTTGAGCCGCTTCCCGGCGTGCGCACCGTGAACGTGGCGCTGGTGTGGGAGCCGCCCTGGGGCATGGAGTTGATGTCGGACGAAGCCAAGCTGGAGCTTGGCTTCATGTGACCCGCGAGCGGGGCTAGATCAGCCCCGCCGCCTCGGCCGCCGCCCCCAGCAGGGCGGCGGCGACCACCACGATCGCCGGCGACAGGCGCCACGCCCCCATGGCCAGCAGCGCCGCCGCGGTCAGCGCGAACCCCACCGGCGTGGCCGCGGCCCCGGTGAACACCGGATTCCACAGCGCCGCCAGCAACAGCCCCACCACGGCGGCGTTGATCCCGGCCAGCGCGTGGCGCGCAGCGGGGCGGCCCCGCACCGCACCCCAGAACGGCGCCACCCCGATCAGCAGCAGAAACCCCGGCGCAAAGATCGCCAAGGTCGCGACCAGCGCGCCCATCACCCCCGCCGCCGCCATCCCCAGATGGGCGGCGACGGTAAACAGCGGGCCGGGGACCGCCTGCGCCGCGCCATAGCCCGCCAGGAACGTGGCGCGGTCCACCAGCCCGGTATCCACCATCTCAACTTGCAACAGCGGCAGCACCACATGGCCGCCGCCGAACACAAAGGCGCCCGCGCGGGCCATCCCGTCGGCCACCGCCCAGATCGGTCCCAGTCCCGCCAGCAGCGGGAGCGCCAGCAGCAGCGCGGCGAACCCCGCCAGCGCCACCGCTCCGGCGCGCTTCGATACCGGCAGCAGCGCCGCGGGCCCGTCATCACCCCCCCCCGCAGGCCGCAGCGCCAGCCCGACCAGCGCGCCCAAGAGCACCGCGCCCAGCTGCCCGGCCAGCCCCGGCGCCAAGGCGGCCAGCGCCGCCGCCACCACCGCCAGCGTCTGACGCGACCGATCCGGGCACAGCGTCTTGGCCATCCCCCAGCACGCCAGCGCCACCGCCGCCGCCGCCGCGGCCTTCAGCCCCGTCAGCCACCCGGCGCCGCCCTGCCCCATCGCCCCCAGCGCGCCCGCGAACAGCGCCAGCGCGATCGCCGACGGCGCGGTGAACCCCGCGAACGCCGCAAGCGCCCCGCGCCAGCCTCCCCGCATCAGCCCCAGCGCGAACCCTGCTTGGGAACTGGCCGGTCCCGGCAGGAACTGGCACAGCGCGACCAATTCTGCATAGCGCGCCTCGGACAGCCAGCCGCGGCGCACCACGAACGCCTCACGAAAATAGCCGATATGGGCCACCGGCCCGCCGAATGCGGTCAGGCCCAGCCGCAAGAAAATCACGAATATCGCAAAGGCGCCCTCAGGCTCGTCATCGGGGCGCGGTCGGTCGGTCATAACGGGCGTCTCCTTGGTCTTGACCCCGCAAAATCGCCCCCCTGCGCGCCCGCGTCCAGCGACTGTTTCGTGACGCAATCGCGCGATCGCTTGAACCGGGGAGCCCAAAGCCCTAGCTTCGGAGTCAGGTAATATCAGGAGGTACCCGCCAATGTTCGGGATTCCCGGAAAGTCGCCGGTCACTATTTCTCCCGCCGCGGCCTTGCGCATAGCAAAGCTGATGGGAGCCTCGGACGGCAAGGTCCAAGGTCTTCGGATCGGTGTGAAAAAGGGTGGCTGCGCCGGCATGGAATACACCATGGAGCACGCCGAAGACATCGGCGCCCATGACGAGGTGATCGAGCAGGACGGCGCCCGGGTGCTTATCGCGCCGATGGCGCAGATGTTCCTGTTCGGGACTGAGATCGACTACAAGACCTCGCTGCTTGAAAGCGGGTTCGTGTTCAACAACCCCAACGTGGTCGATGCCTGCGGCTGCGGCGAATCGATCAAGTTCGCCGAAACCTGAGGGTCGGTCCGCGGCAGCGCGACCGTGTGAGCGGGGGGGCTCGCCCCCCGAACACGGCCGCAGCCACCCCCAGCCGGAGGCGGGACACGTAGCCCGCGGCAGGGCGCGCCCTTTCCCTTCGGTCCGTCCCCGGCTACTCCTTCCCTGATCCGCACAGCATCACGGGAGGACGCCTATGACCCGCCGCAAGCTCGCCGCCGGCAACTGGAAGATGAACGGCCTGACGGCTGCGTTGGCAGAGGCGACGGCGCTGGCCGCCGCCCATCCCGCCCCAGGCTGCGACGTGCTGCTGTGCCCGCCCGCTACCTTGCTGGCCGCCATGGCCGATGCGCTGGCCGGCTCCGCCGTCAAAGTTGGCGCGCAGGATTGCCACCAAAACGCCTCGGGCGCGCATACCGGCGATCTATCCGCCGAATTGCTGGCCGATGCCGGGGCCGCGGCGGTGATCGTCGGACACTCCGAGCGCCGCGCCGAACATGGCGAATCCGACGCAGCGATCGCTGGCAAGGCTGAGGCCGCTTGGCGCGCCGGCATGATCGCAATCATCTGCTGCGGCGAGACCGAGGCGCAGCGCGACGCAGGCGACGCGCTGTCGGTGATCGCGGCGCAGATCGCAGGCTCGGTTCCGGGCGGCGCCACCGCCGCCACCACGGTCGTGGCATATGAGCCGGTTTGGGCGATCGGCACCGGCCGCACCCCCACGCTCGAGCAAATCGCCGAAGTCCACGATGCGCTCCGCGCCCAGCTGGTCGCCCGCTTCGGCGCCGAGGGGGACGGCATGCGCCTGCTCTATGGCGGCTCGGTCAAACCGGGCAACGCGGCGGAGATTTTCGCGGTCTCCAACGTCGATGGCGGCTTGGTCGGGGGCGCCAGCCTCAAGGCCGTCGATTTCGGTGGGATCGTCGCCGCCGCGGGCTGATTGCGGCCTAGGCGAGCCGTGGCGCAGGCGAGATTGACCTGCATCATGGCCCGCCCCGCCGCGCCGCAGCATGGTCGGGGCCCGCCACCACCCGAAAGGCGCCCGCGCATGAGACTTGAAAACCGCACTTGGGACGAACTGCGCGTTGGCGACGAGGCGTCGCTGTCGCGGATCGCCTCGGTAGAGGATTTCTATATCTTCGCCAATGCCTCGGGGAACCTGAACCCGATGCACCTGCCCAAGCTCGACGGCGACGGCGACGGGGTGGATGAAGCGGTCGCCCCTGCGATGTGGATCGGGGGGTTGATCTCCTCGGTGTTGGGCAATCTGCTGCCGGGGCCGGGTACGATCTATCTCAGCCAGCAGCTGCATTTCCATGCGCCGGTCGAGGCAGGCGCAGACCTGACCATCTCGGTCCAGGTGCTGGAGAAACGCACCGGCGGGGTGGTCCGGCTGGAGACGCGCGCGACGCTGAAAACCGGCGTGGTGGCGGCATCGGGCATCGCCGAGGTCCGCGCCCCCGCCAAAAAGCTGGTGTTCGAGGACGTGCACGCCCCAGGCTTGCTTTTGGACCGCCACCGCCATTTCGACGCGTTGCTGGAGCGCGCCGCCCCGCCGGAGCCGCTGGCCGTCGCGGTGGTCTGCCCCGAAAAGCCCGACGCGCTCGAAGGCCCGCTCAAGGCGATGAAGGCGCGGCTGATTCGCCCGATCCTGATCGGCGACCCCGCCTTGATCTGCGCCGCCGCCGAAGCGACCGGCGAGGATCTGTCAGGCATTGAGATCATTCCCGCCAACAGCCATGCCGCCGCCGCCGCTCGCGCCGTGGCGCTGGTTCATGAAGGGCGCGCCAAGGCGGTGATGAAGGGCGATCTGCACACTGACGTTCTACTGCGCGAGGTGATGCGCCGCGACGGCGGCCTGCGGGTGGGCAGGCGGCTGAGCCATGTGTTCGTGATGGACGTGCCGGGGCGCGACCGGCTGCTGTTCGTCACCGATGCGGCGATCAACATCGCGCCTGATCTGATGACCAAGCGCGACATCGTGCAGAACGCCATCGGTCTGGCCCTGGCGCTGGGGGTGGAGCTGCCGAAAGTTGGGATCCTGTCGGCGATAGAGACGGTGTCGCCTCAGATCCCCTCGACCTTGGACGCCGCGATTCTGTCGAAGATGGCCGACCGCGGGCAGATCACCGGCGGGCTGGTGGACGGGCCGCTGGCAATGGACAACGCTGTAGATCTTGGCGCGGCGCGGACCAAGGGCATCACCTCCACCGTCGCGGGACGCGCCGACATTCTGGTGGCGCCGAACATGGAGGCCGGGAACATGGTCGCCAAAGAGCTGACGTTTCTGGCGCGCGCCCAAGCCGGCGGGATCGTGGTCGGCGGGCTGGCGCCGGTGATCCTGACCAGCCGGGCGGATGATGCGCGCGCGCGGCTGGTGTCGTGCGCCATCGCGGTGATCATGGCGGGTTCCAAGGGCTGAGGGGGCTCTCCCGCCCGTCGGCCGCCGCGGGCGCGGCGCCTCCCGTTTGGCCGGGCGCCGCGCGCGGGCGGCGGCGCGGGTCGCAGGCGGCGCGCCCGCGCGGCGTTGGCAGAGCGGCGCGCGTGGCTATGAAAAAGGCCCCCGT
>JBLIKI010000041.1:0-16927 GCA_047636235.1 Paracoccaceae bacterium | reverse complement strand
GGCGATCGAAGGAACGGTCGGCGCGGCGCCGTCACGCGGGGCGGATCAGCCCCAGCACTGCTTCAGCGCTTCGGCCGAGGTGATCGACGGCACGCCCGCGACCGGCTTGTCGGTCACCAGCGTCACGCCGGTGTTGAAAAAATCGAGTCCGGGGGTGCTTTGCGGCTTGGCGCCGGTGTTGGCGAATTCGGCCACGGCCTCGATCCCCATCGACGCCATTTTCGGCGGGAACTGCATCGAGGTCGATCCGATCACGCCGCTGGCCACGTTGCGCACGCCGGGGCAGCCGCCGTCGAAGGACAAGATCAGCTCCTTGTCCTCCATCCCGAAGGATTTCAGGGCCTCATAGGCGCCGGCGGCGGCAGGGTCGTTAATTGTGCGCACGACGTTGATGCCGGGGGCCCTCTGCATAAGGTTTTCCATCGCGGTGCGCCCGCCCTCGCCGGAACCCATGGTGGAGTCGCCGCCGACGATGCGCGGATCGGTCTCGTCATACATCTTGTCCGGGTTGACCAGATCGATGCCGAAGCCCCGGACGAAGCCCGGGTTGCGCAGCACGTCAACGGTGATCTGCCGCTCAGACAGATCGAGCGTCGCGATCTTGGCGCTGGCGGCCTTCTCGCCCAGCGTGGCGTGCGCCCACTCGCCGATCAGCACCCCGGCCTTGAGATTGTCGGTGGCGAAGGTCGCGACTGCGGCATCGATCGGATCGAACGGGGTGTCGAGCGCGATCACCAGCAGACCGGCTTCGCGGGCGATCTTGACGGTGTCGGCAAGGGCGGCGGGGTCGGACGGCGTGATCAGCACGCCCTTGGCACCGGGGGCGATCAGGCTCTCGATCGCTTCGACCTGGCCGCTGTTGTCGCCGACATATTCGCCCGCGAAGGCGCGCAGCTCAAGCCCGAGTTCTTCGGCGCAGGCTTGAGCGCCCTCTTTCATTTTCACGAAGAAGGGCTTGGTGTCGGTCTTGGGGATCAGGCCGGCGATTAACTTGTCGGCTGCTGCTGCGGCGCCGATCATCATGCCGGTGGCCGGAATGCCGGTCGCGAGAAGCTGCGCCGCATGTTTCATTTTGATTTCCTCGCTAAGGCGTCGCCGCGAGCGTGACCAGAGGAGCCACCGACTGCAACCGAACTAGCGACTGGGCTTGAGATGCCGCATTGGTTAATGAATCGTCAACGATCTGCGCGGGGAGGCGCGGATGCGAGTGGGCGATAGCAGCGGACTGAGAGCCTATAACGAACGCCTGATCGTGGCCGCGATCCGGGCCGGAGGCCCCAAGTCCAAGACCGATGTCGCGCGCGCCACCGGCCTGTCGGCGCAAGCCGCACGGCTGATCGTGGCCGCATTGATCGAGGACGGGGTGCTGCGCAAACTGGCCAAGGTGCGCGGGCAGATCGGCCAGCCAGCCACCCCCATCGCGCTGAACCCTGCGGGCGCCTATGCGGTGGGGGTCAAGATCGGGCGCCGGTTGCAAGAGGTAGTGCTGGTCGACATGCTCGTCGCCGTGGTGGCGCGCCGCGACATGGCCCGGGACGCGCCGCCGCCGCAGGCGACGTTGGAGGCGCTGTGCGCCATGGTGCTGACGATCCTGAACGATCTGAGCGCGGCGCAACGGGGCAGGGTGGTCGGCCTCGGCATCGCCATGCCCGGCGATCTGCACGAATGGCCCGCAGAGATGGACGTGCGCGAAGGCGCGCTGGAGGGGTGGAAGCACCTCGACCCCGCCGCCCGGCTGGCGGAGGCGACCGAGCTGCCTGCGACTCTCATCAACGACGCGACCGCCGCCTGCGCGGCCGAGATGATCGCGGGGGACGCGTTGGCCTAGGGCAACGCGATCCATTTCTATATCGGCGCCTTTGTCGGCGGCGGAGCGGTGCTGGGGGGGCGGCTGATCCGTGGGGCGCAGATGAACGCGGGCGCCCTCGGCTCGATGCCGATGGAGGAGCGCGACCCCCAAGGCCGCCCGGCGCAATTGCTGCACCTCGCCTCGGCGATCCATCTGGAGCGGATGCTGGACGCGGCGGGCCTTGGCGGGCCGAAGCGCCTGTCCGACCCGCCGATCCCGGCGCGTGAGGCGGTGTTCGACGCCTGGGCTGATGTCGCCGCCCCTGCGCTGGCGCGCGCCGCCATCGCCGCGCTGTCGGTGTTCGACTTTCAGGCGGTGGTGATCGACGGAGTGATCTGGGACGGTTGGCGGCGACGCCTGATGCACCGCGTCGCCGATGAGATGAAGCTGTTCAACCGCGCCGGGCTGACCGGGGCGATGGTGTCCACCGGGTCGATCGGGCCGTCGGCGAGCGTGCTCGGCGCCGCGCTGCTGCCGCTGCATGAGCGGTTCTCACCCGACCCCGACCTGATTGCGGCGACCCGGTCCGTCGGCTAAGTCCTTCGCCGCAAAGGACGGGCCGGCTGTCAACATTGCATGTCGCACCTGTAAACCTCGCCCCGGCGCGCTATATTTGTTTGACCTCACGACCCATCGAAGGAGACGCTGCCATGATCCCCCGCCCCATGCACGCGGCGATCGCGTTCGCGCTCGCCTTGCCGACCGGTCTGGCCGCGCAGGACATGCCGCGCGGCTATGGCCCGTCGCCCGACCTGCCCAAGCCTGACGCAAGCCTGCTGCCCACCGTCAACATCGCCCCCGCCGCCCGCTGGCGGATCGGCGCCGGGCCGACCCCCGCGCCGGGGCTGTCGGCGGGGATGTTCGCCGACGGGCTCGACCACCCGCGCTGGCTTTACGCGCTGCCCAACGGCGACGTGCTGGTGGCCGAGAGCAACGCGCCCCAGCGGTCCGGCATCGGCGGAATCAAAGGCTTCATCGCCGGGCAGATCATGTCGCAGG
This sequence comes from Paracoccaceae bacterium, assembly GCA_047636235.1. Classification (GTDB taxonomy): domain Bacteria; phylum Pseudomonadota; class Alphaproteobacteria; order Rhodobacterales; family Rhodobacteraceae; genus JBOCEF01. Next base: position 14,079 of record JBLIKI010000041.1, on the reverse strand, counting down.
CGGGCGCGCGGACCGTCAGCGCCGACCGCATCACTTTGCTGCGCGACGCCGACGGGGATGGCGTGGCGGAGATGCAGGTCCCCTTCATCCAGGGCCTGCGATCCCCGTTCGGCATGGCGCTGGTCGGGAACACGCTGTTCGTGGCGAACACCGACGCGATCCTGGCGTTCCCCTACACGCCGGGCGCCACGCGCATCGACACCCCGGGCAGAGTGCTGACGGAGCTGCCCGCGGGCGCGATCAACCACCATTGGACCAAGACCATCGTGGCGGCGGCGGACGGGCGGTCGCTGTTCGCCTCGGTCGGATCCAACAGCAACATCGCCGAGAACGGCATGGCGGCCGAGGACGGCCGCGCCGCGATCTGGCAGGTCGACATCGCCACTGGCGACAAGCACCTTTTCGCCGCGGGCCTTCGCAACGCGGTCGGGCTGGCGATCTCGCCCGGCGGCGTGCTGTGGGCGGCGGTGAATGAGAGGGACGAGATCGGCGACGATCTGCCCCCCGACTATCTGACCTCGGTGCAGGACGGCGGCTTCTATGGCTGGCCCTGGAGCTTTTGGGGAAATCACGTCGACCCGCGGGTTGAGCCGCAGCGCCCCGACATGGTGGCGCAGGCGATCACGCCCGATTATGGCCTTGGCGCGCACACCGCGCCGCTGGGGCTGAGCTTTTCCACCGGCGCGTCGCTGATGCCGCCCGCCTTTGCCAATGGTGTGTTCGTCGGCCAGCACGGGTCATGGAACCGCGCCGACCTGTCGGGCTATGCGGTGATCTTCGTGCCCTTTGACGGCGAGGCCCCCGCAGGCCCGCCGCGCGACGTGCTGACCGGCTTCGTGGATGCGGGCGGCAACGCGCAAGGCCGCCCGGTCGGGGTCGTGATCGCCAAGGACGGCGCGCTGCTGGTCGCGGACGATGTCGGCAATCGCGTGTGGCGGGTCACGGGCCGCTAAGAAAAAAGGCGCCGCGGTTTCCCGCGGCGCCTTTTTTAATCAGACGCTTGCGCGCCGTTGCTCACCTATCACAGCAGGTCATAGATCGGGAACCGCGCGCACAGCGCTTTGGCTTGGGTGCGGACCTGCGCTTCGACCTCGGCGTTGCCATCGGCGCCGTTGGCGGCCAGCCCGTCTACCACCTTGCAGATCATCTGGCCGATCTCGACGAACTCAGCCTCGCCAAAACCGCGGGTGGTGCCGGCGGGGGTGCCGAGCCGTACGCCCGACGTCACCATCGGCTTTTCGGGATCGAACGGGATGCCGTTCTTGTTGCAGGTGATGTGGGCGCGGCCCAAAGCGACCTCGGTGTCATTGCCCTTCACGCCCTTGGGCCGCAGATCGACCAGCACGATATGAGTGTCGGTGCCGCCGGTCACCGTATCCAAGCCCCCCGCCATCAGCGTCGCCGCCAGCGCCTGCGCGTTGGTCACCACCTGGGCGGCATAGGCGCGAAATTCCGGGCGCAGCGCCTCGCCGAACGCGACCGCTTTGGCGGCGATCACATGCATCAGCGGCCCGCCCTGAAGGCCGGGGAAGATGGCGGAGTTGAACTTCTTCGCCAGCGCCTCGTCATTGGTCAGGATCATGCCGCCGCGCGGGCCGCGCAGGGTCTTGTGGGTGGTGGTGGTGGCGACGTGGCAATGCTCCAGCGGGTTTGCGATCACGCCCCCCGCCACGAGGCCCGCGAAATGCGCCATGTCCACGTGCAAGTAAGCGCCGACGCTGTCCGCGATTTCACGGAAACGCTTGATGTCGATGTCGCGCGGGATCGCCGATCCGCCGGCGACGATCAGCTTGGGCTGATGCTCTGCCGCCAGATCCGCCACCGCATCATAGTCGATGCGGCTGTCCTGGCGGCGCACGCCGTAGGGGATCGCGTTGAACCACTTGCCCGACTGGTTCGGCTTGGCGCCGTGGGTCAGGTGGCCGCCCGAGGCGAGGTCCATGCCCATGAACGTGTCGCCGGGTTTCAGCAGCGACAGGAACACGGCTTGGTTGGCTTGGCTGCCCGAATGGGGCTGCACGTTGGCGAAACCGCAGTTGAACAGCTGCTTGGCGCGGTCGATCGCCAGTTGCTCGGCCACGTCGACATGCGTGCAGCCGCCGTAATAGCGCCGACCCGGATAGCCTTCGGCGTATTTGTTGGTCATGACCGACCCTTGGGCCTGCATGACCGCGCGGGAGACGATGTTCTCCGACGCGATCAGCTCGATCTCGTCGCGCTGGCGGACCAGCTCGTCGGCGATCGAGGCGTAAAGCGCGGGGTCGCGGTCTTTGATGTCCTGGGTGAAGAACCCGGCGTCGCGCATGTTGGCGTCCATGGGGCTGCCTCCGTGATCTGGGCGTTGCAATCTTGGGGCGAACGGCGCGCGGGAAGCGCCGCGTCGCCAGTCTTGAAGGCGGTTTACCCCGTGCGGGCGCGGTTGTCTCGGCCCTAATCGACGCTTCGCAAGGGTGTGAGCGACGCGGCATGTCTTCTACGCCTCAAGTATGAACGAAAACCGAACCTTTAGACCTTGATACGGGCGCCCAAGGGGCGGCAATGTCGTTGATGTTGACGAAAGACGGTGCGGCGAAGATTCGCAAACCCACCGAGCCGTTAGGCGCTATGCGAGACTGAAAGCAGATGGCAGCCAGTTCCAATGCCGGCGACATGCCGCCGCCCGATGCAGACGCGTCCTTGCGTCCGGGCGCCGCAGAAGATCGTGCGCGGCGCAACCCGCCTGTCGGCGGGTATGAGCGGATCTGCTTTCGCGCCAGCCCGGCCCCGCAGGCGCAGGCGGCGCTGCGGCGCTATGTGGCGATCTATGGCGCCCACGCCATCGACGATTGCGATGTGATCGTCGCGATCGGCGGCGATGGCATGATGCTCGAAACCCTTGCCGCGACCGAGGACAGCGACGTGCCGGTCTACGGGATGCACCGCGGCACGGTCGGGTTTCTTATGAACGATTACCGGCTGGAGGGGCTGCGCGAGCGCCTTGTCGCCGCCGAGCCCGCGCGGATCAATCCGCTGCGGATGACCGCGCTGTGCATGGACGGGACCACGCACACCGCGCTTGCGATCAACGAGGTGAGCTTGCTGCGCCAACGCCATCAGGCGGCGCGGATCCGTATCTTGATCGACGGCAAGGAGCGGATGGCGGAACTGGTCTGCGACGGCGTGATGGTGGCGACGCCCGCCGGGTCGACCGCCTATAACTATTCGGCCCACGGGCCGATCCTGCCGATCTATGCCGACATTCTGGCGCTGACGCCGATCTCGGCGTTCCGGCCGCGGCGCTGGCGCGGGGCGCTGCTGCCGCGCGACGCCGCCGTGACGCTGGAGGTCTCCGAGCCGGAGCGCCGCTCGGTTTCCGCCACCGCAGACAATGTCGAGGTGCGCGACGTGCTGCGCGTCGATGTCGCGATCGAGCGACGGATCACCCACACCTTGCTGTTCGATCCCGGCCACGGGCTGGAAGAGCGGCTGATCCGAGAGCAGTTCGCGTGAAAGCCGATCCCCTACCCGACGCAGAGCGGATCGGCGTGCTGGTCACCTGGAACGACGCGCGGGGCTTCGGGTTCATCCGGCCTGACCCGATCGCGCCCGGGGTGAAGGGGTCGGACATCTTCGTCCATGTCGCTGCGTTCGGGCGCGGCGCCGAACGCCCGGCGTCGGGCGCACGGATCAGCTATCGCATGGGGCGCGGCCGTGACGGACGCCCGATCGCGGCGCGCGCGCGGCTGGCGGAGCCGACCCGGCCTGCGGCGATCGGGCATCTCTCGGCGCTGCACTTGCGCCCGCGTGAGGCGCGGATCGCCGCATCGGGCGCGCTGGCGCTGTTGGCGCTGCTGGCGGTCGCGGCGGGCGATATGCCGGTGGAATTCCTCGGGCCGTATATCGGCATGGGGCTGATGGCGATGGTGCTCTACGGCTCGGACAAGGTGAATGCGCGCGCGGATCGCTGGCGGGTGCCGGAGACCACGCTGCACGCCACCGATCTGATCTTCGGCATCATCGGCGGTCTGCTGGCGCAAGGGCTTTACGGGCACAAGACCGCCAAGCAGGGCTATCGCGCGATCACTTGGGCGATCGCGGCGGGCCATGCGGTACTTTTGATCAGCGCCGGGTTCGGGGTGCGGATCGCAAGCGTGATCGCGGAGCTGAAAACGCTGGCGGGGGCGGTGGGCCTTGGGTCTTAGGGCGGATCGTCGGGCCCGCGCGCTTGCATCCGCGGCCCGCTTGGGCCACCTGTTGACCTGACAGGGCAGAGCCGCCGCTTTCGGGCGGTGGCGCCCGATTTTCCCTCCCGCGCGTCGGGACGCCTGACACGAGGACCGAAGCGATGACGCTAAGCGTTGGCGAACAGGTGCGCTGGTGGACCATCGGCGCGGCGGCGCTGATCGCCTTCATGTGGGTGTTCTCAGGCGTGCTGCTGCCGTTTCTGGCCGGCGCGGCGCTGGCCTATTTCCTCGACCCGCTGGCCGACAAGCTGCAGGCCCGCGGCCTGTCGCGCACCGCCGCGACGGTGCTGATCTCTGTCGTGGTGGCGGGCGGATTCACGGTGATTTTGCTGCTGGTGGTGCCGGCGGTCTATGTGCAGCTGCGCGATCTGATCGGCGCGCTGCCCAGCTACGCGACCGCAGCGCGCGATTTTCTGCTGACACGCTATCCCACGATGCTGGAGCACGGCACCGCCTTTGACACCGCCCTTGGCGCGCTGCGCGAAAACACCCGGACCTGGAGCACGACGCTGCTGGAAAAAGCGTGGTCCAGCGGTCTGGCGGTGTTCGATTTCATCACCTTGCTGGTGATCACGCCGGTGGTTGCGTTCTATCTGCTGCTCGACTGGGACCGGATGGTGGCGCGGGTCGACGCCTGGGCGCCGCGCGATCATCTGCCGGTGATCCGCGAATTGGGCCGCCGCATCAACGCGGTGCTGTCGGGGTTCGTGCGCGGGCAATTGTCGGTGTGCGCGATCTTGGGCGTGTTCTATGCGGTGTCGCTGATGGCGATCGGGCTGAATTTCGGGCTGGTGGCGGGGATGATCGCGGGGCTGCTCAGCTTCATCCCGTTCGTCGGCTCGGTGATCGGGGGGGTGCTGTCGATCGGGCTGGCGGTGGCGCAGTTCTGGGGCGAATGGGAATGGATCGCGGCGGTGGCGGCGGTGTTCCTGGTCGGCCAGGCGATCGAGGGCAACGTGCTGACGCCCAAGCTGGTCGGCGGATCGGTCGGCCTGCACCCGGTGGCGCTGATGTTCGCGCTGTCGGCGTTCGGCTTTGTGCTGGGGTTCACCGGCCTGCTGATCGCAGTGCCCGCGGCGGCGTGCATCGGCGTGCTGGGGCGGTTCGCCATCGACGAATATATGAACGGGCGGCTCTATCGCGGCTATTCCTCGGCGAAAGATGACGCGGACGAGGCTGAAACCGGCGGTGGCGATCTGCCCGGCGGCCCCAGGATGGGCGCATGACGGCGCCCGACCGCGCCGAGCCGCCGCGCCCCGAGGGGCAGCTGCCGCTGACCCTGCCGGTGCGCGCGGCCCGCGGGCGCGACGCGTTCTTTGAGACGCGGGCGAACGCGGCGGCGCTGGACTGCCTTGACGGCTGGCGCGGCTGGCCGCAGGGGCGCATGGCGCTGGTCGGCCCCAAGGGATCGGGCAAGACCCATATGCTGCATGTCTGGGCTGAGGAAACCGGCGCCGCGGTCCTGCGCCCTGAGGATCTGGCCGACGCCGACGTGCCCAGCCTGGCGCTGTCGCGCGCAGTGGCGGTGGATGACGCGGACCGGATCGCCAAGCTTGACCGCCCGGACCGGGCTGAGGTGACGCTGTTCCACCTTTATAACCTGCTGGGGCAGGAGGGCGGAGCGCTGCTGCTGTCAGGCCGCACCCCGCCGTCCCGCTGGCGCGTGGCGCTGCCGGACCTGAAATCGCGGCTGTCATCACTGTCGTTCGGGAGGCTGCGCCAACCCGACGACCAACTGGTGCAAGCGGTGGTGGTGAAGTTGTTCGCCGACCGTCAGGTGATGGTGCGCGCGACCGTGCCGCCCCTGCTGGCGCTGCATCTGGGGCGCGATCTGTCGGCGCTGGAACGCGCGGTGGCGGACATCGACGCCTATGCCATGGCCCGGCGGCGCGAAGTGACCGCGACGCTGGTGCGCGACGCGCTGGAGGGCGGCGCCGGGGGGCCGAAACCGAAGGTGGCGCCGCGCGCGCGTAAAACCGTCACACGACCGGAGTAGTCAGGGCCATGCGCGCAGATTTCCTCAACCACGCCTGTGGTCCCGATCCTGATCGCCCCCTGCCGGTCTTCGACCACGCGGGGCCTGAGCGGTTTTTCAACCGAGAGCTTTCCTGGCTCGCCTTCAACTGGCGCGTGCTGCAGGAGGCGGAGAACCCCGCCCATCCCCTGCTGGAGCGAGTTCGGTTCCTGTCGATCTCCGGCTCGAACCTCGATGAATTCTACACCGTGCGAGTGGCGGGCCTGCGGGGCCTGCGCCGCGGAGGGCTGGAAACCCCCAGCGCCGACGGCGCCACCCCCGCCCAGCAGCTGGAGCGGATCGACGCCGACGCCCGCGCCCTGATGGCCCGCCAGCAGGAGGTATATTACAGCCTGCGCGTTGAGATGGCCGCGGCGCGAATCGAGATCATTGATCGGCGCGACCTGACCGGCGCGGATATGGAGCGGCTGGAGAAGCATTTCCTCGAGCAAGTGTTCCCGGTGCTGACCCCGCTGGCGATCGACCCGGCGCACCCGTTCCCGTTCATCCCCAACGGCGGCTTCGCGCTGGCGCTGCAACTGCGCCGCGAAAGCGATGACCAGCCGCTGGACGCGCTGCTGCCGGTGCCGGGGCAGGTCAAGCGGTTCGTGCGGCTGGAGGGCGGGCGCCCTGAGGTGATCCGGTTCCTGCCGCTCGAAGGCTTGCTGCAGGTGTTCCTCAAATCCCTTTTCCCCGGCTATCGCATGGTCGGGCACGCGGCGTTCCGAGTGCTGCGCGACAGCGACATCGAAGTCGAGGAAGAGGCCGAGGATCTGGTGCGCGAGTTTGAGATCGCGCTGAAACGTCGCCGCCGCGGTGAGGTGATTCGCCTTACCATCGCCGCGGGCGCGCCGCAGGATCTGAAGGACATGATCACCGACGAATTGAACGTCGACCGCGACGAGGTGGTGGAGGTGCACGGGTTGGTCGGCGTCAAGGACATGTCCGAGCTGGTGATCAAGGACCGGCCGGAATTGCTGTTCCCCTCCTACACGCCGCGGATGCCGGAGCGGGTGAAGGACCATGGCGGGGACATCTTCTCAGCGATCCGCCAGAAGGACATGCTGCTGCACCACCCGTATGAGAGCTTTTCCATCGTGGTGAAGTTCCTTGAGCAAGCCGCGCGCGACCCGGATGTCGTGGCGATCAAGCAGACTTTGTATCGGACCAGCAAAGACAGCCCGATCGTCGCTGCGCTGTGCGAGGCGGCCGAGGACGGCAAGTCGGTCACCGCGCTCATTGAGCTGAAGGCGCGCTTTGACGAGGCCGCCAACATCCGCCAGTCCCGCGCGCTGGAACGCGCCGGGGCGCAGGTGGTTTACGGCTTCATCGAATGGAAGACCCACGCCAAGTGTTCCATGGTGGTGCGGCGCGAGGGTGGCGAATTGGTGACCTACACCCATTGGGGCACCGGCAATTATCATCCGATCACCGCCAACATCTACACCGACCTTTCCCTCTTCACCTGTGAGGCGCAGCTGGGCCGCGACGCGGCGCGGCTGTTCAACTTCACCACCGGCTATGCCGAACCCGCGGGGATGGAGGCGCTCAGGATCGCGCCCAAAACCCTGAAATCCACGCTGCTGAACGGCTTGCAGCGCGAAATGGACCATGCCGCCGCGGGCCGCCCGGCCCATGTCTGGGCCAAGGTCAACTCGGTGATCGACGCTGAATTGGTCGACGCGCTCTATGCCGCGGCGCAGGGCGGCGTGAAGATCGACCTGGTGGTGCGCGGCATCTGCGGCGTGCGCCCCGGCGTGCCGGGCCTGTCGGACAACATCCGCGTCAAATCAATCGTCGGGCGGTTTTTGGAACATTCGCGCATCGTCTGCTTTGGCAATGGCGGGCACATGCCGGGGACGGGGGCGGAGGTATGGATATCCTCCGCCGACTGGATGGGGCGCAACCTGAACCGCCGGGTGGAAACGTTGGTGCCAATCCACAACGACACGGTGCGGCGCCAGATCCTCACCCAAGTGATGGCCGCCAATTTCCGCGACGAGGACCAAAGCTGGGTCCTGCAACCCGACGGCGCCTGGCTGCGCGCGCAAACCCCTGAGGGCGAGGATGCGTTCAACGCCCACGCGTTCTTCATGGAGCATCCGTCCCTGTCGGGCCGCGGCCGCGCCGGGATCAAGGACGCGCCGGAGCTGCTGGCCCGCTCCTGATCGCAGGCGCGGGGCCAAGGCACGGGGCCGTGCGCGGGGCCGGGCTGCGCCGATGGCGCGCTTGACCCTGCGGGCTTAGCCATGCGACCGCTTCTTGGGGCTGATCGCGACGCCGGTCCTGAGGGGCGGGAAACCGTGCGGCTCCGATCCACGGGATACGAACGGGAACGATCGATGAACGATGCGGACCAGTGGGAAGCCGCCGCCAACCCTCGCAGCGGCAAGCGGGTCGGGGTGGTGGATGTCGGGTCGAACTCAGTCCGCCTTGTGGTGTTCGAGGCGCTGTCGCGCAGTCCCGCCTATTTTTTCAACGAAAAGGTGCTGTGCGGCCTTGGCGCCGATCTGCAGCGCACCGGCGCGCTGTCGCCTGACGGGCGGCGCCGGGCGCTCGCCGCGATCCGGCGCTTCACCGCGCTGGCGCGCAAGATGGAGGTCGACGAGTTGGACGGCATCGCCACCGCCGCGATGCGCGACGCCAGCGACGGCCCCGAATTTCGCGACCTGATCGAGGCTGAGACCGGCCTGCGCCTGCGCGTCGCTTCGGGCGAGGATGAGGCGCGGCTGGCCGCCCAGGGCGTGCTGCTGGGCTGGCCCGACGCCGACGGGCTGGTGGCGGACCTTGGGGGCGCGTCGCTGGAGTTGGTGCGGGTCGGCGGAGGCAGGGTGCTCGGCCCGGGCCGGACCTATCCGCTCGGCCCTCTGCGCCTTGCGCAGCTGAGCCCCGAGGAGGTCGACGCCGAGATCACCCGCGCGCTGGCCGAATCGCCCGAACTGATCGGCGGCCCCGGCGGGCGGCTGTTTCTGGTGGGCGGCGCGTGGCGCGCCTTCGCCAAGATTCACATGTCGCGGATCAACTATTCGCTGCAGGTGCTGCACGAATTCTCGCAGACGGGGAACGAGATGCTCGCCGCCGCCCGCGCCATCGCGTTGTGCGATCCGATTGCGCTGGCGCAAGAGGTCAGCGCGTCCTCGGCCCGCCTTGCGGTCACGCCCTTGGGCGCGCAGGTGCTGGCGCGGCTGATCGAGGCGGCGCAGCCCGACGAGGTGGCGATATCCGCCTTCGGGCTGCGCGAGGGGGTGCTTTATGAGCATCTGACCCCGGAGATGCGCGCCGAAGACCCGCTTTTGTCCGCCGCCCGCGCGATGGAGAGCGTGCTGGGCCGTTTCCCCGGGTTCGGGGATGAACTGGCCGATTGGGTGGCGCCGCTGTTCCCCGGCGCCGACCCGCGCCGCACCCGGCTGTTGCGCGCGGCGTGTTTGCTGAGCGACGTGAGCTGGAACGCCCATCCCGACCACCGCGACGTGGCCTGTCTGGAAACCGTGCACCGCGCCAACCTGACCGGGATCAGCCATGCCGAGCGCGCCTTCCTGGGCGCGACGCTGAGCCATCGCTATCGGTCGGGCCGCAAGGTCCGCGAGCGGGCCCCGGCGCTGGAATTGCTGAGCGCCGAGGACCTGACGCTGGCCAAGCGGCTGGGCCGGGCGATCCGCCTCGGGGCGATGCTGACCGGGTCCGCGCCGGGGTTCCTGCCCAAAAGCCGCCTGACGCCGGGCGACGCGGTGCTGCGCCTGACGCTGTCCCACGCTATCGCGCAGCTGGCCGGAGAGATGGTGGACAAGCGTCTCGCCAGTCTGGCGGCGACCATGGGGCTGTCGCCGGAACTGACGGTGGCGGAGTTGGATCCGCTCACGGCCGACGCCTGAGTCCCGCCAATGAAAAACGGCCCGCAGTGGCCTGCGAGCCGTTCCCCCCCTAGACTTGGGTTTTGATCCCAAACGCCGCATTCGCGGACATGGCGAACCCTACATCAATTGAGAAAGTGCGCAATGAATTCGCGCCCTTGCGATTGATGGCGCTCGAAAATCCGTTCGCAGCTGCAATATACCACTGCGATTTTCACTGCAGAGCCTGTGGCCGGCCATGCTGCGTCGCACCAATTCTGTCTGGTCCGGGGCCGCGCCGATCAACCTCTGACGCGGCGAATCAGCGCCGTTCGGTTGCACGGGCCCGCGCCCTCGGCTAGACCGACGCGATGCGGCGGCGCGCCCGCCCTGATCCCGGTTTGGAAGAGAGACGAGCATGCGCCTGACCCGCTATTTCCTCCCCGTCCTGAAGGAAACCCCCGCCGAGGCGCAGATCGTCAGCCACCGGCTGATGCTGCGCGCCGGCATGATCAAACAGTCGAGCGCGGGGATTTATTCCTGGCTGCCGCTGGGGTTCAAGGTGCTCGGCAATATCGAGCGGATCGTGCATGAGGAGCAGCAGCGCGCCGGGCACATCCCGATGCTGATGCCAACCTTGCAGCCCGCCGATCTGTGGCGGGAATCGGGGCGCTATGACGCCTACGGCGAGGAATTGCTGCGGATCAAGGACCGGCATGATCGCGACATGCTGTTCGGCCCGACCAACGAGGAGATGATCACCGACATCTTCCGCGCCCATGTCGAAAGCTATAAGGCGCTGCCTCTGACGCTGTATCACATCCAGTGGAAGTTCCGCGATGAGCGCCGCCCCCGCTTCGGCGTCATGCGCGGGCGCGAATTTCTGATGAAGGACGGCTACAACTTCGATCTGACGGTCGAGGACGCGATGCACGCCTACAACCGCCACATGGTCAGCTATCTGCGGACCTATGAGCGGATGGGACTGAAGGCGATTCCGATGCGCGCCGACAGCGGCCCGATCGGCGGCGACAACACCCATGAATTCCTTGTGCTGGCCGAAACCGGCGAATCCGAGGTGTTCTATGACCGCGACATCGAGGCGCTGAGTCTCGGCGCCCGCGAGGTTGATTTCGACGACCGTGCGCAGCTCGAAGCGATCCGGGACGAATTCACCACCCCCTATGCCCGCACCGATGAGACCCACGACGCGGCCCTTTTCGACGAGGTCCCAGAGGATCGGCGCGTGCAGGGTCGCGGCATCGAAGTGGGTCAGATCTTCTACTTCGGCACGAAGTATTCCGACGCCATGGGCGCCTCGGTGATCGGCCCGGACGGGACGCGCGGCGCGGTGCACATGGGCAGCCACGGCATCGGCGTGTCGCGGCTGGTCGGGGCGCTGATCGAGGCGCATCACGACGACAACGGCATCATCTGGCCCGAAAGCGTCGCGCCGTTCGGGGCGGGGATCGTGAACCTGCGCCAGGGGGATGAGGCGACCGATGCGGCCTGCGAGGCGATCTATGGCCAACTCGCCGCCGCCGGAGTCGATCCGCTTTATGACGACCGCAATGAGCGGGCGGGGGCGAAGTTCGCCACCATGGACCTGATCGGCCTGCCGTGGCGGATTACCGTCGGCCCGCGCGGCGTCAAGACCGGCACGGTCGAATTGACCCGCCGACGCGATGGGGTGACCGAGGAGATGTCCGCCGACGCCGCGGTCGCCAAGCTCGCCGCGATCTACGCCGCGCTCTGATCCAAGGGGTCGGCCGCGCTCGGGGGAGCAAGCTCCCCGCTCACGCGGCCGATCAAGGGCGGGGGAAGGGGCCGCGGCCCCTCCCCCCACACCCCCCTCTCGCACACCGGCCCGATCGGGGGCGCGCGACGCCCTTTGCGGCGCGGCGGGACGTGGGGGCGCAAGGCGCCCGCGGACCGCAGACCCCGACATGCACCGCCCCCTGCGCGGCAAGGCGCCGGGTTGCGCGGCAGGCGCGCCGCGTGCTCCATCCCCCCTTCGCCGACCGTCGCAAGGACCGATCAGCCCATGGATCACGCCGCCGAGACCGACCGGGGCCGCGCCGCTCCTCCGTTCGCGCGCCACGAATGGATGATCGCCTGGCGCTATATGCGCGCAAAAAAGCGCGAGGGCGGCGTGTCGACCATCGTGTGGTACGCGCTGATCGGCATCGCCCTCGCCGTTGGCACGCTGATCGTGGTCATGTCGGTCATGGGCGGGTTTCGCACCGAATTCACCAGCCGGGTGCTGGGGGCCGAGGGGCATGTCAACCTCTACCCCCGCACCGTCTATGTCGACGGGCGCCCGGTGCGCGACATCCTTGAGTGGCAGGCGCTCAGCGAACGGGTCTCCGCCGCCCCCGGCGTGATCCGCGCCGCCCCGCTGATTGAGCGGCAAGCCCTGCTGACCCGCGCCCAGAACAACGCCGGCGTCGTGGTGCGCGGCATGCGGCCTGAGGATCTGGCGGGCCTGCCATGGATCGCCAACCCCGAATCCAGTGACGGCAGCCTCGCCGACTATCCCCGCGGCATCGCCATCGGCGCCGGGGTGGCGAGAGAGCTTGGCGTGCGCGCCGGGGATAAGGTGACGATGATCCTGCCCAACGGGCTTGCGACCCCGTTCGGCATGGCGCCGAAACAGCGCGTGTTCGAGGTGACCTATATCTTCCGCATCGGGCGCGCCGATGTGGACCGCACCCGAGTCTACATGCCGTTCGACGTCGCGCAGGAATACTTCAACCGAGGGGACGCCGCCGACATGGTTGAAGCGGCGGTGGAGCGGCCCGAGGATCTGGGAACCGGCGGCGCCCTCGACATGGCGATCCTGGCCGCGGCGGGGTCCGCCTATGTGCCCTGGACCTGGAAGGACTCCAATGGCGCGTTCCTGTCGGCGCTGGATCTGGAGCGGAACGTGATGTTCATGATCCTCAGCCTTGTGGTGCTGATCGCGGCGCTGAACATCGTCTCGGGGCTGGTGATGCTGGTCAAGAACAAGGGCCGCGACATCGGCATCCTGCGCACCATGGGCCTGCCGCAGGCGGCGGTTATGCGGATATTCTTCCTGTGCGGCGCCGGGATCGGGATGCTGGGGACGCTGATCGGGGTGATCCTCGGGGTGCTGTTCGTGGTCAACATCGACCCGATCTTCTCCGTGGTGGATCTGATGGTCGGCGGCGGGGCGTGGAACCCCGAGGTACGGCTGATCTCGCGCTTTCCGGCCGACCTGTCGTGGCCGATCGTGGCCAAGACCGCGGGCATGGCGCTCGCGCTCAGCTTTGCGGTGACGTGGTTCCCGGCGCGCCGCGCCGCACGGCTCGATCCGGTGGAGGCGCTGCGCTATGAATGACCTGTCTCCCGCGCTGCGCCTTACCGGCGTCACCCGCGTCTACGGGACCGGCCCCACCGCGGTGCATGTGCTGCGCAGCATCGATCTGGCGGTCCATGCCGGGGAAAGCGTGGCGCTGACCGCGCCGTCGGGCGCCGGAAAATCGACGCTTTTGCATATCGCAGGGCTGCTCGACCACGCCAGCGCCGGCACGGTCGAAGTGGTGGGCCGCGACATGAGCGCGGAGCGCTCGGACGCCGTGCGCACCGCGATGCGGCGGCGCGAGATCGGATTTGTGTATCAGTTCCACCACCTGATGCAGGAGTTCAGCGCGCTGGAGAACGTGATGCTGCCGCAGCTGGCCGATGGGGTCGGCGCCAAGGCGGCAACGCTGCGGGCGCGCGGCCTGCTGGACCTGATGGGCCTGTCGCACCGCGCCGCCCACCGACCGGCGGAGCTGTCGGGCGGCGAGCAGCAGCGCGTCGCGATCGCCCGCGCGCTGGCCAACCGCCCCCGGCTGCTGCTGGCGGATGAGCCGACCGGCAACCTTGACCCCGGCACGTCCGAGAAGGTGTTCGACGTGCTGCGCGATGCGCTGGCCGAGGCCGGGGCGGCAGCGCTGATCGCCACCCACAACTTCGATCTGGCGGCCCGGATGACCCGTCAGGTGCG
>JBLIKI010000040.1:0-16957 GCA_047636235.1 Paracoccaceae bacterium | reverse complement strand
GCGGATGAAAGAGGCGCATCCCGATGTGCGGATCGTCACCGCGGCCTTGGATGATCGGCTGAACGAAAAGGGCTATATCCTGCCGGGGCTCGGCGATGCCGGAGACCGGATGTTCGGCACAAAATAGGCCCGGCGTCGCCAACCCGGAAACAGTGCGTGGCGGGCGCGCCCGCTGGCGCGGCGGCTTGGGGCGGACTATCTGATCCGAAAGCCACCCCGCAACAGGGAGACCGCCATGTCCATCCGCGCCGTCAAACGCATCGAAGAGGCCACCCCGACCCTTGAGGGCGCAGGCGTTCACCTGCGCCGCGCCTTCGGGTTCGGCGACACGTCCGAATTGGACCCGTTCCTGCTGTTCGACGATTTCCGCAACGAAAAGCCCGCGCACTATGCCAAGGGGTTCCCCTGGCACCCGCACCGGGGCATCGAGACGATCACCTATGTGCTGGCCGGCGAGGTCGAGCACGGCGACAGCTTGGGCAACCGCGGCACCCTCGGGGCCGGGGATGTGCAGTGGATGACCGCCGGGCGCGGGATCATGCACCAGGAGATGCCCAAAGGGGATGCCCAGGGCCGGATGCACGGCTTTCAGCTGTGGGCCAACCTGCCCTCGCGCCTGAAGATGACCGCGCCGCGCTATCAGGACGTGCCGGGGTCTGAGATCGCTGAGCGGATCGACGATGACGGCACGGTGGTGCGCGTGGTCTGCGGCGACTGGCGCGGCATTCGCGGCCCGGTGGACGGGATCGCGGCGGACCCGCGCTATCTTGATATCTCGATCCCGCCCAACACCAAAAAGCGCCTGAAGGTCGAGGTGGAGCGCCACGCCTTCGCCTATATCTTCGCCGGATCGGGCCGGTTCGGCGCCGCGTCCACCCCGTTCGGCGTGCTGTTGGAAAAGGAAATCGACGGCGAGGAGATCCATATTCGCGACAACACCGGCGACCGAACCTTGGTGGTGTTCGATCGTGGGGATGAGGTAGAGGTGACCTCCGGCGATCACGGGATGCGGTTTTTGTTGGTGTCTGGCAAGCCAATCAAGGAGCCGGTGGCCTGGCACGGCCCGATCGTGATGAACACGCGTGAGGAATTGGTGCAGGCGGTGCGCGAATTGAATACCGGCACGTTCATTCGGTGAGTCGGGCGGGCGGAGGCGGCCGATGATTTTCACTAAGATTCAAGTTGACGATTTATAAAATACGAAGGGTTGGATCATTCATCAGTAATTGTTTTGAATGAAGTAGAGCCCCACATGACAGTCTTCCTCCGCCACCTCCGCCGAGTCGCGCTCGGCCTCGCCCTCCTGCTCACCCCCGCGCCGTTGCTGGCCGCGGTGATCGATACCGGAGCGCAAATCGGCACGTTCACGGGCCTCACCCGCGGGTTTTCGTTCACGGCGCCGACCGATTTCGTGATCGTCGGTCTGCACCTGCAGACCAATGCGTCGACCGCCAATTTCGATGTCACCGTGTTTCGCTTCTCAACGCTGAACGCCTATGACGGCGCCGCGTCCGTCTATGACGTGCTGTTCGATGCGCGCGATCAGTCGGCGGCGCTGACCGGCCTGTCGATCGCCGTAAGCGCGGGCGACGTCATCGGCATCTTGGGGTCGCGCGACGCAACCGCAATCAATTCCTACGGCGGCAAGGACTATGCGTCGTCGATCCTCGGCAATGCCGTGACGTTGCGACGGTTGGTCCTGCAGGACACCTTGCGCAGCGCGACGTTCCCGACCGGCGCTGAATTTGGCACAGAAGCCTTCGGACGCATCGGTCGCGTGCTCGTCGATGTCCAAGCCGCCTCCATCTCGGACGTGCCGCTGCCCGGCGCGCTGCCGCTGATGGCGCTGGGGCTGGGCGCGCTGGCGCTGGTGCGTCGCCGCGGCTGACCCGCGCCTGCGCCTGCCATCAGGCCGCCCCCTTGGCGCAAGGGGGCGGCCTTTTTCATGGCGACCCTAACCAATCCTTAACCATCCGCGCCCAATCTCGATCCAGACATATTAACCTTTGTTCTCGTTAAGTTCGCATGATAGAGCTTGCGAACGCATCAAGAACGCACCACTCGTTGGACAACGCCCGACGGCTGTGGGAAACATGGATGGCAGGCAATGGCGCAGAGCATTCTGGAACTCACAGGCAAGGGCGGCATGGACAAGCAAAAGGCGCTGGACGCGGCTCTCGCGCAGATCGAGCGGAATTTCGGCAAGGGCTCGATCATGAAGCTCGGCGCCAAGACCACGATGGACATCGAGACGATCTCGACCGGCTCCATCGGTCTCGACATCGCGCTCGGCATCGGCGGTCTCCCGAAGGGCCGGATCATCGAGATTTACGGCCCGGAAAGCTCCGGCAAGACCACCCTCGCGCTGCATGTCATCGCGGAGGAACAGAAAAACGGCGGCATCTGCGCGTTCGTGGACGCCGAGCACGCGCTTGACCCCAACTATGCCCGCAAGCTTGGCGTGGACGTGGATGAGCTGCTGATCTCGCAGCCCGACGCGGGCGAGCAGGCTTTGGAGATCACCGACACGCTGGTCCGCTCCGGCGCGGTGTCGGTGGTTGTGGTCGACTCAGTCGCCGCCCTGACCCCGAAGTCGGAGCTTGAAGGCGACATGGGCGACAGCTCGGTCGGCGTTCAGGCGCGGCTGATGAGCCAGGCGATGCGCAAATTGACCGGATCGATCAGCCGATCCAAATGCATGGTGATCTTCATCAACCAGATCCGCATGAAGATCGGCGTGATGTTCGGCTCGCCCGAGACGACCACCGGCGGCAACGCGCTGAAATTCTACTCCTCGGTCCGGCTCGACATCCGCCGGATCGGTGCGATCAAGGACCGGGATGAGATTGTCGGCAACGCCACCCGCGTCAAAGTCGTGAAGAACAAGGTCGCGCCGCCGTTCAAGCAGGTCGAATTCGACATCATGTATGGCGAAGGCATCTCCAAGACTGGCGAGTTGATCGATCTTGGCGTGAAAGCGGGCGTGGTTGAAAAATCCGGCTCCTGGTTCTCCTACGGCGATATAAGGGTCGGTCAGGGGAGGGAGAACGCCAAGACGTTCCTGCGCGAAAACCCCGACGTAGCCTATGAGATCGAGGACAAGATACGCGCCGCCCACGGGCTCGACTTCGGCGCCTCGGACAATGACGACCCGGCCGAAGTCACCGACGACTGACGCCCGCCCCTGATCGGCAAAGGCCGGCGCGAGAGGATCGCGCCGGCCTTTGCCGTTATGCGACACAGTTTCCGTTGCGCGCGCCGCTTTAGCGTTTTAGAACCATTCCAAACTTGAAGTATCGCTTTAGGAGCGGGCGCATGATCAGCCTTTTCACCGGACGCAAGCATTTCAAAAAACTGACGGAGCGGGAGATTCTCGCGCTCGCCATCTCCGCCGAGGAGGATGACAGCCGCATCTACGCCGACTTCGCCGCCCGGCTGACCAAGGAATTCCCCGCCACCGCGCGGATCTTCACCGACATGGCCGCGGAGGAGGTTGAGCATCGCCGCCGCCTGATCGACCGGTTCCAACTGCGCTTCGACGGCCCGATCCCGCTGATCCGGCGCGAGCACGTCGCGGGCTTCTACACTCGCCGCCCGATGTGGCTGCTGGAGGAGTTGAAGCCCGAGGACATGCGCGCCACCGCCGCGCAGATGGAGCGCACCGCGGGCAATTTCTATGACGCCGCCGCCGCGCGCACCGGCGATCCCGAAACCCGCAAGCTGCTGGGCGATCTGGCGGCCGCCGAGCGCGGGCATGAACGCAAGGCCACGAGGCTGGTCGACACCCATGTCTCGCCGGAAGACGCCAAGACCGAAGAGGCCGCAGCCCACCGCCAATTCGTGCTGACCTGGGTGCAGCCGGGGCTGGCCGGGCTGATGGACGGGTCGGTGTCGACGCTGGCGCCGATCTTCGCCACCGCGTTCGCGACCCAAGACCCGGTGACGACGTTGCAGGTCGGGCTTGCCGCCTCGATCGGCGCGGGCATCTCGATGGGCTTCACCGAGGCCGCGTCAGATGACGGCCAGATATCCGGCCGCGGGTCGCCGATCAAGCGCGGCATCGCGGCGGGGATCATGACCACCATCGGCGGTCTGGGCCACGCCCTGCCCTATCTGATCCCCGATTTCTGGACCGCGACGTCGATCGCGCTTGCGGTGGTGTTCGTGGAACTGTGGGCGATCGCGTGGATCCAGAACAGATACATGGACACGCCGTTCGCCCGCGCCGCCTTCCAGGTGGTTCTGGGTGGCGCGCTGGTTCTGGCGGCGGGCATCCTGATCGGCGAAAGCTGATCGGGGCCGCTCAGGCGGTGAAGCCCCAGCTTTCGGGGTCGCGGACCGATCGCCCCTCCATCACCGCGAGCGCGCCGGTGATGAATCGCACCAGCGCCCACACCGCCCACGCCACGAACACGAACCAGCCGACCAGCACGAACATCAGCACCATGCCGATCGCCACCGCCCCGAGGCCCATCCAGAATGACCGGATCAGAAACGTGAAATGCGAGGCCGCGACCGGCCCCGCCTCGCCTTGTTTCACATAAGCGAGGATCACCCCGGCCAGCGCGCAGATCGGCAGGAAGAAGCCAACGAAATACAGCAGATACACCAGCTTGACGGCGTTCAGGTCTGGCAACGCCGGGGTGCGCGGTTCGGGATCGAAGTTCATGGCGGCTCCTGACATGGCTCGGGCCCGCGCATCATGGCCCAAGATCGCTCCGCTCGATACGCAAAAGGGCCCGCGCGAAGCATCGCGCGGGCCCTTTCCAATCCTCAGGCGGCTATCAGCCCTTGAGCGAGGCGTCCAAGTTCTCAGCCACCTTCTCAAGGAAGCCCATGGTGGTCAGCCATTTCTGGTCCGGCCCGACCAGCAACGCCAGATCCTTGGTCATGAAGCCGGATTCGACGGTATCGACCACCACCTTCTCCAGCGTCGCGGCGAAGTTCATCAGGGCCGTGTTGTCGTCGAGCGTCGCGCGATGCTTCAGCCCGCCGGTCCAAGCGTAGATCGACGCGACCGAGTTGGTCGACGTTTCCTTGCCCGCCTGGTGCTGGCGATAGTGGCGGGTGACGGTGCCGTGGGCGGCCTCGGCCTCGACCACCTTGCCGTCCGGCGTCATCAGCACCGAGGTCATCAGGCCGAGCGAGCCGAAGCCCTGCGCGATGGTGTCCGACTGCACGTCGCCGTCATAGTTCTTGCAGGCCCAGACATAGCCGCCGTTCCACTTCATCGCGCACGCAACCATGTCGTCGATCAGGCGGTGCTCATAAGTGATGCCGGCGGCCTTGAACTTGCCCTCAAACTCTTCTTCGAAAACCTGCTGGAACAGGTCCTTGAAGCGGCCGTCATAGGCCTTGAGGATGGTGTTCTTGGTCGACAGATAGACCGGCCAACCCTTGACCAGACCATAGTTCATCGACGCGCGGGCGAAATCAATGATCGATTCATCGAGGTTATACATCGCCATGGTGACGCCAGAGCCGGGGGCGTCGAACACTTCGCGCTCAATCACTTCGCCGTCTTCGCCGACGAACTTGATCGTCAGCTTGCCCTTGCCCGGGAAGCGGAAATCAGTGGCGCGATACTGATCGCCGAACGCATGACGGCCGACCACGATCGGACGGGTCCAGCCGGGCACGAGCCGGGGCACGTTCTCGCAAATGATCGGCTCACGGAAGATCACGCCGCCGAGGATGTTGCGGATCGTCCCGTTCGGCGACCGCCACATCTGCTTCAGGCCGAATTCCTCAACCCGCTGTTCATCGGGGGTGATGGTGGCGCATTTGACGCCGACGCCAACTTCGCGGATCTTGTGGGCGGCGTCGATAGTGATCTGGTCGTTGGTGCGGTCACGCTCCTCGATCCCCAGATCGTAATAAAGCAGATCGATGTCCAGATACGGCAGGATCAGCTTCTGCTTGATGAAGTCCCAGATGATGCGGGTCATTTCATCGCCGTCGAGTTCAACGACCGGGTTATCGACCTTGATCTTGGACATGGTTCTCTCTCGTGCTGGGGGGATCGTGGTAAGGCGGTTCGGGGCAAGCTACTCCGGGACGGCGCTTGGCGCCACCGGAGCGTAGCGCGGCGGATGCGCGCGTATACAGCGGTATGCAGGTAGGGGTCAAGGATATGAGAAGACAGCTGCGGAGCGTCCGAATGGGGCTGTCGACGGTGCTGGGTCTGGCGCGGCAGGGGTTCTTCATCCCGTATCGCTATGCGGGGTCGGTGCCGGACACTCCGCCGCGCTATGACGCGTATGAGGATTTGCTGCACGGCGCCGCGCCATCGATGCGCGAGCTGCTGACATGGGCGCAGGGACAGGCGCCTGCGCTGGCGGCGTTCGGCGGCCCCGCCCCGGCGCCGCGATGGACGCAGGAATGGTTTCCGCGGCTCGATGGTCTGGCGGCCTATGCGCTAGCCCGGCGCGCGCCCCCGAACCGGGTGGTGGAAGTCGGGTCCGGCCATTCCACCCGCTTCATCGCCCGCGGGCTGGCCGATGCGGGGGCTTTGGCCGATCAGGTGTGCATCGACCCGGCCCCGCGCGCGCAATTGCTGGATCTGCCGGTGTCGTGGCGACGCGAAATCCTGTCGCCCGCGCATCTGCCGCTTTTCGACGCGCTCGGCCCCGGCGACATGGCGGTGTTCGACAGCAGCCATATCCTGATGCCGGGCACGGATGTGGACATCATCGTGAACCGGATCCTGCCGCGGCTGTCGCCCGGCGTGCTGGTCCACATCCACGACGTGTTCCTGCCAGACCCCTACCCCGCCGCATGGCGCTGGCGCGGGTATAATGAGCATAACGCGCTGGCGGGCTGGCTGCTAAGCGGCGCCTATCGCCCGGTCTGGGCCAGCCATTTCGCCGCGACCCGCCTCGGCGCCGGGGATCACCCGGCGATAATGTCGCTGGCATGGTCCGGCGCCCCGGAATCGAGCCTTTGGATGGTGCGAACCTGACCCATCCCTTGCCTTTGAGCCCGCGTCGGGGCAAATCCCCTCTAAAGCAACCAGCCAAGGAGCCGATCGCATGACCGGATGGGACACGACCGGGGCCGAGCACCCGCAACCCGAAGGCCCGTCGGTGATTTTGGTGGAGCCGCAGTTGGGCGAGAACATCGGCGCCGCGGCCCGCGCGATGTGGAATTTCGGCCTCGACGGGATGCGGCTGGTCGCCCCGCGCGACGGCTGGCCGAACCCGAAAGCGATTGCCATGGCCTCAGGCGCGTCGCATGTCATCGAGACCGCGCAGACCCACGACACCACCCGCGCCGCGGTGGCGGATCTGCACTACGTCTACGCCACCACCGCGCGCCCCCGCGGCATGACCAAGACGGTGATGACGCCCGAGGCGGCGATGATCGACGCGCAAGCTCGAATCGCCCGAGGCGAAAAGGTCGGCATCCTGTTCGGGCGCGAGCGCACCGGGCTGGAAACTGACGACATCGTGCTCGCTAACGCGATCATCACCGTGCCGGTGAACCCGCGGTTCGCGTCGCTCAACCTTGGGCAATGCGTGCTGCTGATCGCCTATGAGTGGCGCCGCCGGATGGATGAGGCGCCCGCGGTGGAATTTCGCAGCGGCAAGACCGACATCGCCGAGGCCCATGAGGTCGAGGGCATGCTCGACCATCTGATCGACGAATGCGAGGCGGCGCATTTCTTCTGGCCCGAGGACCGGCGCACGTCGCTGGAGCGCAGCATCCGCAACCTCTTTCACCGCGCGCCGCTGACCACCCAGGACACTCAGACGCTGAGGGGCGTCATCAGAGCGCTGGCCGAGATGCGGCGCCGGCGCTAAGTCCTCCTTCATCACGACCGATCCTCAGGAGCGACCACGGCGATGAGCAAGCCCCGCGCGATTTTCCAAGAGACTTCGGCGGGCGCCCTCCGCGCCACCGTCCCCGTCCCCGGCGCCGTCGATGCGCGCCGCCGCACCGCGCGGCGCGTGATCGCGGCGTGGCTGATGGCGCTGGCCGCCATGGTCGCGGTGATGGTGCTGGTGGGCGGGATGACCCGACTGACCGACAGCGGCTTGTCGATCACCGAATGGAAGCCGGTAACCGGCGCCGTGCCGCCCTTGTCCGACGCGGCATGGCTGTCGGAGTTCGACAAATACCGTGCCATCCCCGAATACCAGCTTCAGAACAAAGGCATGAGCATGTCTGAGTTCAAATCCATCTACTGGTGGGAATGGGGCCACCGGCAGTTCGGCCGCGCGATCGGGTTGGTCTGGGCGGTCGGATTTGCGTTCTTCGCGCTGCGCCGGATGATCCCGCCGGGGTGGACCGGGCGACTGCTGCTGGTCGGCGGGCTTGGCGGGCTGCAAGGCGCGGTGGGCTGGTGGATGGTGTCCTCAGGCCTCGGCGGGCGGATGGTCGATGTGGCGAGCTATCGGCTCGCCACCCATCTGGGGCTGGCGTTCGCGATCCTCGGCATGCTGCTGTGGTTCGTGTGGGAGCTGCGACACGATGGCGCGCAGTTGCTGGCGGCGCGGCGGCGGCGGCTCGGCGGGCTGACCGGCTGGGCCGACGCGCTGATGGCGTTGACGTTCGTGCAGATCCTGCTCGGCGCGCTGGTGGCGGGGATCGACGCGGGTCGCGGCTACACCGACTGGCCGCTGATGGGCGGCGAATTTCTGCCGTCCGAAAGCTTTGATTACCTGCCGCTGTGGACCAACGCGTTCGAGAACCCGGCGCTGGTGCAGTTCAACCACCGGATGGTCGGCTACGGGCTGGCGGCGCTTGGTCTGCTGACGTTGTGGCGCGCCCTCGCCACGGGGCATGGCGGGGCCAAGGGCTGGGCCGGAGTGATGATCGCGCTGATGGCGGTGCAAGTGTCGCTTGGCGTGGTGACGGTGCTGCACGCGGCGCCGCTGGGGCTGTCGCTGATCCATCAGGCGGGCGCGCTGGGGCTGTGGGCCGCGACCCTGCGCCTGCGGTTCGAAACCCGCTTCCCGGCGGAGCAGAAGATCGCCCGCGGGCGCTGATCGGGGCTGAGGGCGGCTGCGCCCTCAGCCCCCCGCCCTCAGTCCGTCGCCTTGAGGAACCCACCGACGGTTTGCAAGAACGCCTCGGGCTTGTCGGCGTGCAGCCAATGGCCCGCATCCTTCACCCCCACGAACCGCGCCTTGGGGAACAGCTCCTTGATCGCAGGGCGGTATTCGGAGGCGACATAGTCCGAATCCGCCCCGTTCACGAACAGCGTCGGGCCGTCATAGACGCCCGATACGTCGGGGAAGCCGAGGATTGCGTCCATATGCGCCGACAGCGCGGGCAGGTTCAGCTTCCAACGCGCGACCCCGCCCTCCACGCTCAGCGATTGCAGCAGGAACCCGCGCAAACCGCGGTCCGGCACGCCGCCTTGCAGCGCCGCGTCGGCGTCGGATCGGCGGGTGACGGAGGCCAGATCCACCCCCTCCATCGCGCGGATATAGGGAAGGTGCGAATGACCTGAATAGGCGACCGGCGCGATGTCGGCCACGATCAGGCGGTTGACCCGCACAGGCTCGGTCAGCGCCAGCAGCATCGCCGCCTTGCCGCCCATCGAATGGCCGAGCACGTCGACTTGCCCGCCAAGCGCATCGATCGTCTCAGCCAGGTCGGCCGCGAGCGCGGGATAGGTCGCGTCGTCGTCCCAACCGCTGTCGCCATGGTTGCGCAGATCGACCGCGATCACCCGGCGCGGCCCGGCGATGTTGCCTTGCGCAATCCGCCGTGCCAGCGCGCCCCAGTTGCGCGCCGACCCGAACAGGCCGTGGACGATCAGCAGGGGCGGCGCGATCGGCTCGCCCTCAGGCTCCGCGATGATGGTGTTCAGGCGCATGGCGGGTCTCCTTCGCTCTCTACAAAAGCAAAGGGCGGGCGAAGGGCAACCCCCTTCGCCCGCCCCTCGGTCGCTGCGGCGCGCCGCTCAGTGCCGGAAATGGCGCATCCCGGTGAACACCATGGCAAGGCCCGCCTTGTTGGCGGCCTCGATCACCTCGGCGTCTCGGACCGAGCCGCCGGGCTGGATCACCGCCACCGCCCCCGCCGCCGCGGCGGTCAAAAGCCCGTCCGAGAACGGGAAAAACGCGTCCGACGCCACCACCGAGCCGATGGTGGGGGATGCGGTCAGGCCCAGCGCCTCAGCCATGTCATCGGCCTTGCGGGCGGCGATGCGGGTGCTGTCGACGCGGCTCATCTGCCCGGCGCCGACGCCGACGGTGGCGCCGTCTTTGACATAGACGATGGCGTTGGATTTAACGTGCTTGGCCACGGTCCAGGCGAACATCAGGTCCGACAGCTGCGCGTCGGTGGGCGCAAGGTCGGTCACCACCTTGAGATCGCGGGGCAGGATGCGGCCATTGTCGCGGTCCTGCACCAGATAGCCGCCCGCCACCTGACGCCAGATCATCCCCGGCGAGGTCGGGTCCGGCAGGCCGTCCACCGTCAGCAGGCGCAGGTTCTTTTTGGCGGCGAAGATGCGGCGGGCGTCGTCGTCCGCGCCGGGGGCGATCACCACCTCGGTGAAGATCTTGGCGATTTCCTCGGCGGTGGCGCCATCGAGCGGCTGGTTCAGCGCGATGATCCCGCCAAAGGCCGAGGTGCGGTCGCAGTCGAAGGCGCGCGAATACGCCTCGGCCAAGGTTGCGCCGCGGGCGACGCCGCAGGGGTTGGCGTGCTTGATGATCGCGCAGGCGGGTCCGGCCTCAGGCGCGAATTCCGCCACCAGCTCATAGGCCGCATCGGTGTCGTTGATGTTGTTATAGGACAGTTCCTTGCCCTGCAGCTGGGTCGCGGTGGCGACGCCGGGGCGCACCGCACCGTTGGTGTAGAACGCCGCCGACTGGTGCGGATTCTCGCCATAGCGCAGGGTCTGGCGCAGGGTTCCGGCGATGGCGCGGCGGCGCGGGGCGACATCCCCGGCATAGCCCGCCATCCACGCCGACACCGCGGCGTCATAGGCGGCGGTGCGGGCATAGGCGCGGGCCGCCAGCGTGGTGCGGAACGCCAGCGTGGTGCCGTCATGGGCGGCAAGTTCTTCCAGCAGCGCGGCGTAATCCTCAGGGTCGGTCACCACCGCCACGTCGCCATGGTTCTTGGCCGCGGCGCGGATCATCGCCGGGCCGCCGATGTCGATGTTCTCGATGCAGTCGTCCGGCCCGGCGCCCGCGGCCACCGTCGCCTCGAACGGATAGAGGTTCACCGCGAGGATATCGATCCGCTCGATCCCGTGCGCCTCCATCGCCGCGACGTGATCGGGGTTGGACCGCAGCGCCAAAAGCCCGCCATGGACCGACGGGTGCAGGGTTTTGACCCGTCCGTCCATCATCTCGGGGAACCCCGT
This sequence comes from Paracoccaceae bacterium, assembly GCA_047636235.1. Lineage (GTDB taxonomy): Bacteria > Pseudomonadota > Alphaproteobacteria > Rhodobacterales > Rhodobacteraceae > JBOCEF01. The sequence goes on along the minus strand of JBLIKI010000040.1, from coordinate 5,628 downwards.
CAGGTCCGCCACGTCGCGCACCGCCAGCCCGGCATCGCGCATCGCCTTGGCGGTGCCGCCGGTGGAGACAAGATCGACGCCCCGCGCGGCCAGCGCGCTGGCGAACTCAATCAACCCGGCCTTGTCGGACACGGAGATCAAGGCGCGAATCGGGCGGACAAGTCCGGTGGTGGCGGTCATGAGGCAGGCTCCGGCATGGGGGCGCGACAGGTGGCCGCGCAAAGAGGGCGGGCGGCCCGACGGCCCCGGCTCAGTCGTCTGAGCGCGTGCGGGGCGTGTCTTGGCGTCGGATGGCCCAAGTGACGCGGCCCCAATACCCCTCGGTCGCCGCCGAGACCACGATTTGTTTTGTCGCGCGGGGCTCGCGCGCGTCGGGATCGAACCAGACGCCGCTTTCGAACGCGATCGCGCCGCCGGTCTGGCTGACATGCCACACCGCGCCCGGCCCGCGGAGGATCGCGCCGGTCGGGCCGTCACGTTCCAGCCGCAGGTCCGGGTGGACGTGGAACCGGGCGGCATAGGGGATCCGCCCCGGATCGGCCGCCGCGCGGTCCAGCGTGCGGCGGGCCTTGTCATCGGGGGCGGACAGCGTGTCCTCGCCGCGGAAATCCCGGCCATCGAGCGACAGGAACAGCCGCCGCTGGTGAAACAGGCCGTGGCTGCTCAGATACCCGTCATGGGACAGCAGCAGCCATTCGCCGTCGATGTCGGCGGCGTCCTCGGCGGTGACGGCGGACGGGGTTTCGGCGAACAGATGCGGCCCCGGCCCTTTGGCGCGCGCGGCGATCCGCGACGAAGACGACCGGTCCAGCGTCAGCGCCGAATGCGCCGCGGTGGCGCGGCAGGCGTCGGCCCATTCCGCGCCGAACGCAGCGCCCGGCCCCGACGACACGATCACCCGCTGGGCGCCCGCGCTCAGCTCGATCGCCAAGGTCGAGGCATGGGCCGCAGCCGTCACCGGGGGCCGCGCGGCGTCGATCAGCACCGCAGTGCGCCCCGCCGCCATGCGCCAAAAGCCCATGGCCGCCCGGCGCGGCGCGGTGCGCGGCGCCCGCGCCAGCCCCAGCGCGTGGTCCAGCCGCCCGGCGGGGCCCGCATGGCCGCCATGGAACCTCGCCAGCCCGCCATCGCCGAACCGCAGCAGCCGGAGCGTTGGCGCGATCCGGTCCAGGGCGGCGCGCAGGGGGGGCGGCACCGAAGCCCCGGCGCGCTCCAACTCCGCCGCCGCGGCGGCGAGCGTCAAGTGAATGTCGGCCAAGTCTTCGGGGTTGCGCGACGGCACGCCGCCATCGGGCGCGATCAGCTGGTCGGCGGCGGCGGCGAGGCTGGCGGCGTTGCGATCCCGCTCCGCCTGATAGCGGTCAAAGGCCAGCGAAGCCCAGAGCAGCCCCGCCAGCGCGTTGATCTGCGACTTGCCCGGCGTCGCCTTTTTCCACGCACCCGCCAGATAGCGGGCATGGGCGCCGATCACGCGATAGAACCGTTTCGCCAGTTCGGGGTCGGCGCCGTCGAGCGCCATCGGCGCGTGGATGGTCCACGCCATCAAGCGGCGCCCCGACAGGCCGGGCCGCCAGCCCGGGCCGTCGCCGTCGCCATGGCGCGCGATCCAGCCATAGATCCACGACCGCGCCACGCGCTTGGGTTCATCCCCCGGCAGCAGCGCGAAATCGCCCAGCCAGTCGAAGCTGTGCAGCGCGTCCGAGAACGCCCGCCCCGGCGGCATCAACTTCCACGGGCCGATGCCGGGGGCCGTCAGTTCCTGCCCCGCCAGCCGATAGACGCCGCGGATCATGGCGCGCGCGCGCTCAGCCTCCCCGAGCCAGATCGGGGCGGGCTGGTGCGACAGCGCGGTGGGGGCGCCGCCGAACGCCGCAAGCCTGATCTGGATGCCGGTGAAAAGCTCGCTCACGCGCGGGGCCTCATGGGGTTTGCGCCGCGCCGGAGATCCCGCGCGGGTGTTGCACCGCAAAATAACCCGATGGGGCGGACGGTGTCACCCGCCCCTGACCATCGCGCAGGCGAAAAACCCGTCCATTCCGCCGCTTTGCGCCAGAAAGTCGGGCCGCAGGCGCAGATCGCCGTCGCCGTTGACCCATTCGGGCGGGATGCCAAGCGCCGCGGCATCCACCGGCGCCCGGGTCGCATCGGGGGTGCGCGCAAAGAACGCGGCGGCGCGGGCCTCGCCTTCTTCGGGCAAAAGCGAGCAGGTCGAGAACACCATCCGCCCCCCCGGCGCCAGCCAGCCCCACGCGCGGTCGAGCATCTCATCCTGAAGCGCGGTCAGTTCTTTCAGATCGAACGCCTCCTTCAGATGCGGCAGGTCCGGGTGGCGCCGCACCGTGCCGGTGGCCGAGCATGGCGCATCCAGCAAGATCGCGTCGAAGGGCGCGTCCGGCTCCCACTCCATCACGTCGGCACAGATGATCTCCGCGCGCAGCTCGGTGCGGCCGAGGTTTTCCGTCACCCGCTCAAGCCGCCGGTCGTTGATGTCGAGCGCGGTGACATGCGCCCCCGTTCCCGCCAGTTGCAAGGTCTTGCCGCCGGGGGCCGCGCACAGGTCCAAGACCCGCATCCGCGGCAGGGCGCCGAGCATCCGCGCGGGCTGCGCCGCGGCGATGTCTTGGACCCAGAACGCGCCCTCGTCAAAGCCCGGCAGGGCGGTGATCTGCGGGCGACGCGCGAGGCGCAGGGTGCCGCCGGGCATGATTTCCGCGCCCAGCGCCTCGACCAGCATCGCGACATCGACGCCGGGATGCACGGTCAGGTCCACCGGCGGCTCGATCAGGTGCATCGCGCAAATGCTATGCGCGGCCGCCTGCCCATAGGCGCTGCTAAGCCGCCCCCAAAGCCAGCCGGGGGTGTTGAGGCGCGCAGCGTCGATCAGATCGTCCGCCTCCCAGACCTCCACGCCCTCGCCCGTCGCCTTGCGCCCGACCGCGTTGACCAGGGCTGCGAAGCGGGACGCGCCAGGGTGCACCTTGATCGCCGCCACAGCGCCGTCGACCGCGGCATGGGCGGGGGCGCCGAGGCTCAGCGCCTCCACCACCGCCATGCGCATCGCGTGCAGCACCGGACCGCCGGGGCGGCGTTGCAGGAAAGGGGCCAGCGCCGCATCGGCTTGGCCCAGCCGCCGCAGCACCGCGCCCGCCAGCGCGCCCGCCCGCGCCCGGTCGGCGGGGGCGAGGGTGGCGGGCGCCTTGTCGATCATCTCCGACATCATCTTGCCGCCGTCGAGGACCCCGGCCAGCAGCCGCAACGCCTCCGTCCGCGCCGCATGGCCTTCGGGGATGCGCGGGGGCGGCGGGGTCGGCTTGGCGTCTTTGCGGTGAATATTGCGCGCGCCACCGCGACGGGCGGTCATGACCACGGCCCCTTGCGGGCGGGCGTTCGCGACCTCGACCGCGGCACCGAGCTGGTCACGCTGCGCACCGCATCGGCGCCGCGCATCGGCGTCGCCCCGCGGGTCGCGCCCATCGCGCGGGCCATTTCCTCAAGCTTCGCGATGCGGTTGGCCATCGAGGGATGGGTGGAGAAAAGGCTGTCCATGCCGCGCCCTGACAACGGATTGACGATGAACATGTGGGCGGTGGCGGGGGCGCGCTCTGCGTTCTCCAGCACCGCGTGGGGCGCCGAAAGCCGCGCCAGCGCGGACGCGAGCCACAGCGGGTTGCCGCAAATCTCAGCCCCCGCACGGTCGGCGGCGTATTCGCGGGTGCGCGAGATGAGCATCTGGATCATCATCGCCGCCATCGGCGCCACCAGCGCGGCGAGGATCACGCCGATCATGCCCATGCCGCCGCGGTTGCGATCGCGCCCGCGGCCAAAAAACATGCCAAATTGCGCGAGCATCGAGATCGCGCCCCCGACGGTGGCGGCGATCGTCATGATCAGCGTATCGCGGTTGCGCACATGCGCGAGTTCATGGGCCATCACGGCGGCGATTTCCTCTCGGCTCAGGGTCCGAAGCAGGCCGGTGGTGGCGGCGACGGCGGCGTTGTCCGGGTTGCGCCCGGTGGCGAAGGCGTTGGGCTGCGCCTCGTCGATAATATAGATTTTCGGCATCGGCAGGCCCGCATTGCGCGCCAGCTCCACCACGATGTCGTGCAGATCAGGCGCCGAGGCGCGGGTCACGGGCTGCGCGTCATACATGCGCAGCACCGCCTGATCCGACTTCCAGAACGCCCACAGGTTGGCGACGGCGGCGATGATCAGCGCGATCAACGCGCCGCCCTCTCCGCCTATCATCCAACCCACGCCCATGAAAAGCGCGGTCAACGCGGCGAGCAGCATCATGGTCTTGATCTGGTTCATGGCTCTTCTCGATCGGTCGTGTTGCGCCGGCGTTTGCATCCGGCCCACGCGCGGCCTATCTGATCAGGCGAGGCGCCGAAGCGGCGCCCATCAGGTTCAGTGAGGGATATATGCCCGCCGACACGGAAACGAAAGAGACCCGGCTGAAAGCCGCCGCCACCCGCGCGCTGGCCGAAGCCGCCGCGCGCAAGGCAGAGACGCCGGAAGTGGCGCTGCCGGTCGAGTTGGGCGGCCGCGACGGGCCCGAGCCGACGCGGTTCGGCGATTGGGAGAAGAAGGGGATCGTGTCGGATTTTTGAGCCCCTCGCCGGGGCGGGAGATCTGGACGGCGCTGGTTCGGTGTGGCGAAAACCATCAAGCGCCGGTCAACCGGCTAGCTCTGCAGCGTATCGCTTTTGGTGGCTTCCAAGCTAGCGTCGTTGGCCTCGATCCACCTTTCGAACCGCTCAGTCAAACGGGGCCATACGTCGTCGTACTCTCGGTGGAAAGTCTCCATGCACAGTTAGATCGCACCAAGTTGCTGGTCGCCGTGTAGCTCCATCCAGCGATTTGAAAAATTCATCTGATATTCTGAGCGATCAACTTGCGAATATCCCAAGCAAAGACCCTCATAATTCGGATGGGCGCTTTCGGACAGGTTGTCATATATTTCACGCAGGCCGGGGTGGCGTTTTTCGCTGCTATCAAGAAGCGTGAGCACGTTGGTAGCCGATTTTCTTGTGGTATTTTTGCGCGTTCCCACCAGAAGTCTGCTCGTCTTTTCGCCGAAACACTGAAAGGTCTGCGTTCCATCCAGCACACGATTGGTGCTCTGGTTAAGGTAGATGAGCACCGCTAGCGTCTCGAAGCCGCTCCGCAGCAATATGCGAGCCCCCAACACGTGGCCCTGCGTATGTAGCGCGTAAGATTGGGTCATGAGGTCGTGCAATCGCCAAGACACCGCCTCACGCAACATCCAGCTCCGAAAAGGAGCTTTCCACTTGTATGCAACGGGGCTACGCGCCAGCAAGCCGGCGACCGGGATGCAAGGCAAGAGGGAGGCTTTCCAGTTGGCGAGGTTTCGCTCAATGCCGTTCATGTTTCGAGGCTAACATAGCTCTGCGCCACTATCCGCGTTGCGCTAAGCAGATATGCGTCGAAACCACAAAGCCAACGCCGCCCTGCCCCCAACTGCACATAGCCAAACCGCAAAAAGGCCCCGCGCATCGCACGGGGCCTTTCCTTATCGCCTCAACGCATCGCCTCAGAAGAACGCCTGCAACCCCGTCTGCGCGCGTCCGATGATCAGCGCGTGAACGTCATGGGTGCCCTCATAGG
>JBLIKI010000039.1:0-17121 GCA_047636235.1 Paracoccaceae bacterium | reverse complement strand
CCTTCTCAAACACGCTCTCAGGTTCACCGATCCCGCGCCGTCAGATTCGTATACGACTAAAATTGGTTACCGCGTGGATAGCATCCGCGGCACGTTCGCAAGACATTCTGCCGGTTTTCCGTCGCGAATACGCACGGTTTCGGTGATCTCCAGCCCCCAATCGTCGTGCCAAAGCGCGGGCATGAAGTGGAACGTCATGTCCGGCTCCAACACCGTGGTGTCAGACGGGCGGATCGAATAGGTCCGCTCCCCCCAGTCGGGCGGATAGCTCAGCCCGATCGGATAGCCGCAGCGCCCCTCGCGCGCGATGCCGCGGCGCGCCAGCACGCCATAGAAGGCGGACGCGATGTCGCCCGCGGTGTTGCCGGGGATCGCGGCGGCGAGGCCCGCGTCGATCCCCTCCAGCACCGCTTCTTCGGCGGCGCGCATTTCCGCGGGCGGCTCGCCCAAGAAAACGGTCCGGCACAGCGGCGCGTGATAGCGTTTGTGGCAGCCCGCGATTTCAAAGAACGTGGCGGTCCCGGCCTCGAACGGGCGATCGTCCCAGGTCAGATGCGCGGCGCTGGCGTCCCTGCCCATCGGCATCAGCGGCACGATCGCGGGATAGTCGCCGCCATAGGCGACGCCGGAATCGTCCACCCCGCCCCAGATGCCGGTCTTGAATATCTCGGCGGCGACTTCGTTGCGGCGCCGTCCTGGGGCGACGTGTTCGAGAATCGTCTCGTGCATCTTTTCGACGATCCGGGCGGCGCGGCGCATATAAAGGAGTTCCGTCGGGGATTTCACCGCGCGGCGCCAGTTGACCAGCCCGGTGGCGTCGGCGATCCCGTCCGCGTGGCCGCCGGTGGCCAGCTCCGCGCTCAGGACCGCGTGCGCGCGGGCGGAGTAATAGTAGTTCTCCATCTCAACCCCGAGGCGCCGCGCCTCCCAGCCCTTCTCGCGGATCAGGGCGGCAAGGTGCTGCATCGGGTGACGCACCGTCGACATCACATAGTCGTCGGAATAGCCGTGGATGTCGGATTCCTCGATCCAGCAGGTGCGCATCGCGCCCGCGGCGTCCATGCGCCGCCCCCAGAACATCGGATCGCCCTCGGGGCCGAGCAGCACGCCCTGATGGACGTAAAAGCTCCAACCATCATAGCCGGTCAGCCACGCCATGTTGGACGGGTCGGTGCAGAACAGCACCTCGATCTCGGCGGCGTCCATGGCGGCGCGGGTCTTGGCGATGCGGGCGGCGTATTCGGTGCGCGAGAAATTCAGCGGGACGTCGGGCATCGGCAGGTCCTTGGAGCGAGAGGGGCGCAAGCGATCATGGGTCCAGCAATAAAGCCGCCGCGCAAGGCGAACCGTTCAATTGCGACGCTATCGCCGGGCCGATGCGGCGCGGTCCCAACGCGAGGGGCGCGAAAGCTCGTGCGGCGACGGGCGCTTGCCTCCGACGCGGGGCGCGTATATATCGCGCGGACCAGAAAACCGCATGCGGGGTGTTTGGGCGGTGTCGGGCGGTTGTCCGGCCACGTCCTCCGGTTGGGCTTAGGCTCTGTCCCCGCAGAGGATTGAAACCGGAAAGGAACGCGGAACATGTCCGTACCTGATTTCACGCTGCGCCAGCTTCTCGAAGCCGGCGTCCACTTCGGCCACCAGACCCACCGCTGGAACCCGCGCATGGGCCAGTACATCTATGGCGCCCGGAACAACATCCACATTCTCGACCTGACCCAGACGTCGCCGCTGCTGCACCAGGCGCTGGTCGCGGTGCGCGATTGCGTCGCCAAGGGCGGGCGGATTCTGTTCGTCGGCACCAAGCGTCAGGCCCAGGCCCCCGTGGCCGACGCCGCGGAGCGGTGTGCGCAGTACTTCATGAACCACCGCTGGCTGGGCGGCACGCTCACCAACTGGAAGACCGTCTCGAACTCGATCGAGCGTCTGCGCCAGCTGGATGACAAGCTCGGCGACGGCGCCGAGGGCTTCACGAAGAAAGAGCGCCTGAACATGGAGCGCGAGCAGGGCAAGCTTCAGGCCTCGCTGGGCGGCATCCGTGAGATGGGCGGCGTGCCGGACATGATCTTCGTGATCGACACCAACAAAGAGCAGCTGGCCATCGCCGAGGCTCGCAAGCTGGGCATCCCGGTCGTCGCCGTGCTCGACACCAACTCGGACCCGGTTGGCATCGACCACCCGATCCCGGGCAACGACGATGCGTCGCGCGCGATCTCGCTTTATTGCGACCTGATCGCCCGCGCCGCGCTGGACGGCATGGCCGCGCAGCTCGGCGAGGCCGGGTTCGACCTCGGCGAGCTGGAAGACGCCCCGGTGGAAGAGGGCTTCGAGGCCGAAGACCCCGGTGTCGAAGCGGTGGCCGAGGCGCCCGCCGCCTCCTGATCCCGGCGGGCCGGGGGCGCCATCGCGGCGCTTCCCGGCCCGTTGATGCAACGGACCGGGGAGCGCTTGGCGCCCCCGAAAGCGGGGCCCCAGACTTGGCGGCCCCTTCGATATGACGATTCAACGACGCAGGCGGCGCTTGACGCCGGGCCAGCCCTGACTCAAACGAGGCCCGTCCAGACAGGGCGGAGCCGAGGGAACGGGCTTCGGGATCCGGAGCGGCGCGCCCCCGCGAGTGCGCGAGGAGAAATGACATGGCGATCACCGCAGCGATGGTGAAACAGCTCCGCGACCAGACCGGCGCGGGCATGATGGACGCGAAACGCGCGCTCACCGAGAACGACGGCGACATCGAGGCCGCCACTGACTGGCTGCGGACCAAGGGTCTGGCGCAGGCGGCGAAAAAGTCGAGCCGCACCGCCGCCGAGGGCCTTGTGGCCGTCGCGTCGTCGGGCGGCGTGGCTGTCGCGGTCGAGGTCAACTCCGAGACCGACTTCGTCGCGCGCAACGCGGATTTCCAGGCGATGGTGTCCGGCGTCGCCGGCACGGCGCTGGGCGTCGCGGACTTTGACGCGCTGCTGGTCGCGGATCTGGGCGGCAAGACCGTCGCCGAGGTCGTGACCGCCAAGGTCGCCACCATCGGCGAGAATATGGGCGTGCGCCGCATGGCTCGCGTCGAGGGCGACGTGGTCGCGACCTACGTGCACAACGCCGTGGTCGAGGGCATGGGCAAGATCGGCGTTCTGGTCGCGATCAACGGGACCGACAAGGCCGCCGCCGCCGCGATCGGCAAGCAAATCGCCATGCACATCGCCGCCACCAACCCGGCGTCGCTGTCCGAGGCCGATCTCGACCCGGCGCTGGTCGAGCGCGAGAAGCAGGTTCTGACTGATCAGGCTCGCGAATCCGGCAAGCCTGACTCGGTGATCGAAAAGATGATCGTCGGCCGCATGAACAAGTTCTTCCAGGAGGTCTGCCTGCTGAAGCAGACCTTCGTGATCAACCCCGACCTGAGCGTCGAGAAGGCGCTTGCCGAGGCCGGCGCCGATCTGTCGATTGTGTCGTTCGCCCGCGTCGAAGTCGGCGAAGGCATTGAGAAAGAAACCGAAGACTTTGCGGCCGAAGTCGCGAAAACCATGGGCGCCTGATAGCTTAGCGACCCGGGGCGACCCTTGCGAGCGCCCGGCCGGGAACGGCCGGGCGTTTTGCGTCAGCGGGCCCTGCTTGGGGGCTGCCGGACGCTCGGGGCCGATGGCCCGCTCGCGCCCGGCGCTGCCGCGGATCCGCCGTTAAACCTCGCGTTAACCTATCGCGGCCATGGTCCGGAGATACCGCTTCGGGCGCCGGCTGCGGAGGGCCGCAAATGTTCATCCACCATCCCAAGAACCTGGCGCATGTCGCCATCCCCAAAACCGGCAGCACCTCGCTGCACTACGCCTTGCGAAAGGCGCTGGGGGTTGAGTGGAGCTTCGACAGCGGCTCGCCCGACCTTTACCACCTGTTCGCGTCCGATGCGCGGCGCCTGCTGGGGCGCAAACGCTGGCCGCAGATCCATTCCGTCGCGGTGGTCCGCAACCCCTATGACCGCGCCGTGTCGCTGTTCCACGACTTTCGCAACCGCGGGCTGGTGCGCGCGCGGTCCTTCGACGCCTTCGCGCGCGAAGACTTGGCCGAGCTGGCGAAGAAAGACGTGCATTTCCTGCCCCAGCGCCGGTTCGTGGAGGAGGAGGGGAAAGTGCTCGTAAAGCGCCTCTACGCCTTTGAGGACGGCGTGCAGGCGATCTTCGAGGATATCTGCGCCCATGTCGACGTCACCGCCCACGCCGCCCCCCATGCGCGCAAATCGATGCGCCGCGATTGGGCCGAATACTACACCCGCCGCGATACCTTGGCGCGAGTGTCGGAGGTCTATGCCGCCGATTTCGAGCTGCTGGGCTATGCAATGTTGATCGATCCGCCGCAATCGCGGCCCGAAGCCGCGGTCGCCGCGGCGGGCTGAGCGGCCCCGTCTCGCGCGGCCGCGGTCTCATTGCCGCCACGAGGGCGGGGCAGGGTTGCCACCGGCCCCGCGTTCCGACACATTGCGCGCGCCTCTTACCGATCCGGAGACTCGCCGCATGACCGAGGGACACGTTCCGTCCGCCCCGTTGCTATACCCGCGCGTGCTGCTGAAAATCTCCGGCGAGGCGCTCATGGGCGACCAGGGCTTCGGCCTGCATCCGCCCACGGTCGAACGCATCGCGCTTGAGATAAAGAAGGTCCACGAGCTTGGCGTCGAGCTGTGCCTGGTGATCGGCGGCGGCAACATTTTCCGCGGCCTTTCGGGCGCCGCCCAGGGGATGGAGCGCACGCAGGCCGATTATATGGGCATGCTCGCGACCGTGATGAACGCGCTGGCGATGCAAAGCGCGCTGGAAACGCTGGAAATCCACACGCGCGTGATCTCCGCCATCCCGATGGACCAGATCTGCGAGCCCTATATTCGCCGCCGCGCGGAGCGGCACTTGCAAAAGGGCCGCGTGTGCATCTTCGCCGCCGGCACCGGAAATCCCTATTTCACCACCGACACCGCCGCGACACTTCGCGCGATGGAGATGGACTGCGACGCGATCATGAAGGGCACTCAGGTCGATGGCGTCTACACCGCCGATCCCAAGACCAACCCCGACGCGAAACGCTATGACCGCATCACCTATGATGAGGTGTTGTTGAAGAACCTCAAGATCATGGACGCCTCGGCGATCGCGCTGGCGCGCGACAACAATCTGCCGCTGGTGGTTTTCTCGCTGCACGCCCCCGGCGGCTTCGCGGAGGTCTTGAGCGGACGCGGAAAATTCACCATTGTCGAGCAGGGCTGAGCGCATCGCCGCCGCCCTCGCCGCGCGTGCAGGAGAAGACGAATGAGCGACGACGAGATCGAGATCGACACCGACGATCTGCAACGCCGCATGGATGGCGCGCTGGCCAATCTGCGGACCGAATTCGCGTCCCTGCGCACCGGGCGGGCCTCGGCCTCGATGATCGAGCCGCTGTCGGTGGAGGCTTACGGCTCGATGACCCCGATCAATCAGCTCGGCACCGTCAACGTGCCGGAGCCGCGGATGCTCACGCTGAATATCTGGGACAAGACGCTGGTGAGCCGGGTGGAAAAGGCGATCCGCATCTCGGGCCTCGGGATCAATCCGGTGGTGGATGGCACGATCATCCGCCTGCCGATTCCTGAGCTGAACGAGGAGCGGCGGCGCGATTTGTCCAAAGTCGCGGCGCAATATGCCGAGCATGCGCGTGTTTCGGTGCGCAACGTGCGGCGCGACGGCATGGATATGATCAAAAAGGCCAAGGTGGCGGGCATGGGCGAGGACGACCAGAAAATCTGGTCCGACGAGGTGCAGACCATGACCGACGCCGCGATCAGACGCCTCGACGCCGCATTGGACACCAAGCAGGAAGAGATCATGCAGGTTTGACGCCTGTTCGATGTCCGGCGCCGCGGCGTCCTGGAGGAGACGGGGATGTTGAAGCCCTCGATGGCAGCCGGCGGTGGAACCCTTCCCGCTCATGTCGCGATCATCATGGATGGCAACGGCCGCTGGGCGCAACGTCGCGGCCTGCCGCGCCTTGCCGGGCACCGCAAGGGCGCCGAGATGGTTCGCGCGATCGTTGAATCGGCGTCCGACCTCGGCATCTCGTGCCTGACGTTGTTTGCGTTCTCGACCGAGAACTGGCGCCGCACGACCGAGGAGGTCCGCGGCCTGATGAACCTGTTCCGCATCTTCATCCGGCGCGAGGGGCGCGATCTGTGCCGCCGCAACGTGCGGGTGCGGTTCATCGGGGATCGCGACGCGCTCGACCGCGATCTGGCGGCGTTGATGCATGAGCTGGAGGCGATGACCGCTGGCAACACCGGCCTGCGGTTGACCGTGGCGCTCAATTATGGCGGCAGGATTGAGATCGTCGCCGCCGCCCGGCGGCTGGCCCGGGACGTGGCGGCGGGGCTGATGTCGCCCGACGCGATCGACGAGACCGCGTTCAACGGCGCGCTGTGGACCGACGGGCTGCCCGACCCGGACCTGGTGATCCGCACCTCGGGCGAGATGCGGGTGTCGAATTTCCTCACCTGGCAGACCGCTTATTCGGAATTCGCCTTCGTCGATGAATGCTGGCCTGACTTCACGCCAGAGGTGTTCGCCAGCACGCTCGATCTTTACTGCACCCGCGACCGGCGTTTCGGCGCGGTCGGCGTCTGAGGCGCGCGATGGCATCCCCACAGACCAAACCTGGCGGCAAAATGGCTGATCTGCGCGCGCGGGCGATTTCGGGCGTGGTGATGGCGGTCGTGTCGCTTGGCGCGCTGGCCATGGGCGGCTGGGCGTTCACCGTGCTTCTGACCGCCGCCGCGGTGGCGATGGTGTGGGAACTGCGGATGATGCGGATCGGGCGGTTCGACCTGATCGGCGCCTTCGCCGCGGTCGCCGCCGCTGGGGCGTGCGTCATCACTCATGTGACGCTGATGCGGTGGGGGGTTGCGTGGATGCTGCTGGCGCTGGCGCCGCTCGCGCTGCTCTGGGCGCGGGGCAAGGCGGGGCCGGTCACGTTGCTGGGCGCCGCCTATGCGGCCATCGCCTGCGCGGCCTTCATCGGCCTGCGCGACGATCCGCATTACGGGTTCGAGGCGACGCTATGGGTGATCTTGACGGTGATGTCGGCCGACATCGGCGGTTATTTCGGCGGGCGGCTGGTGGGCGGCGCCAAGCTGTGGCCCGCGGTCAGCCCGGGCAAGACCTGGTCGGGGCTGGCGGCGGGGGTGCTGCTGGCGGCCGCGGTCGGCGTCGTCTTCGCGGGCGCCACCACCGGGACCTTCGCGCATGAGGTCGCCATCGTGTCCGCCTTTGTCGCGCTGATCAGCATCGGCGGGGATTTGGGCGAAAGCGCGCTGAAGCGGCTCTGCGAGGTCAAGGACAGCTCGCAGCTGATACCCGGCCATGGCGGGGTTCTGGACCGGCTCGACGGGATGCTGGCGGCGGCGTTGGCGGCGTCGTTGCTGACCTTTGCGCGCGGCCAATCGATCTTCATTTGGTGAGCGGGGCAGGGCGATGACCGCGCGGCGGGTGACGATACTGGGGGTCACCGGGTCTATCGGGCGCAGCACGCTCGATGTGCTGCGCTGGGCCGGCGGACGCGATGCCGCCGAGGTCGTCGCCGTCACCGGCCATTCCAACATCGACGCGCTGGCGGCTTCGGCGCGTGAATTCGGCGCCGCGCTGGCGGTGACCGCCGATCCGGGCCGGTATCACGACCTGAAAGCAGCGCTGGCCGGGTCTGGCATCGAATGCGCCGCGGGGCCCGAGGCGGTGATCGAAGCAGGCGCGAGGCCGACGGACTGGTGCATGGCCGCCATCGTCGGCGCAGCGGGGCTGGCTCCGACGCTCGCCGCTGCGGCGCAGGGCGCGACGGTGGCGCTGGCCAACAAGGAATGCCTGGTGGCGGCGGGCGATCTGTTCACCGCCGCCTGCGCCGCAGGGGGGGCTACCTTGCTGCCGGTCGACAGCGAGCATAACGCGATCTTCCAGGTGCTCGACCGCGACCGCGCCAAAGCGGTGGAGCGGATCATCCTGACCGCCTCGGGCGGCCCGTTCCGCGACTGGGATCTGGCTCGCATGGCCCGCGCGACGGTGGCTGAGGCGGTGGCCCACCCCAATTGGGACATGGGGGCGAAAATCTCCATCGACTCAGCGTCCATGTTCAACAAGGCGTTGGAGATGATCGAGGCCAAGCACCTGTTCCACGTCCGCCCTGACCAGGTGGAGGTGATCGTGCACCCGCAATCGATCATCCATTCGATGGTCGGCTATGTGGACGGCTCGGTGCTGGCGCAGCTTGGCGCGCCTGACATGCGCCACGCGATCGGCTATGCGTTCCACCACCCCGCCCGCGCGCCGCTGCCGGTTGAGCGCTTGGATTTTGCGCGCCTTGCGCGGCTCGATTTCCGCGCACCCGATGAGGTGCGATTCCCCGCGCTGCGCCTTGCGCGCGAGGCGATGCAGGCGGGCGGGCTGGCCGGCGCGGTGCTGAACGGCGCCAAAGAGGCCGCGCTCGAGGCGTTCATCGCCGGGCGGATCGGGTTTCTGCAAATGGCCGATGTTGTGGATGAAACGCTGGCGGCCCTTGCCCCGCACGGCCCAGCCGCCACATTGGAGGATGTCACCGAGGCCGACGCGGCCGCCCGGCGCATCGCCCTCAACGGGGTGAGCGCCCGGGCGGCCTGACCGCCGCCGCGACGCCTCGCCCGCTTTCACGACCGTCCCGCGCCGCGCGGGTCAGCAAAGGACGACCCAGTGATAGAGATGCTCAATGCGATCCCGCTGATCGGACCAATTCTCGGGTCGGTGATCCCGTTCCTGCTGGTGCTCGGCGTTGTGGTGTTCGTGCACGAATACGGCCATTACATCGTCGGGCGCTGGTGCGGCATTCACGCCGAGGCGTTCTCGATCGGCTTTGGCAAAGAGCTGTTCGGCTGGAACGACAAGCGGGGCACCCGCTGGCGGCTCGCAGCTTTGCCGCTGGGCGGCTATGTGCGGTTTCTGGGGGATGCGGACGCGTCTTCCTCGGGCGTCGACAAGGCGGCGATGGCGGGCATGTCCGACACGCAGCGCGCCCGCAGCTTTCCCGCCGCGGCGCTTTGGCGGCGCGCGGTGACGGTAGCGGCCGGACCTGCGGCGAATTTCCTGTTGTCGATCATGATCTTCGCGGCCTCGGCGGTGACGCTGGGCCTGCCCGATGACCGGCCCGTGATCGGCGAGGTGACCGAGGCGGGCGCCGGCGTCACCGAGCTGCGCGCGGGCGACCTGGTGCTGACGGTGAACGGCGTCCCGGTCGCCGATTTCGGCGCGTTCATCGAGGCGGCCTCGGCCGCGGGCGCGGCCATGCACAACCTGACCGTGGAACGCGGCGGCGAGGTGATCGCGATCACCACCCCCGCGCTGATCCCCCCGGTGGCGGCGCGGGTCATCGACGGCGCGGCGGCGGCGGCGGCGGGGATGCAGCCCGGCGACGTGATGATCGTCGCGGGCGGCGCCCCGGTGGCGTCCTTCGCGGACGTGCAGGCGGCGATCAAGGCTGCGGGCGCTGCGCCGCTGGTGGTGACCGTGCGGCGCGGGATGGAAACGGTGGATCTAACCGTGACCCCCGCGATCAACCCGATTCCGCTCGAAGACGGGTCGATCGAGATGCGCCCGATGATCGGCGTGTCCGGCGATGCGCTGGTGCGCTCGGGCGTGCGCGCCCCGGGGATATTCGAGGCCGCGGCCTTCGGCGTCAGCCGCACCGCGGCGGTTGTGACCAACACTTTCAGCTACTTGGGCAAGATCATCGACGGCGAAGCGGATGCGTCGGGCCTAGGCGGTCCGGTGCGGATCGCGTCGATGTCCGGCGACGCTGCCGAAAGCGGCATCGGCGCGTTGATCGGGATGATCGCGCTGATCTCGACCTCGATCGGGCTGATCAACCTGTTTCCGATTCCGGTGCTCGACGGCGGGCATCTGGTCTTCTATGCAATCGAGGCGGTGCGTGGTAGGCCGTTATCCGACCGGGTGGCCGAGGCGGCGACAGGCGTGGGCCTTGCGCTGGTGATCGCGCTGATGGCATTCGTCACTTGGAACGACATATCCGGGCTTTGACGCCCGGCAACACGGCACTTCAGACGGGCGCCAAGAACGGGCGGCCGGGATCTTTCGGAGGAAGCGGATGACGGGCACCTTGGATCGTGGCGCGCAGCAAGGCGGGCGCCCGGCGCGCGTTGGCGCGGCAGGCAAGCTTGTCAGGGCGTTGGTCGTCGCGGTCGGCCTTGCGGGGATGACGCTGTCCGCGGCCCCCGCGGTCGCGCAGGACGAGCCAATCGTCGCGAATGTCGAACAGATTTTGGTCGAAGGCGCGCAGCGCGTCGATGCCGCCACCGTCAAAGCGTATATGACCGTGCAGGAAGGCCAGCCCGCCACCCCCGCGCAGATCAATGAAAGCCTGCGCCGCCTGTTCGAAACCGGGTTGTTCGAGGACGTGACCATTTCGCCGCTCGGGGACGGGCTGTTGGTGCAGGTGGTGGAATCGGCCTACATCAACCGCGTGGTGTTCGAGGGCAATGACGAGATCACGACCGAGGATCTGCAAGGCGTGGTCCGATCCTCGCCGCGCAACGCGTTCTCGCGCGCGGCGGCGGATCGGGACGCGCAGGCGATCCTCGATTTGTATCGCCGCACCGGCCGCTATGGCGCGAGCGTGGAGCCCGCGATCATCCGGCGTGAAAACAACCGCGTCGATCTGGTGTTCCAGATCCAGGAAGGCGGGCGCACCGGCGTGCGCGACATCAGCTTCGTCGGCAACCAGCGCTTTTCCGATCGCACCCTGCGCGGAGAGATCAACACCCGGGAATCGGGGCTGCTGGGGTGGCTGTTCACCTCGGACACCTATGATCCCGACAAGCTGGAATTCGATAAGGAATTGCTGCGGCGCTATTATCTGGAAAACGGCTACGCCGATTTTCAAGTGCTGTCGGCGACGGCGGAGCTGACCCCTGACCGTCAGGACTTTGTGATCGTGTTCACGGTCGAGGAAGGGGAGGTCTACACCTTCGGCGAGCTGTCGGTGGAAACCCCGCTTGCGGATCTCGACGTGGATTTGCTCAACCAGCAGTTGGTGATGGAGACCGGCGACGACTACAACACCCTGCTGGTGGACCGGACCATCGCCAAGCTGGTGTTCGAGGCTGGGCGCGCCGGATACGCCTTCGTCGACGTGCGCCCCGAGGCGCGCAAGAACGCCGAGGCCCGCACCGTCGATCTGGTGTTCCGCATCGCCGAAGGCCCGCGCGTCTATGTCGAGCGGATCGACATCGAGGGCAACACCCGCACCCAAGACCGCGTGTTGCGCCGCCAGTTCACCATCGCAGAAGGCGACGCCTACGACGTGAACGCAGTTCAGGCCGCGCGCGGCCGCCTGCGCAAGCTTGGCTTCTTCAGCACCGTCGAGGTGACGACCGAGCGCGGCTCGGGCGATGACCGCGCGGTAGTGACGGTCAACGTCGAGGAGCAGCTGACCGGCTCGATCAGCTTCGGCCTTGGCTATTCGTCCTCGGACGGGCCGATCGGCGACATCACAATTTCGGAGCGCAACTTCCTCGGCCGTGGGCAGTTCGTGTCGGCGCGGGTCAACTATTCGGGCAACGAGCAAGCGTTGAACCTGTCGTTCGAGGAACCGGCGCTGCTCGACCGCGATCTCGCGGTGGGCATCACCCTCGGCTATACCGCCATCGACCGGACCGACACGGCGTCGTTCCAGGAAACCAACCTGCAATTCGCGCCCTACGTCGAATTCCCGCTGTCCGAAAAGCAGCGCCTGCGCCCGCGCTATCGCATGTCGTCGGATGAAATCCGCGACGTGGTGGATCGCGCCTCGCCGGTGATCTTCGACGACAAGGGGGTCCGCATCACCTCCGCCATCGGTCTGACCTGGACCTATGACGAACGCAATGACCCGGTGGAGCCGACGTCGGGCTATCTGTTGACGGCCAACCAGGATCTGGCGGGGCTGGGCGGCGACAGCTTCTATTCCCGCTCGGTTGGCAAGGCCAAGGGCTGGACCAGCTTTTACGACGACGAGGTGGTCGCCTCGCTAGAGGTCGAGGCCGGCGCCTTGGTGGGCTTTGGCGACGAGTTGCGGGTCACCGACCGGTTCTATCTGGGCGGCGACAAGTTCCGCGGCTTTGACAGCGCCGGGATCGGGCCGCGCGACATCTCGACCTTTACCTCGGGCGGCACGTCGCTCGGGCGCGACGACGCGCTGGGGGGTAACTATTTCGCGGTGATCCGCAGCAACGTCACCTTCCCGCTGGGCCTGCCTGACGAACTGGGCATCTATGGCGGCCTGTTCGCCGATGCGGGCACGGTCTGGAGCCTCGATAAAACCAGCTATGTCGACACCCAGTCTGACAACAACCCGACCATCAACATCGACGACAGTCTGCAATTGCGGGCCTCGATCGGCGCGTCGCTATTCATCGATAGCCCGTTCGGCCCGCTGCGGTTTAACTTCGCTTATCCGCTGCTGTCCGAAAGCTATGACAGCAAGGAATACTTCCGCTTCACCGCCGGCACTCGGTTCTGATGCCAAAGCCGACGCGCAGGGCGATGATGCTTGGGGTGGCGGCGGTTGTCGCCACCCCCGCGGCCGCGCAGTTCGTCGGCCAGCCGGTTCCGGCGGCCGTGCGGCAACTGCTGGTGGTGGATCGGGCGCGGATGCTTGACGCCACCGCCGCCGCCGCCCAGCTTACCGCGGTGGAGGCCGAGGTCCGCGCCGCCGTCCAAGCGCGGTTGGAGCGGGTGAAACAAGAGCTTGAGGCCGAGGAGCGCGCGCTGACCGACGCGCGCGCCACCATGGACCCCGAGGAATTTTCGCGCCGCGGCGCCGCCTTCGACCGTCGCGTGCGGCTGGAGCGGCGCAGCGCGCAGGAACGCGGCGCGCGGCTGCTGAAGTTCATCGAGGATGAGCGCGCGGCACTGTCGGCGCGCATGCCCCCGGTGCTCGAGCATCTGCGCAAATCCCGCGGCGCGGCGCTGATCATCGACGCCGCCGCCGTGGCCGCCTATGACGCCGACGCCGACGTGACCGCCGACGCCGTCGCCCTGTTCGACCGGGAGGTGCGCGATTTGGAATTTACGCCCCCCGAAATCCTGTTGGAGCGGTGACACCCCGCGCAAACCGCGCTTGACGTGATCCTCCGGCCCCGGCATCACCTGACGGCCCGCAGACAAGGAATTCAGCCATGACCGATCAGATCGCCGAAGGGAGCGCCGACCCCGCCGAAGAAGAGGTCGTCGGACACGCGGATATCTCGCGGATCATGAACATGATCCCGCATCGCTATCCTTTCTTGTTGGTGGACGCGGTCGAGCAGATCCGGCGCAACAAAAGCGCGGTCGGCATCAAGAACGTCACCATCAACGAGCCGTTCTTTCAGGGCCACTTCCCCGGGGCCCCGATCATGCCCGGCGTCCTGATCGTCGAGGCGCTGGCTCAGACCGCCGCGGTGATGGTCGTCGACACGCTGGGACGCGAAGGCGAAGATCTGCTGGTCTATTTCATGACCGTCGACAAATGCCGTTTCCGCGCCCGCGTCGTGCCCGGCGACAGGCTGGAATTGCATGTCACGGTGATCCGCGGCCGCGGCAAGATCTGGAAATTCTGGGGCGAGGGCCGCGTCAACGGCCAGATCGCGGCGGAGTGCGAATTCTCCGCGATGATCGTGCTGCCCGACGACCGGGTCCGCCAGCCCGCGGCCCGCGGCTGATCCGCCGGAGAACGCCCATGACCATCGATCCCACCGCCATCATCCACCCCTCCGCGATCATCGAGGACGGCGCCCGCATCGGCGCCGGGGTGCGCATCGGCCCGTTCTGCATGGTCGGCGCCGGGGTGACGCTTCGCGCCGGGGTCGAAATGATCTCGCACGCCACCGTCGCAGGGCTGACCGAAATCGGCGCCCAAACCCGCATCTGGCCCTTTGCCAGCGTCGGCCACCAGCCGCAGGACCTGAAATATGCGGGAGAGCCGACCCGCCTGACCATCGGCGCCCACTGCCTGATCCGCGAGGGGGTGACGCTGAACCTCGGCACCGCTCAGGGCGGCGGGCTGACCTCGCTCGGGGATGGCTGCCTGCTGATGGTGGGGGTCCATGTCGGCCATGACTGCGTGCTTGGCAACGGCGTCGTGGTGGCGAACAACGTCGCCATCGCGGGCCATGTCACCATCGGCGACAGCGTGATCATCGGTGGCAACGCGGCGATCCATCAGTTTTGCCGGATCGGTCGCGGCGCCATGATCGGCGGCCTGACGGGGGTTGAGCGGGATATCATCCCCTATGGCTCGGTCATGGGCAACCGCGCCCATCTGGCGGGGCTGAATCTGGTCGGCCTGAAGCGTCGCGGCGCCGCGCGTGAGGATATCCACGCCCTGCGCGGCGCGTGGCGCGAGATGTTCGAAGGCCCCGGCACCTTGGCCGAGAATGCCAGCGCCGCCCGCGCCGCCCATGAAGGCCGCGCGCTGGTGGCGGAGGTGGCGGATTTCATCCTCTCGGACAGCGCCCGCTCGTTCGTCACGCCAAAGCGCGAGGGTTGACGCGGTGGCGGGGGGCGAGCGCGGGGCGCTCGGCCTGATCACCGGCACGGGTGCGCTGCCGCGCCTGATCGCCGAGGATCGCGCCGCCCGCGGCGCCCGCACCATGGTGATCCGGTTCGAAGGGATCGACGCCCCCTGGGCCGAAGCCCACCCTCATGCCGACGTCCCGTTCGAGAAACCCGGCCGCCTGTTCGCCGCCCTGCGCGGGGCGGGCTGCGACCGGATCTGTTTCGCCGGGGCGATGACGCGACCGCGGCTCAACCCGTTGCGGTTCGACGTGAAGGCCTTGCGGCTGGCGCCCCGCGCGCTGGCGCTGCTGACCCGCGGTGATGATGAAATGTTGCGCGGTTTTGCTGCGATGCTGGAAGCCGAGGGCCTGACCATGGTCGCCGCCCAAGACCTGCTCGCAACGCTGATGGCGCCCGCAGGGGTCCTTTCCGCCCGCGCGCCGACCGAAATTGACCGCCAGGACGCCGCCCGCGCCCAGCTGATCGTCGCGGCCCTCGGCGCTGTCGATGTCGGGCAGGCGGCGGTGGTGGCGGGGGGGCTGTGCCTTGGGGTCGAGGCGATCGCTGGCACCGACGCGCTGCTGGACCAAGTGGCGACCGTGCCCGCGCATCTGCGCCCCGAGGGCCGCGCCGGAGTGCTGTTCAAGGGCCCGAAACCGGGGCAGGACCGGCGGATGGATATGCCCGCGCTCGGCCCTGAAACCCTGCGCCGGGCCGCCGCCGCCGGGCTGTCGGGCGTCTGCGTGGCCGCGGGCGGCGCGATCCTGCTCGGGCGCGCGGACATGACGGCTGAGGCCGACCGCCTCGGCCTGTCGCTATGGGCCGAGGGGCCGGCGCCATGACCGCCCCGCTCCGGCTGGTGATGGTGTCGGGGGAACCCTCGGGGGATCGCCTCGGCGCGCCGCTGATCCGGGCGCTGCGCGCGCAGGCGGGGCGCGACATCGAAATCACCGGCGTCGGCGGAGAGCTGATGCAGGCCGAAGGGCTGACCCCGCTGTTCGATGCGGACGAACTCGCGATCATGGGCATCGCCGAGGTCGCGCCCAAGATATTCTCCTTGCTCGCGCGCATTCGCCAGACCGCGGATCATGTCGCTGGCGTGCGCCCCGACGCGCTGATCACCATCGACAGCCCGTCTTTCGGGCTGCGGGTGGCGGCCAAGGCGCGTGCGGCGCGGCCCGATCTGCGGACGATCCACTACGTGGCGCCCTCGGTCTGGGCGTGGCGGCCGGGGCGGGCGGCGCATATGGCGCGCTATGTCGATCACGTGCTGGCGCTGCTGCCGTTCGAGCCGCCCTATATGCAGGCCGCTGGCATGACCTGCGATTTCGTCGGCCATCCGGTGGTGGAGCATCCCGTGCCGGGCCCAGACGCGCAGGCGGCGTTGCGCGCGCGGCTTGGCATCGGCGCGCGGCCGATGCTGGTGGTGCTGCCGGGCAGCCGGGGGGGCGAGGTTTCGCGGCTGTCGGCGCCGTTCGGGCAAACGCTGGCGCTGCTGCACGCCCGCACGCCGGGGCTGGCGGTGGTGGTCCCCGCCGCGCGCAACGTGGCCGCGCGGGTGCTGGCGGGGGTGGCGGATTGGCCTGGCGAGGTCCATGTGCTCGACCCGCGCGGGCTGGTGCCGGATGCGGCCGAGGCGCAGAAATTCACCGCCTTTGCGGCCGCCGATGCCGCATTGGCGGCATCGGGCACCGTGGCGTTGGAATTGGCGGCGATGGGGGTGGCGCAGGTCACGGCCTATCGCCTCAACGCTCTGACCGCGATGATCGTCAAACGGCTGGTGCTGGTGGAGCACGTCAACCTCGTGAATTTGCTGCTCGATCGCCGGATCGTGCCGGAGTTCGTGCAGCATGCCCTGCGCGCCGCCGACGTGGCGGACGCGGTGGCGCATCTGCTGACCGACCCTGCCGCGCGGGCCGCGCAAGAGAGCGCCGCCAACGACGCGCTGACGCTGCTCGGCCGCGGGGCGGAGCCGCCGAGCGCCCGCGCCGCCGCCTCGGTCCTGCGGGCGATGGCGCGGGGCTGAGCGTCACCAGTCGTTATGCGCCTTGAAGTTCCCGAGCAGCGCCTGCCAGCGCGCGAACACATTGTCGAGCGTCGCTTTCGGGATCCCGCCATACATGTCGACGTCGATCTGCAGGTAGGGGTCGCCTTCGTCGTCGATGAACGCGGCGCCAAAGCGGTTGACGCGATTCCATTCGTTCATCGAGGACGCCGACATCGGATCGTCCTTGTTGAACCCGGCGGTGAACTGGTTCGAGGTGCAGTTCGCCCCGTCCGTGCAGTTGTAGAACACGATGGAGAAATTCACCCCCTCGGCGGCGGAGCGGATCACCGGGTCGCCATAGTCATCCTTGTCGATCTCAGCGCGATAGCCGCTGTCCGACAGCATGGTTGCGATCACGTCGGGATCGTGGGCGCGGATCAGCCCGGCGGCTGCGGCCGGGCTTGCGGTCAGGATCAGGGCGGCGAGTGGGGCGAGACGCATGGGGGTTGCCTCAGGTGGCAGCGGGTCAGCGTGGTCGGAAACGGGGGAACGGTCGGCTCAAGGACGACTGAAAGACTT
>JBLIKI010000038.1:0-17532 GCA_047636235.1 Paracoccaceae bacterium | reverse complement strand
CCGCTGCGGCGGACCGCGCGACCGCCGCCGCCTGCCCCGCCACGGCCGGCGGCCCGGCGGCGACGCGGGCGGCGGCGTCCTCGGCCAGCGTCAACGCCATCAGCGCCGCGCGCCCGGTCAGAGCGGCCAGCGGCGCGGGCAGCGGTTCGGTCGCCTCACGCGCTTGCGGAACGGGGAAGGCGGGTTCAGTCGGTTCGGCCGCCGCGAACGGATCGGGCAGGCGCAAATGGCGGCTGTGCGCGTCGAGCGAGACCATCCGATAGAACCCGGCGGGCGGCTCGATCGGCGGCAGGGCCGTCACCATGCCCGCCAACGGCTCGGCGCTCAGGGTCGGGCGGGCGGCGGGCAGGTCGTCGCGCATCGACGTGTAGGCCCAGTTCTCCATCACGCCCACCAGCGCGGCGACGCGGGTGTGGGCGCCCGGCTGCGGCAGGGTCCAGTCAGCTTCGGGCGCGGCCGAAAGCGGCACGATCTCGCGGAACTCCGCCAGTTGCGAAATGAACGGGCTTTCGGGCACGCCGGCGTCCCGGTCGGCCAGATCGCCGTTCCACGACAGCAGGCCGCCCGCGTGCATCCGCGGCGAAAGGCTGGTGACCAGCGCGTCAGGCGCGGTGTCCTCGGCGCGCGGCAGGTCCGGGCCGACGCGGTCGGCGGCGGCGGGCCGTGCCGGCAGCACCCTGGCTGCGGGCGCGCTGGCCACGGCGTCGCCGGCGCGCAGCCCGGCCTGAAGCGGGTCGACCTCTGGCGCGGCGCCGAACGCCAGACGCGGGCGCTGCACCGACGGGGTGGACAGCGCCGGAGAGGCGTAGATCGAACGTGGCTTTTCGCGCGGCTTGCGCTTTTCGCGCGGCGCCGACACCGGCGCGATGGCCGGCAGCGCTGGGGTCGCGTCATCTTGCGCGGCGGCGGCGGCGGGCGCCGCACGCCCGACGGCGATTTGCGAGGCGGCCTGCGCGCCGCCCGAGGTGGAGCCAGCACCCGAGCCAACGCCCGGCGCTGTCGCCCGCATGCCCGGCCCGCCCATCCCGAGACTGGCGAGCGCCGGCAGCCCGAAGTCGTCATCGCCGAGGTCGGCGGCGATGCGCGGCATGGCGCCGCTGCGCGACATCTGGCGCGGCGGCGCGCCCGCGGTCAGGGTCGGGTCGCCGGACACCGGCGGGGCCACCTGCCCCGGCGCCGCGATAACAGTCACCGCCAGCGTCGCCGAGGGGCACGAATCGCCCGACGGCACGCAATAGGTCAGTATCTGGGCGCCCGAGCACCCGATATCGATGGAATAGGAAATCTTGCCGTCGACCCGCCTGGCGACGCCGCAAGCCGGGTTCACCAGAATTAACAGCCGGTCGCCGCCGCCCGCAGGCACCTCGGCGTCATTGGCGAGCACGTCGATCAGATAGGCGCCGCCGGCCTCTACGGTCACGGCATCGTCGAACGGCACGAAGCCCGGCGTTGCGGCTGCCGCCTCCAACCCGAAATTAACATGGCCTGTCACCGCCCAAAAGGCGGTCATCAGCGCCAAGCCGACACCCATCGTCCCTCTTCGGTCGCCGTTACGCAAAACCGACCGCCCCCTACTGAATCACGCCTACCGCCGTATTATGGCCCATGGGGTCGCAAATAGGAACAGCCCCCTGCGGCGATTTTGGCCAGTGGGTTTGACGATCGCCACGACCATGGAACGGCTTGCAACATTGACTCAAATCCCATGAGGTCACGCGGAGCGATAGCGCGCGAGCCAAGGAGCGAGAAAATGATCAAGTTCGGAATCGGTCAGGCCCTGACCCGCAAGGAAGATGACCGGTTTCTGCGTGGCGCCGGACGCTATGCGGACGACATCGTTTTCCCCGGTCAGACCTTTGCGGCGGTGGTGCGCTCGGACGCGGCGCACGCGACCTTTGCGCCCTTGGATCTGAGCGCGGCGCGCGCAGCGCCGGGGGTGCTGCTGGCGTGGGCCCATGAAGATATCGCAGGTCGGCTGGCCCCGCTGACCAGCAACGCGCCAATCGCGCAGGCCGATGGCAGCCCGCTCGCGCCGGTGTTCATGCCGCATTTGGCGGACGGAACGGTGCGCTTCGTCGGCCAGCCGATCGCCTTCGTGGTGGCGCGCAGCCACGCTGAGGCGCTCGACGCAGCCGAATTGATCGTGGCGGAGTTTTCCGAGCTGGCGGCGGTCACTCAATCGGACGCGGCGCTGGCCGACGGCGCGCCGCAATTGCATGACGGCGCGCCGGGCAACCGGTCCTATCTCTGGTCAGTCGGGGATCAGGCCGCAACCGACGCCGCCTTTGACGCCGCCGCCAAGGTGGTGAGCGTGCCGGTGCGCAACCAGCGCGTGATCGTCAACGCGATGGAGCCGCGCGCCACCAACGCGAAATACGAAGGCGATCGCTGGCTGGTCTGGTCGGGCACCCAAGGCTCGCACTCATTGCGCGGCAAGCTGGCGGTGCAGATGGGGGTCGATGAGGCCTCGATTCGCGTCCACACCCCCGATGTCGGCGGCGCGTTCGGCATGAAGCTGCAGGCGCATCCCGAGGACGCGTTGGTGTGTCTGGCGGCCAAGGACCTCGGGGTTCCGGTGAAATGGACCGCGACGCGATCCGAGAGCTTTCTGTCAGACGCGCAGGCGCGCGATCTGCGCACCGTGGCTGAGGGCGCGTTCGACGCGGACGGCAAAATCATCGCGATCCGGGCGAAATCGATCTCGAACCTCGGGGCGTATTATTCGACCTTCGGCGCGGGCATCCACACTGCGTTCTCCGCCTCGCTTTTGGGCGGAATGTATGACGTTCCGAACATGTACCACGAAGTGGTCGGCGCCTTCACCAACACCACCCCCACCGACGCCTATCGCGGCGCGGGGCGGCCTGAAGTGATCTCCGTCACCGAGCATGTCATCGACGCGGGCGCGAGGGCGTTCGACGCCGATCCGACCGAGTTCCGGCGCCGCAACCTGATCCGGCGCGACCAGATCCCATATGCCAGCCAGGGCGGGATGGTGTTCGACAGCCTCGATGCGGGGCGCAACATTGATGACGCCATGGCGGCCTCCGACGAGGCCGGGTTCGCGGCGCGCCGCGAGGCGGCGGCGGCGCGCGGCGCGGCGCTGGGGCGCGCGGCGGTCTATTATTATGAGCGCACCGGCGGCGGCCCGATCGAGCGCGCCACCATCAACATTCTGCCCAGCGGCATCGTCGAGGCGGCGGTGGGCACTCAGACCACCGGCCAGGGGCATGAGACGGCGTGGTCGCAGCTGATCCACCAAAAGCTCGGCGTGCCGTATGACAGCGTGAAGCTGCTGCAAGGCGACACCGATCTGCTGCCCGCAGGAGGCGGCACCGGCGGGTCGCGGTCGTTGATCATGGCCAGCCGGGTGTTCCTGAAGGCCGGCGATCAGATCATCGAAAAGGCGATGGAGAGCGCCTCGGCGCTTTTGGAAGCAGCCCCGGCGGACATCGAGTTCGACGCAGAAGCCGGCGCGCGGTTCCGCATCAAAGGCACCGATCGGACCGTCACGCTGTTCGACGTGGCGACCGAGATGGGCGGGATCTTGGGCGAGGGCGGGGTGGACGACCGCGAATCGACCTATCCCAACGGCTGCCATGTCGCCGAGACCGAGGTGGATCTGGAAACCGGGCAGGTCAGCCTGACCCGCTATGACATCGTCGACGACTTCGGCGTGGTCATCAACCCGCTGCTGGTGGCCGGCCAGGTCCATGGCGGGGTGGCGCAGGGCGTCGGGCAGGTGCTGCATGAAGGCGCCGCGTGGGACCCGGACACCGCGCAGCCGCTGGCGGCGAGCTACATGGACTATCAGATGCCCCGCGCATCCGACATGCCGCATTTCTCGTTCAAGTTGAACGAAGTGCCATCGACCACCAACCCGCTGGGCGTCAAGGGCTGCGGCGAGGCGGGCACCGTGGCGGCGATCCCCGCCGCGGCGTTGGCGGTGGCGGATGCGCTGCGCTCGGTCGGAGCGGAGGCGCCCGAACCGCCCTTCGCCCCCTGGCGGGTATGGCAGGCGCTGCAAGCGCGGCGCTGAGGGCGTAAGGAACGCCGCGCGGGGGCGCGGCCGGGCGGGCCCTGCGGCCCGCCGGCCGCGCCCTTTGGGTCACGTTCCAAGGCGCAAGAATTGAAACCTGCCGTTCATGAGCGCACCTTAAGATGGCAAGGCCCGCGGATCGCGTGAGCCTCGTCGCCGCCGAGCGGGCCGACGGCGCTCGGCATCGGCGGCCCGCACGCCTTTTGCAGGACGCCGCCCCGACAATGCAAGCCCAACGCCCCGCCCCGCCGCCGCGCACCCACGTCTTCATCATCGACGGCACCCTGTCGTCGACCGAGCACGGGCAGGAAACCCATGCCGGCGCGCTGTGGCGCCTGCTGACCGAGGGCGGCGCCACGGCCCGCCAGTCGGTCGGCTATCATCCGGGGGTGCAGGGGGTCGGGCTGCGCCGCTGGTTTCGCGCCGCCACCGGCGCGGGCCTGAACGATGCGATCCGCACCGGCTATGGCTATCTCGCCAGCCACTGGCGGCCCGGCGACACGATCCTGCTGTTCGGCTATTCGCGCGGCGCCTATGCGGCGCGATCCCTGGCAGGGTTGATCGACCAGGTCGGGCTGGTGCGACGCCGGCACGCCATCCAGCGCCGGATGGCGCGGGCGTTCCGCCACTACAAGGCCGGGCGCACCGCGTCGGCGCAGGCGTTCTCGCACACCTTCTGCCACCCCGAGACGCCCGTGGACGCGATCTTCGCCTGGGACACGGTCAAGGCGCTTGGCCTGCCGCTGCCGGGGCTGAGCCGATTCCACCCGATGGCGCACGAATTTCACAACGACGCGCTGGGGCGCAACATCCGCGCCGGATTCCACGCGCTTGCGGCGGATGAGGACCGGACCGCCTTTGCCCCGCTGATGTGGACCCGGGCCCCCGACTGGACCGGCCGGTTGGAGCAGATGTGGTTCCCCGGCGCCCATCCCGACATCGGCGGCGATGTCAGCGGCTTTGACGAAGCGCGGCCGCTGGCCAATCTCTCGATGGTCTGGATGCTGGAGAAGGCGCAAAGCTGCGGCCTGATCCTGCCTGAGCGCTGGCGCGACCGCTTTCCCGTCGATCCGGCCGCCCCGATGTATGGCGCCCATCGCGGCCTTGCCAAGGCCTTCGTGCTGCACCGGCGGCGGCGGGTGTGGCAAGGCGACGGAGAGAGGGTCTCGCCCACAATCGCCGCGCGCATGGCGGCGGTTCCGGGCTATCGCCCCCGGGCGTCGGGCCTCGACACGATCGGGGGGAAGGCAGCCGCCTCGCCTCTGGCGACGATGACGCCGGCGCAATAGCGTCCCTCTCCCCCGCTCCGACGCGGGCGGGGGGGCGGTGACGCGGCGCATGCCGTGGCGGCGCGAGGGGGGCTGCGCCCCCCCCCGAGAGGCGCAGCCCCTGACGCGAGGGGGCCCCTCAGTCGTAGAACGGCGTGACCTGCACCACCAGCACGGCGTTCTCGGCGCGGGCGCGCTCCATCAACTCGCGGTCCTCGGGGTCGATTTCCTCACCCTCGGCCTCGCGCTCCTCAAGGCTGCCATAGCCCTGCACTTCGAGCGGCGAGAGGTTGGCCATCTTCAGCACCGCGACGGTCTCATTGACCGCCTCGTTCTCATCCACGCCAGAGGCGTAGCACATCAGCGCGGCGCCGGTGGCGCCCTCGGGCAGATCGTCGCCCTCGCTGCGGCCGACCTCGACCAGCAGGGTGTAGACGTGCTGCGGGCGCTTGGGCTTTTTGGGTTTGACGTCGTCAGTCATGGGGGCGCACCTGTGGCGATTCGGAACATCGGCCCCTCATACGGGATCGCGGCGCAGAGGTCGAACGCCGCGCCGATCGAGTGCAGAGCCGCAGATGCCACGCAGCCGATCGCGGCGAGAGCGGCGACCGCCCGCTTTGGGCGAAATCGACTGGCGAGATGCTGATAAAATCCACGGAACCGAGTATAAAAGACAGTTTGTCAATTTATTTTCGAAATAACATTTTTAATTTATTCATAGTCTGGATTTCAAGGAATATAAACCTGCGCCTCATGCTGCCCGCCCTGATTGCCGTCAGCCTCGTCTCCGCCTGTGGCGGCGGCGGCGGTCAGCACCTCACGCCTGAGCAAAACGCCCAGATCAGCGCCGCCTATGCGAACGCCAAGCTCGTCGAGGTCAACGGCAAGACCTTTCAGGTCGCGCATGTGACCGAGCGCCATTGTGCGATGGTCTCGCTCATGGGCGAGACCGTGCCCTATTTCAGCGCGGACATCGAGGCGGCCGCCGAGGCTGCCACGTCCTGCAAGGCCAAGTTCAGGGCGGGGGTGCTGAAATTCATCTCCAAAGACACGGCAGCGCTGGATCTGAGCAAGATCAGCGCCAAGAGCAGCGGCGAGCGGACCGAATGGCCGGCTGCGGTGAAATGCTGATCGGCCTGCGCCAGGGCGTGGCGGCGGCGGTGGCGCTGGCGATCGCGGGGTGCGCGCCGGGCGCGCGCCTCGGCGGCGATGTCAAAAGCGCAATCGCGGAGGTCAACGCCCGCGAAAATCGCTTTGCAAGCTATCCGCAGCCGGACATGACCTATCTGTCGTTTTCCAAGGGGCATGGGTTTCAGGTGAACTTCATCGCGCCCGAGGGCAAGTCATGGCTGTGGTATCCCGGCAATCGCGCCGGATTGCCCGAGGATTACAAGCTGGGCACCGTCTCGGGCCAGAAGGCGATCTGCTGGCGGCACCCGTCGGGCAGCTACAACCCGGCGACCCGGACGGGCGGCGGCGCGTTCCAGTGCTCGAACCTGGCCTTCGAGCAGCGCACGATCGTCGCCGCCCCGCCGGGGGACCCATATGCGCTGGCCACCGGAAAGCTGCCCTATCGGCTGGACCGGTGCGCCGCGCCGGCGGAGTTCCAGTTCGATCGCAAAGCGCTTTCGTGCTGATGGGCGGCCTTGGCCCGGCGCCGAGGCCATCGCGTTGACGCGCGACAAACCATTGGCCCCGCCGAGGGGATAGGCGGCCGGACACCCGGCCATGTTGGCGCGGCGGGTGGGTCAGCCCACGTTCGGCGGGGGAATCGGGGCATAGGGAAAACCTTGTCACTGAGGATCATATCGGCGTCCCAGCAATGCAGCCCGCGCTCATAAAGGGCGCGCAGACCCAAAAGCACGCCGCCCCGGGCGGGGGTCACGCGCCATGTTTGCCTGATGATGTCAGCGGCAAAGGGCTCCTCGCCGATCACCTCCGCGATGATGAGCGGCGAGATCGCCAGAACGAAGATCCTGTCGCCATGACCGCCGCAAATGGCGACGTGAAGGTTGCCGATCGGCCAAGGGGCGCCCCGATCCAAACACCCGGTGATCCTCGGGCGGAATGCCGGGCGAGGCGCCCCCGTCAGCCTGCGCGGCGGCGGCGCCAGTCGCCGGCTTTCCTCCGCCCACCGGTCCCGGAGCGCAGGGCTGAAGGCGCCGTCGTCCTCATTGGTCGGCGCGGCCGGCAACGTATCCAGGGCCGCGGCGCAGGCGATCAGCGGCGCCCCCCCCTCCGGCGCGGCGTCCGATAGCAGGAGCGCGCGCGCCCACCGCATCGCTACGGTTGGGGAGCGGCGCCCGCAGGTTCGCCCGCGCAAATCCGCGCGCGAACCGGGTGTCGCAGTGGATGCCTGCGACTTGGAAAAGACAGTCTTCCTCCACCGCCCCTCTGCCGCGCGTCAGTCGCGCAGCAGCTCGTTGACGCTCGTCTTCGACCGCGTCTTGGCATCGACCTTCTTCACGATCACCGCGCAATACAAATGCACGCCATTCTTCGACGGCATCGAACCCGCGACCACGACGGACCCCGACGGAACCTCGCCATAGACCACTTCGCCGGTCTCCCGATCGAGGATCTTGGTCGACTGGCCGATGAACACGCCCATGCCCAGGACCGAGCCTTCGCGGACGATGCAGCCCTCAACCACTTCCGATCTCGCGCCGATGAAGCAATTGTCCTCGATGATCGTCGGACCGGCCTGCATCGGCTCCAATACCCCGCCGATGCCGACGCCGCCCGACAGGTGCACGTTCTTGCCGATCTGCGCGCAGGACCCGACCGTGGCCCAGGCGTCGACCATGGTGCCCTCGTCGACATAGGCGCCGAGGTTGACGAAGGACGGCATCAGCACCGCATTGCGCCCGATATGGGCTGAGCGGCGCACGATCGCGCCCGGCACCGCGCGAAAGCCCGCCTCGCGCCACTGGTTGTCGCCCCAGCCGTCGAACTTGGACGGCACCTTGTCCCACCAGCCCGAATTGCCGGGCCCGCCGGGGATCGCCGCCATGTCATTGAGGCGGAACGACAGCAGCACCGCCTTTTTCGCCCACTGGTTGACCTGCCAGACGCCGGATTCGGTGGGCTGGGCGACGCGCAGGGTTCCGGCCTCCATCAGCGTCAGGGCTTCTTCGACCGCGTCGCGGGTCTCGCCGGTGGTGGCGGGGGAGATCGCATCGCGCGCCTCCCAGGCGGCGTCGATGGCGGTCTCTAGCTGGGCGTGGCTCATGGCGTCGTCTCCTCGGATGCGCGTGTCATGCGGCATGGCCCTTTCAGGGCGAAGTCTTGGCCGCAGGCTATAGACGCGCCGGGCGTGGCGCGCAATCATCTGGCCCGATGGCGCCCCCGCGAGCGCCCGATTTTTCCGCACCCTGAGGACCGCAGATTTCATGACCAATAAAGACGACCGCCACTCGGTCTTCCGCTCCGCCGAACAGGACGTGTCGACGGCGGCGCAGATCCCCTCCACCCCGCAGACCGAGGACCCGGCCTATCGGCTGGCGTTTCTCGACCATGACTTCATCAAGCGAGAGGAATTGCGCCCGGTCCGCCTGATGCTCGAATTGCAAAAGATCGAGCTGATGATGCTGGACGCGGGCATCGAGAGCACGGTGGTGATGTTCGGCGGCGCCCGCATCCCGCGCCCCGAGGATGCCGCCACCGCCCGCACCCCCGCCCTTGGCGCGCTGTCGCATTACTATGAAGAAGGCCGCCGGTTCGCGGCGATGTGCACGACCGAGAGCATGAAGACCGGCGGGCGGCGCAAGGTCGTCGTGACCGGCGGCGGCCCCGGCGCGATGGAGGCCGGCAACCGCGGCGCCGCCGATGCGGGCGGACGCTCGATCGGGCTTGGCATCGTGCTGCCGTTTGAGAACGTGCCGAACGAGTATGTGACGCCGGAGCTGTCGTTCAACTTTCACTATTTCGCGATCCGCAAGATGCACTTTTTGATGCGCGCCGAGGCGATCGCAGCGTTCCCCGGCGGGTTCGGAACGCTGGACGAATTGTTCGAGACGCTGACCCTGATCCAGACCGGGCGCATGGCCCCGGTGCCGGTGCTGCTGTTCGGCAAAGCGTTCTGGCAGAGCATCGTCAACTGGGAGGCGCTGCGCGACAGCGGCACCATCG
Source organism: Paracoccaceae bacterium (assembly GCA_047636235.1). Classification (GTDB taxonomy): domain Bacteria; phylum Pseudomonadota; class Alphaproteobacteria; order Rhodobacterales; family Rhodobacteraceae; genus JBOCEF01. The sequence goes on along the minus strand of JBLIKI010000038.1, from coordinate 8,094 downwards.
GCGCCAACGATCTGGAGCTGTTCCGGTTCGTCGACACCGCCGAAGAAGCGTGGACCGAAATGACCGAATGGGCGCACACATGGGACCCCGTGCATCGGACGGAGACGTAAGCTCTCCCGCCCGTCGGCGGCCGGGGGGCCCCCTCCCGTTTGGCCGGGCCCCGCGCGTCGGGCGGCGCGCGCGGGGCGGGCGCGGCGCCCGCGCGGGGGTGGCGCGCGTCGGCGCCCCCTGCAAAGGCGTCGGACCGCATCGCTTGCGCCCCCGGCGCCGTAGCCCTAGGTTAAAAGCGCAGGAGGACATGCCATGACCCTTTCCACGCCGATCCACGCCGAGACCCACGCGCCGCTGATCGACCCGTTCGCGCGGGCGATCACTTATTTGCGCGTTTCGGTCACCGATCGCTGCGATTTCCGTTGCGTCTATTGCATGTCCGAAAACATGACCTTTCTGCCCAAGAAAGATCTGCTGACGCTGGAGGAGCTGGATCGCCTGTGCACCGCGTTCGTCGGCATGGGGGTGCGCAAGCTGCGCATCACCGGCGGCGAGCCGCTGGTGCGCCGCGGGATCATGACGTTCTTCGAAGGCATGTCGCGGCACCTCGCCACCGGCGCGCTGCAAGAATTGACGCTGACCACCAATGGCAGCCAGCTGGCGCGCCACGCCCAAGCGCTGGCCGATTGCGGGGTCAAGCGGATCAACGTGTCGATGGACACGCTGGATGAGGCGAAGTTCGCCAAGATCACCCGCTGGGGCCGCTTGACGCAGGTGCTGGAGGGGATCGACGCCGCCGACCGCGTCGGCCTCAAGATCAAGATCAACGCCGTGGCGCTGAAGGGCGTCAACGACGACGAAGTGCACCGCATGACCGAATGGTGCGGGCAGCGCGGCTTTGATCTGACCTTCATAGAAGTCATGCCGATGGGCGACATGGATGAGGCGGACCGCCTCGGCCAATACTGGTCGCTGAAGGACGTGCGCGCGGAGCTGGCGACCCGCTGGACCCTCAAGGACATCGACTATCAGACCGGCGGCCCGGCGCGTTATGTCGAGGTCGAGGAGACCGGCGGGCGGATCGGTTTCATCACGCCGCTGACCCACAATTTCTGCGAAAGCTGCAATCGCGTGCGCCTGACCTGCACCGGACAGCTGTTCATGTGCCTCGGGCAAGAGGACGAGGCCGATCTTCGCGCCCCGCTGCGCGCGTCCGAGCATGACGGGCCGGTGCGCGACGCGATCCGCGAAGCGATTCTGCACAAGCCCAAGGGCCATGATTTCGACTATTCGCGCCAAAAGGTGGCGGGGCAGATGTCGCGGCACATGAGCCATACCGGCGGCTGAGACCGGAGGCTTGACGTCACCGAGGCGAAACCTTTGCATTGCTGCGCCGCATCACGCTAGCATGTCCCCTGCCCCCGCAGGAAAGGACGCCCATGGCGCGCATCGCCGGACCGCCGCCGCTTTTGGTGTTCACCGATCTTGACGGCACGCTGCTGGACCACGAGACCTATGGCTGGGCGCCCGCCCGCCCGGCGCTTGCGCGGCTCGCCGCGATCAGGGCGGTGGTAATCCCCGCGACCTCCAAGACCCGGGCCGAAGTGGCGCCGCTGATGGCTGAGATGGGGCTGACCGGCCCCGCCATCGTCGAAAACGGCGCGGGCGCAATCCGCATGCCGGCGGGTGCGACCTCGCCCCCCCCGTGCATCGACCGGATCCGCGCCGCGATAGCATCCCTGCCCGCCGAAATCCGCCTGCCGTTCCAAAGCTTCGGCAACATGACCTCACGCGAGGTGGCCGCGCGCACCGGGCTGCCGATGGCCGCCGCGGCGCGCGCGCGGGCGCGCGAATTCTCCGAACCCGGCGCGTGGACCGGGGGCCATGCGGCGCTGGCGGCGTTCGAAGCCGCGCTGGCGCCCCATGGCCTGACCTTGCGCCAAGGGGGGCGGTTCATGCATGTGCTGCCCGGCGCCGACAAGGCGCAGCGGATGGCGGAGATCATCGCCGCCCTCGGCCCCTGCCCGGTCATCGCCCTTGGCGACGCCCCCAATGATGCAGAGATGCTGCAGGCCGCGGACATCGCGATCATGGTCCCGAACCCCTCCGGCCCGCCGCCTTTCACCGCCGCGACCATGCCTGCGCACGCGATATTGGCCCCCGGGCCCGGTCCGGCGGGCTGGGCGGCGGCGATAGGGATCGCGCTCGACGCGCTCGGCCTTTCCGCCGCCCCCCCTCGCCTCGCGTAGCAAGGACCGCTCATGTCCGATTTCCACCAGAACGGCGTCATCACCACGCTGCATGATTTCCACCGACGCAGCACCGCAGATCTTGAATCCGACCTGCGCGGCTTTTCCCAACGCCGCCCCATGGCGCTGGTGCTGCCCGCGCTTTATTCCGAATTGGAGCGTCCGGCGCTGGCGAATATCGTGCAAGAACTGAAATCAGCCGACTATCTGAGCCACATCGTCATCGGCCTCGACCGCGCCGACGCGGATCAGTTCGCCCATGCGCGCGACTATTTTTCGGTCCTGCCGCAGCGCCACACGATTCTGTGGCACGACGGCCCGCGCCTGACCGCGATCGACGAGGAATTGCGCGGCCACGGCCTCGCGCCGTCCGAGCCGGGCAAGGGCCGCAATGTCTGGTACTGCTATGGCTATGTGCTGGGGGATCGCAAGGCCGAGGTGGTGGGCCTGCATGATTGCGACATCACCACCTATGACCGCGGGCTGCTGGCGCGGCTGATGTATCCGGTGGCCAACCCAGCGTTCCGCTATGCCTTCGCCAAGGGCTATTACCCGCGGATCACCGATGAGAAGTTGAACGGACGGGTGGTGCGGCTGCTGGTGCGCCCGCTGCTGATCAGCCTTCGAAAAGTGATCGGCTGGCGCGAGACGATCGAATATTTCGAGGCGTTCCGCTATCCGCTGTCGGGGGAGTTCGCGATCCGCGCCTCGGTGCTGGCGGACATGCGGATGCCGTCGGATTGGGGGCTGGAGATCGGCGTGCTGGCCGAGGTCCGCCGCCACCTGAACCCACGCGCAATCTGCCAGGTCGACATCGCCGACCGCTATGACCACAAGCACCAGCCCTTGTCGGCGGAGGACGCGTCGGCCGGTCTGTCGCGCATGTCGATCGACATCTGCAAGGCGCTGATCCGCAAGCTGGCGCTGGATGGCGAGGTGTTCCACGACGAGACGTTCCGCACGCTGAAAGCCACCTATCTGCGGGTCGCGCTCGACATGATCGACCATTACGACGCGGACGCGCGAATGAACGGGCTGACGCTGGACCGCCATGCCGAAGAACAGGCGGTGGAGCTATTCGCCGCCAACCTGATCGCGGCGGGCAAGATATTTTTGGAACACCCGAACGAGGCCGCCTACATCCCATCTTGGAACCGGGTCAATTCAGCGTCGCCAGATCTATTGGACCGAATGCACGCGGCGGTGCAGGCCGACAACGCCTAGATCACCGCCGCGCGGTTGGTCACCCAGATGGACTGGTAGGGGGCGAGCGGAATTTCCTCGGCGTCCCCCACCGGCGCCCCGGTCAGCAATTCGGTCCAGGTCTCGCCCTCGATCAGGTTGATCTGGTTGAGGGCTAACACCTGCGGCGCGTCCGTCAGGTTCATTACGCAGAATATCGACTGCCGCCGGTCCATGCTTTGGCGCCACAGGCCCAAAAGCTGTTCCCCGAGTTGGAGCGTGAACTGCGTCGCGTTGGGGTGGAACGCGGGCTGGCGTCGGCGCACCCCGACGCGGCGCTTGATCTCCGCCAACACCCGCGCCTGATCGCTTGTCGGATCCGCCAGCAGGGCGTCGAGCGCGCCACGCTCCCACTTCCGGCGGTTGATGGCGCGGTTGTGGCCGGTCAGGTTCAGCGCCTCGCGGTCATTCGGGGTGGCGAGGAGCGAATGGATGTAGAACGCCGGGATCCCCTCGATCGACATCATCACCGTCTGGCAGCAGATGAAGCGGTCGAACTGCCACCCGTCCGGCCCCTGCCCCGCGACGCCTGCCAGCGCGGACCAGAGGGACGCGTTGATCTCATACGGCGCCTCGACCCCGTCGCGGGTGCGCATCGACACCGCCCCGCCGAAGTCCTGCACCGCGTCGATCATCCGGTCGACCTCATGGGGCGGCAGGATGCCTTCGGCCCCGCGCACGCCGATCCCGTCATGGGACGCGATGAAGTTGAGATAGGCGCAGCCCGGCAGCGCGGGCGGCATCGCCATCAGCCAGCGGCGTAGATAAAGCGAGCTTCCGGTCAGCAGCCCGTGCAGCAGCAGCGGCGGCAAGGAAAAGTTGTAGATTGCGTGCGCTTCGTTCTGGTTGCCGAAATAGCTGAGGTTTTCCGCATGGGGCACGTTGGTTTCGGTCAGAAGCACCGCGGGCACGTCCAGATGATCGACCAGCGTCCGCATCAGGCGCACCACCTCATGGGTCTGCGGCAGGTGGATGGACGCGGTTCCGACCTCTTTCCACAAAAACGCCACCGCATCGAGGCGGATGATCCGCGCGCCACGGTCGATATAGCGGCGCAGAATCGCGATGAATTCCAGCAGCACCGCAGGCTCGCCGAAGTTGAGATCGACCTGATCGGCGGAGAAGGTGCACCAGACATGCTCAGGCCCGTTCGCCGCCTCATAGCGGGTCAGCAGCGGGTGCGGGCGCGGGCGGACCACGGCGCCTAGGTCATCATCCGGCGCGGCGGTCTTGAACCACCCTGCGCGCGCCGGATCACCGGCAAGGAACCCCTGGAACCAGTCCGATTTCGCCGAGCAATGGTTCAGCACCAGATCGGCCATCAGCCGAAACTCCTGCCCGATCAGCGCCACGTCGTCCCAGCCGCCAAGGCTTGGGTCCACCGCGTCATAGTCGATCACCGAAAAGCCATCATCCGACGACCACGGAAAGAACGGCAGGATGTGAATGGCGTTGATGTCGGGGTGCACGTTTTCGCGCAAGAACCGATGCAGGGTGGCGAGCGGGCGTTCGCCGTCGGCCCGTATGCTGTCGGCATAGGTGATCAGGACCGCGTCCGCCTCGGACCACAGCGACAGATGCGAGGGTTTGACCTTGTCGCGGGCCTCATCCTCGCCGGGCCAAAAGGCAGAGAGCACCTGATCGGCCAGCGCGTCGACGTCGCGGCCAGGATAAATCGCGGCAAGATGCGCGGCCACAAGCGCGGCGAGGGGCTGGGCCATGGGGCGGCTCCGTCGGCTGTGGCGCGGGGCCTGTCCGCCGCGCTGGAGACACCAGGATAGGCGCCGCAGCGCGGCGGCGCCACCTGATAGGGCGCCGCACCGCGAGATGCCTTCGATGCGGGCAGGTCAGCCGGGGTTGGGCACGGCCTTGAGGTAGGCGGCGATCGCGGCCCGATCCTCGTCAGTCAACTGAGCGGTGTTGGACACCACCTCGACCATCGCGCCGCCGACGCTGTCATAGGTCGGGGTGAAGCCGTCCTTCAGATAGGACGCGATCTCAGCCTCGGACCATGTCAGCTTGCGCGGGGTGATGTCGGGCACGCGCCCCGGCCCGTCGGGGCTGGGCGCCCCGGCCAGCCAATTGCCGCGGTCCAGCGCGCCAAGCGCGTTGCGCGGGGTGTGGCATTCCCCGCAATGGCCCGGCCCCTCTACCAGGAACCGCCCGCGGCTGGCGGCGTCTGACAGCTCGGCGTCGGGCACGATGTCGGAGGTGTCGGCGAACAGCAGCTTCCACGCCCCCAGCCCGCGGCGGATGTTGAACGGGAACGGGACCTCATGCTCGGGCGCCGCCGCCGCCACGGCGGGCAGCGTGTCGATATGCGCGCGCAAATCCGCCACGTCGCCTGCGGTCAGCCGCGCATAGTCGATCCATGGGAACGAGGGATAGAGATGCTCGCCCCCCGGCCCGATGCCGTGGGTCATGGCGTTATAGAATTCCAGATCGGTCCACGCCCCGATCCCAGCGCCGAGGTCGGGCGAGATGTTGGGCGCGATGAACACGCCGAACGCGGTTTCAAACCGCCGCCCGCCACCGAGATGAGGCGGGCCGTCGGCCGCGTCCCCCTCCGCGCGCGGGGTTTCGTGGCACGACGTACAGCCGCCCACCGCGAACAGCGTCGCGCCGCGGACCGCGTCCGGCATGAAGCCGGGCGCGGGGGCGGCGCGGCCGTCCGGGCCGGTGCGGGTCATATCCGCCAGCGCCTCAGGCCCCGCCGGATGCGGGGCCGTCACCGCAAACCCCGCCGCCGCCAGCCCGAGGACAAGCAGCGACAGCGCGGTGCGCGTGCGGGCGGAGCCTAGCATCGGGATCAGTTCTTTTTGATGCGATAGCCTTCGTGGCAGCTTTTGCAGTTGCCCGCCACCTGACCGAACACCGGCTTGAACGCATCCAGCGTCGCCGGCGCGGCGATGACGGCGGCTTCGGTGTCTTTGATGAACTTCACCACCGCGGCGTCGAACCCGGCGGCGTCGGTCCAGATTTTAGGCGAGGCCTCGCTCGCGTCAGTCCCCGAGCCGGCGGGGAACTGCGAGCCAAAGCCAAGCGCGGCGGCGTTCATGATGCGGAACGCGGCGACGGCGGTGTCGGCGGAATAGGCGGCCTCGCCCTTGGCCATCTTGCCGGCCATGCCCATCGCGGCGCCGACGTTCTTCATCATGTGCTCGCGCACGCTGACCGGATCGGACGGATTGACCGGCTCGACCGGCTCGGCGCCATGGGCGAAGGTGGCGATGGCGGAAAGGGCGAGCGCCCCGGCGGCGACGGCGAATCTGATACGGTTCATTGCAACCTCGGTGATAAAAAACGCGATAACAAACCTGTATCACGAACCTCGGCGGTCAAAGTGACAAGGTTGTGAAAGCACGGCGCGCGCTACGTCAGGTTGCGCAACGTAGGCCGGGCGGGCGTAGGGCCCTGAAAACAAGGTGGAAATGCGGAGGCAGTTAAATTATTGACAATCGAGACCATCTGCAGGGTAATAAATTTACAAAAAATACAACGTTACGAGATAGTTAGTGCACAATTTTCTGAATTTGTGTAGATAAATCCATAACAGAGGCAGGCAGGCGCCAGCCCCCGGCGGCGGGAGCGGACGCCAAAGCGGCCCGGAGCGCATGCCGCGCCGCTATGTCGGACGAAACACATGACCCAGTCGAACCCCGCTTCGGACGCCGCCCCGCGCGCGCAGTTCCCGCCGCGCGCCGATACCGTCGCCAACGCCCATATCGACGCCGCCGGCTATGACGCAAGGTATGTCTCCTCGATCAACGACCCGGACGCTTTCTGGGGCGAGCAGGGCAAGGCCCTCGATTGGGTCCGTCCCTACACCAAGGTCAAGAACACCTCGTTCGATCCCCACGACGCGTCGATCAAGTGGTTCGAGGACGGCACGCTCAACATCTGCGCCAACTGCGTCGACCGGCGCCTGCCGACCCGCGCCCACCAGACCGCGTTTATCTGGGAGAGAGATGAGCCCGGCGTCAACCAGCCCATCACCTATCAAAAGCTTTACCATTCGATCAATTAATTCACCAATGCGCTGCACGCCATGGGGGCGCGCAAGAGCGACCGCGTGGTCCGCTATCTGCCGATGATCCCGGCCGCGGCCTATGCGATGCTGGATTGCGCGCGGATCGGCGCGGTGCATTCGATCGTGTTCGCGGGCTTTTCCGCCGACGCGCTGGCCGACCGGATCGACGGCGCCGGGGCCAAATTGGCGGTCACCGCCGACGAAGCCCCGCGCGGCGGCAAGGCGACCCCGCTGAAGGCCAATGTCGACAAGGCGCTGAAACGCTGCGACGCGGATGTGCGCTGCCTGGTGGTGCGCCGCACCGGCGGCGACGTCGCCTTCGATCCCACCCGCGACGTCTGGTATCATGCGGAGGCCGAGCGCGTGTCGGACCACTGCGCGCCGGTTGAGATGAACGCGGAAGACCCGCTTTTCATCCTCCATACCTCAGAGCGTGTTTGAGAAGGTGGATTCCCACGGGGTTTGCGTTGTAATTCGTGCGGTGTCGGGGTCCGCAACACGAGACGAATGCCGATGCCCCGCCGCAAGCGCCCTCCCCCCTATCCGAGCGACCTGACGAACGGCCAATGGGCGGTGATGAGC
>JBLIKI010000037.1:0-17541 GCA_047636235.1 Paracoccaceae bacterium | reverse complement strand
AGGCGAAGCCGGGGCCGGAGGCGGCCAGCATCAGCGGCGCGCCCGCCCCTGCCAGATCGCCCCCCGCCAGCGCCCAGTCGTCGATCCATGCATTGAATGGCGGGCCTGCCACCACGCCCGCCTGACCGATTCCGCCGCGGGCGAATTTCTCTGCCGCGCGGTGGGTGGCGCCCGAGGTCGCCGCCGCATGGCCGAGCCAAAGATCCGCCGCCCCCCAGCCGCCCGCGCCTGACGTATCAGGCGCGATGGCTTGGCGGAACAGGGTCCACTGCACGCCCATGGGCGCGCCATCGGGGGCACGGAGGGTGGCGGTGACATACCACCACTCGATCCGGAACCCCGGATGGGGGCCGTGATCGGCGGGGAAGCCAAGGGTGCGGGCCGGATCGGGGATCGTGTAGCCATCGGCTGTGGCGCCGAGGCCCGCGAAGCCTTGCGCGCGGGCGGCGGCGGGGGCCAGCGCGGCGCCCGCCAGCAGCGCCAGCGCGGCGCGGCGGTCGACGTGGGGGACGGGCGGCCTCGGGGGGACGAGCCCCCCGCTCGGCCGCCCGGGGCGCGAAGGCGCGCCCGGCGCCAGGATCAGCGGGGGGGAGAGGCGCGGCGGGCGGCGCATCAGCGCTCTCCCGCGAAGGTCGCGAGCAGGCGCGCGGGCGGGGTTCGCGCCAGCCGCCACGCGGAGGGAAGCGACGCCAGCGCCGCGGTCGCCGCCGCCAGCCCCGCCAGCCGCAGCCAGTCGGCGGGATAAAGCCGCAGCGGCAGGCGCCAGCCGAACGCCTCGGGGTTTACCACCGCCACCAGCACCCAGGCCAGCGCCACCCCGAGCGGGATCGCGAACGCCGCCGTCAGCAAGGCCAGCGCCGCGGTGCGCGCCAGCTCCAACCCCGCGATCCGCCGGCGCGGCAGCCCCATGGCCCATAGCGGCGCGGTCTGCGGCAACCGCGCGGTCCCCAGCGTCAGCAGCGCGGTCAACAGCGCCGCCCCCGCCACGCCAAGGGTGAGGGTGTTGAGGGCCGCGGTGACGGTGAAGGTCCGCTCGAATATCCGGCGGCTTTCGCCTTTGATCGCGGCTTGGTCCAGCACTTGGGCGCCTTGGGGGCTGAACGCCGCCTGCACCGCCGCGATCAGCGCGGGCGCGTCGACGGGCGCGACCCGCACCCCGCGGCGGCTGCGGTCCAGCCCCGGCCAGCGGTCGGCCAGCGGGGCGGCGGCGACGCGGATCTGGCCCTTGGGGTTGCCATAATCGGCATAGATCGCCGCCACCGTCAGCGGCCAGTCGCCCATCGGCGTCGGGACGGTCAGCGCATCGCCGGGCGAGAGGTTCAGGCGCCGCGCCAGCTGTTCGGACACCATCGCGCCGGTCCCCGCGGCCACGGCATCCCAAGCGCCCGGCGTTTCAGTCAACAGGGGCCAGCTGGCGCGCAGCATCGGGCCGTCGCGATACCCGAACACCTCGGTCGGGGCGCCGCGCAGGACGATCTCGCCTTGGTGGCTCAGCTCCACCTCCAGCACCTCGGGGCGGACGGCAAGCCACGCGTCGAGGCGCGCTCCCTCGGCGTCGTTGGCCACCTGCACATAGACCTCGGCCGCCAAGCGCCCGTCGAGCCAATCGTGGAACACATCGCGGAACCCTTGGACCATCGAGCCGACTCCGACATTGGTCCCGAGCGCCAGCAACAGCGCCATCAGCGCCAGCGACAGCCCGCCGATCTGCTGGCGCGCGTCCGCCCAGGCCCAGCCCGCCACCGCGCCGCGCGCCCGCCGCGCGCCCGCGTCCAGCGCCAGCGCCAACAGCGATGGCAGCAGCAGCGCGGCGCTTAGCATCAGCCCTGCCATCAGCGCGAAGCCCGCCAGCAGGCCCGGGGCTACGGCCCATGCGACCCCGGCGGCCACCGCGATAACCCCCGCGGCGATCCGCTGGCGGGCCAGCGTGCGCATCTGCGCGGCGCGCCATGCCTCAGGCCGCGCGATGGCCAGCGCGGGCAGGCGGGCCGCGCGCCAGATCGCGGCGCCCGACGCCGCGCCCGCCCCCGCCAGCGTCATCGCAAGACCCGCCGCCCACCACGCCGGGGATAGCGACAGGGCGCCCGGCGCCTCAGCCCCATATAGCCCGCGCAAGGTGGCGGCGACGTCGGGCAGCAGCGCGCCCGCGATGGCATAGCCCGCGATCAGCCCCGCGACCCCGGCGATCAGCGCGATGGCCAGCAATTCGGCGGCCAGCGCGCCCGCCAGCGTGGCCGCAGGGGTTCCGCAGGCGCGAAGGGTCCGCATCAGCGGCAGGCGTTGTTCGAACGCCAGCCCGATCGCGGCATGAACGATGAAAAGACCCACCAGGAACGACAGCATCCCAAAGGCGCTGAGGTTGAGATGAAAGCTCTCGGTCAGGGACGCCAGATCCGCCTCGGCCTGCGCCGCGCGCCGGATCAGCGGGATGCCCGCCAGCGCGGAGGGGTCGCGCAGGGCGGCGTCCTCGGCGCCCGGCGCGATCAGCAGACGGTCGATTCGCCCCGCGCGGCCCAGCAGCGCCTGCGCGGCGCCGACGTCCATGACCAGCAGGCCCGGCGCGGCGGCGTCCGACAGGATCAAGGGCGGCAGGGCGCCGATCACGTCGCCATCGGCCACGCCCAGCTCAGCGGCGGTTTCCGGCGCAATCAGCGCGCGCCACGGCGGGCGCAAGAACGCCGCCGGATCGGCCGCGCCGTTCCCCGCCTCGAAGGTCAGCCCTGTCGAGGGCGGCAGGCTGACCGGATCGATCCCGAGCACCCGCAGCGTGCGCCCGCCCGCTTCGACGCGCCCGTCGATCATCGGCGACACATTCCAACCGCCGCGGCGCAGCGCCCCGAACGCGGCATCGGGCATCGTGCCGCCATCCGCCGCCGCGAACGAGGCCAGCCCGGCGCCGGAAAACGTGGCCGCGGCGCGGGCGTAGCTGCCGCGGGCCTCGGCGTTCAGCGCCTGCACCCCGGACCACAGCGCCGTCGCCGCCATCAGCCCGACGATCAGCGCCGCCAACTGCCCCGGGCGGCGGCGCCAATGGCTCAGCAACGTCAAAAGCGCGGTGAGAAAGGTCATGCGCCCGGGTCCGCCAGCCGCCCGGCCCGCAGATGCACCCGGCGATCGAGCCGCCCGGCCAGCGCCGCGGAGTGGGTCACCATCAGCAGCCCGCACCCGGCCCCGGCGGCGAGATCGCGCAGCAACGCGATCACCTCGTCGGCGCTGCCCTCGTCCAAATTCCCAGTGGGTTCGTCCGCCAGCACCAGCGCCGGGCGGGCGGCCAGCGCGCGCCCGATCGCGGCGCGCTGCTGCTGGCCGCCCGACACTTGCTCAGGCCAGCGGTCCAGCAGGTCCGACAGGCCGAGGCGGGCGGCGAGCTCTGCGCTCCACGCCGCATCCTCGCGCCCCGCCAGCCGCGCCTGGAACGACAGGTTGGCCCCGATGCTGAGGCTGGGGATCAGGTTGAATTGTTGGAACACGATGCCGATCCGGTCGCGGCGCAGGTGGGCGCGGGCGGCGTCACCCATGGCGGTCACCTCGGCGCCTTCGACCTGGATCGATCCGGCGTCGGCGGCGTCGAGCCCCGCGATCAAGTGCAGAAGCGTGCTTTTCCCGCTGCCGGATTCGCCGGTCAGCGCCAGAGTCTCGCCGCGCGCAAGGTCAAGATCCACGCCGTCGAGCACCATGATCGGCCCCTGCGGCGTGGCATAGGCGCGCCGCGCGCCGCGGATGCGTAGCAATGGGGGGGCGACGATCATAGACAGGGTCGTGCGCCGCGACCGGCGCGATGCAAGCGGCGCATCGCCGCTATCGCGCCTTGGCGACGCGCAGCCCCGCCCATGCGGCCAGCGCCGCCGCCGCCGCCGTCAGCACCGCGCCCCACGCCATGTCGAGCGCGACCATCGACCATTCCCAGCCGATCAGGGTGGCGAGGTTGGTCGCCTCATACGTGCCATAGGCGAACAGGCCCGCCAGCACGCCCTGACCCGCGGCCACCGCCGGGCTGCCCGCCCGCAGCCCCGGCATGGCGGCGAAATGAACGATCCCAAGGGGATAGAGCACGTAGAAGAACGCTGCCGCATCCAGCCGCGGGGCTGTCAGCATCAGGTCGCCGACCCGGGCCTCGACGAATGGCGCGATCACCGCCGTGAGCATCGCCGCGTCGCCGATCACCATCACCGCCAGCGCCACCGCCCACATCGCTACAAATCGCATGTCCGCCTCCTCAGCCGCGCTGTTCGGACACGGAAACGTGGGGCTGCGCGCCACGATGTCCAGCCACAATCAGTCCTCGCGCGGGTCGAACCAAAAGAACGGACCGGGCGCGGGGTCCAGCGGCACGGTCTGCACCCTAAGCCCCAGCGCGTCGTCCCAGTCGTGCAGGCGGATCGCCGGAGGCTCCAGCATGAACCCCAGCGGGGCGGTGCGGTCGGCATCGAGCGGGATCGCGACGTTCAGCGCGGGGCAGGCGGCGACCAGCGTTCCCGCCCAATGCCGCTCCGCCGCGCAATGGACATGGCCGCAGGCGATCCGCAGGACATGGCGGCCCGCAAGCACGCCCGCCAGCGCCTCGGACCCGTCGAGCGGCCAGCCATCCATGAACGGCAGGCCCATCGCGCAGGGCGGGTGGTGCGCGAAGATCAACGCGGGCGCGCCCGACAGCGCTCCGGCCAGCCAGTCGCGGCGCGCGGGGCAGATCCGCCCCGCCGTCTCGCCGTCCCACAAGGTGTCGAGGCCGATGACCCGCAGGCCGTCATGGTCTTCGGCCCAATTCAGGAACTCGCCCGATGACGGCACGGCGCCCGGCAGATGGCGGCGCAGCGCGGCACGGTCGTCATGGTTGCCCGGCAGCACCCTGAGCGGCGCTTCAAGCCCCGACAGGATCGCCGCCGCGCGGGCGGTGGACGCATCGTCGCCGCGGTCCGTCAGATCGCCGGTGTGCACCACCAGATCGACGCCAATGGCGTTGAGCCGCGACACCGCCCGCGCCAGCAGCGCCCCGCCGTCGACCCGTCCCTTCCACAGCGCGCCCGCGGGCGTCACATGGCTGTCGGTGATCTGCGCGATGCGCAAGGTCATGAATATGGGTCCAGTGCGTCGCGCAAGCCGTCGCCGAGGAAGTTGAACGCCAGCACCACCAGCACCACCGGGATCATCGGCGTCAGCAGCCACGGGTAAATCTCCACCGCCGTCAGATCCAGCGCGTCATTCAGCATCAGCCCCCAGCTGACCGCCGGCGGGCGCAGCCCGAGGCCGAGCAGCGACAGCGCCGTCTCGCCCAAGATCATGCTCGGGATCGACAGAGTGGCGGAGGCGACGAGGTGGCTCATGAAATTCGGCATCATATGCGCGCCGATAACCCGGGTGGTCGATGCGCCCATCAACTCCGCCGCGCGCACATAGTCTTCCTCACGCAGGCTCAGGAATTTGGATCGCACCGCACGCGCCAGCCCCGGCCAATCCAAAAGCCCGAGGATGGCCGAGATCACGAAGAACACCGACACCGGCCCCCAGTTCGGCGGAATCGCCGCCGACAGCGCCAGCCAGATCGGGAGTTCGGGCATCGAGCGGAAGATCTCAATGGCGCGCTGCACCGCGCTGTCGATGAAGCCGCCGAAATAGCCCGCAACCCCGCCGAGCACCATGCCGATGCTGAAGGATATCGCGACCCCGATCAGCCCCACGGTCAGCGACAGCTGCGCGCCATGGACGATCCGGCTGAACATGTCGCGGCCCAGCCGGTCGGCGCCCCAGATGTACAGGGTCGCGCCCTCAGGCGGGCAGAACACCCGGAAATTGGTCTCAATCAGCAGCAGCAGGCGATATTCGCCGCCGCACCCGGTCAGGAACCGCACCGGGCGCGGATCGTCCATGTCCGACACGAAATCGGGCTGGAACGTCTCCATGTTGATGGTGCTTTCCATCGGATAGGTCACGGCGATATGGCCGTGGGCGAACCAGTCGATGTCCTGCGGCGGGGCGTAGATCGCGTCGGTGTTCCGCTCCGCCGGGTCATAGGGCGACAGCATCCCCGCGAACGGAAGCGCGAGGTAGATCGTCAGCAGGAACGCAAGCGACAGCACCGCCAGCTTGTTGCGCCGGAACCGCCGCCAGATCAGCACGGTGGTCGAGGCGTCCAGATCCTTGCGGTCCAGCGTTTGCAGGTCGGCGACCTGATCATAGGGCTCGGCCGACACGTAGTGGCTGTCGGGATCGCGGACATCGCCCTCGGCGGCGGGGAAGCGGGGGGTCATTTGCCTCTCCCCGAAAAGCGGATCCGGGGGTCGAGCACCGCGAGCAGCAGATCCGACACCAGCATCCCGATCAGCGTCAGCGCCGAGACGAACAGCAAGATGAAGCCGGACAGGAAGTAATCCTGCGACCGCAGCGCCGACAGCAGGATCGGCCCGATGGTTTGCAACCCCATCACCAACGACACCAGCACCGAGCCGGACACGAGGCTCGGCAGCAGGTTGCCGATATCGGCCACGAACGGGTTCAGCGCCATCCTGAGCGGATATCGGGTGATGGTCGCCACCGGCCCGACGCCTTTGGCGCGGGCGGTGGTGACATAGGGCTTTGACAGTTCATCCAAAAGGTTGGCGCGCAGCCGCCGCACCATCGCCGCCATGCCCGAGGTGCCGATGACGATGATCGGCACGATCATGTGCACCATGATGTCGCCCATCTTGGCCAGCGTCATCGGCTGGTCGACGAATTCGTTGGACATCAGCCCGCCCACCGGCAGCCCGAACCATTGCGCGCCTTTGTGGTACAGGATCAGCGCCAGCAAAAAGTTCGGCGTCGCCAACCCGATATAGCCGATGAAGGTCGCCAGATAGTCGATCCAAGTGTTGGCCTTGACCGCGGCGATCGCGCCCAGCGGCAGCGCCACGATATAGACGAACAGGATGGTGAAGAAGTTGAGCGCGATGGTCATCCACAGCGCCTCGGCCACCACGCCGCCGACCGGCTGGTCCAATTCGAACGACCACCCGAGATCGCCCTGCAAGATGCCGGAGAACCCGTTGTTGCCCGGCGCCAGCCCGACCCAGACGAAGTATTGCTTCCACAGCGGCTGATCGAGCGAATATTCCCGCATCAGGAATTCCGCCTTGGCGACCGATGCGGATTCCCCCGACGCGCGCAACTGCGCGATCTGGTTCGACAGAAAGTCGCCCGGCGGCAGGTTGACGATCCAGAAGATCAGCATGCTGACGAGCAATAGCGTCCATGCCATCGTGCCGATGCGTTTGACGATGTAGACGCCCATGTGGTCGCGGTCCCCGGTCTTTTAGCGTGCGGTCTGGTCTTTTAGCGTGCGGTCTGGCGGTCGGCCCGCGGATCAGTCGGCGAAAAAGAATTCGTCCATGCGGTGCACACCCATGTGCGCGCCGGGCTCCCAGGCCCAGATCGCCTTGACGGGCACGTTGCGCAGCCGCTTGGACACCACCACCGGCTGCGGCGCGCCGCTGACCAAGCCGATCCCGTATATCTGATCGGCATGGATCGCCAGCATCTTGCGCCAAGCGTCGGCGCGGCCCGCATCGTCGGATGCATCCCCCCAGGCATTGAACAATTCGAGCAGACGGCGCGGGTCCTCCATATCCGGGACCTCGCCCGCCGCGCCCTTGGTCTGGAAATGCTGGCCCCAGATCGGCCACGAGAAATTCGCCTGATCCACCGGCGCCAGTTCGGAGGGCGGCGCCTCCGGCGTCGGCAGCCCGTTGTTCCAGCCGAACCACACCGGCATCATCGACGCGCCCTGATAGGCGGAATTGCGCAGGATGTCGCGATCCACGGGGCGATAGATCAGCTTCACCCCGATGTCGCGCCAGCTTTCGGCCACAAGCTCCATCGCGTCGGATTCGATGCCGCGTTCCCCGGCGCTTTCGACCACGATTTCAAGGCGCCGTCCGTCGGGCAGCAGGCGGATCCCGTCGCCGTCGCGTTTGTCCAGCCCCAGCGCGTCGAGCATCGCGCTCGCGCGCTTCGGGTCATAGGCGGCCCAGGCCTTGCTGAGCGCCTCATCATAGAAAGGGCTGCGATCGAGCGGCGCCATGGCCCGTTCCTTGGCCAGCCCGTAATAGAGCGATTTGTTGATCGCGTGCCGGTCGATCCCGAGGCTGAGCGCGCGGCGGAAATCCGTCTCTCGGAACAGCGCGCGAAAGCCCGGGTCGGTGTAGTTGAGGTTGGGGAACAACGCGATTTCCGACGCGGTGCCGTTCTGCCAGATATGCACGTCATAGCCGCCGGTCTTCTCGCCCTTTTTCAGCACCGGCGCGTCGGAAAAGCCAAGACTGCGGACCTGCAGATCGCTTTCGCCAAGCGTCACCTTGGACGCCACCAGCCCCGACGCGGCGATCGCCACGTCGACGGTGTCGATATAGGGCAGCTGCACGCCCGCGGTGTCGAAGCGGTGGTAGTAGGGATTGCGCTCCAGCACATAGCGCTGGCCGTTCTTGTCGGTGACGTTGACCCATGGCTGCAAGGTCGGCAGCGCGGGGTTGTCGAAGTTATACATCTCGTCGATTTTGTTGTGCAGTTGCGCCCAGTTACGCGACTTGGTCGCCGCTAGCCGGGGTTCTAGCGTCGCCTTGTCGGTGTAGTCGGCGTGGAACTGCTTCAGGTAATGCGCGGGCCGATAGATGAATGGCGGGCGTGCCGCCGCCAGCGCGGGCAGGAACCGCGGGTTCGGGGTCGGCCATTCGATCACCAGCGTGGTTTCATCCACCAGCGTCACCGTCGCCGGAACGCCGCCCGACACCATCAACTCCGGCGGGCCGGAGGGCGAGAGCATCGGGTTGTTGGCCACGTCCTCCCACCAATAGCGGAAATCCTCGGTGGTGAAGGGGTGGCCGTCGGACCAGCGGTGGCCCTTGCGCAGGTGCAAGGTGAAGCGGCGCGCGCCCTCTACATCCACGGCGCGCAGGATGTCGGGGGTCAGATTGTAATCGCTGTCAAAGCCTACCAGCCGCGCATAGCCATAGACGACCATGTAGCGGATGTCTTTCGCGCGGGTGAAGATCGTGTGCAGCACCCCGCCTTGATGCCCGGCCATCCGGCCATGGGCGGCGAGATCGACGATCAGCGGCTCGGCTGTAGCGCGCTCCGCCACCGGGGGCAGGGCGCCCGACGCGACGGCGGGTTTGAGCGACGCGCTTTCTTGCGGCGTGAACGCCCAAGCGGGGGCGGCCAGCATCGCGGCCAGCGCGGCGCGCGACAGGATGGCGCCGAGGCGGTGGATGGTCATGCGGCGCACCTCACGAAATGGCCGGGCGCGATTTCGCGCAGCGGCGGGGCGTCATCCCCGGCATAGCGCCAAGGGTCCGCCCAAGTATCAGGGGAACCGGCCCCCCGCGCCACCGCCGCCAGATCAAGCCGCCGGTCAAGGTCCGGCTCCGGCGAGGCTGCGATCAGGGCGCGAGTATAGGGATGGGTCGGGTTGACGAACAGCAGGCTGGCGGGGCCTTCCTCCAGCACGCGGCCGCGGCGCATCACCGCCACGCGGTCCGCGAGATCGGCCACCACGGTCAAATCGTGGCTGATGAACAGGTAAGACAGCCCCATCTCATCGCGCAGTTCCTTCAGCAAGTCCAAAACCTGCGCCTGCACCGAGACGTCGAGCGCCGAAGTCGGCTCATCACACACCAGCAATTCGGGCTTCAGCGCCAGCGCCCGCGCGATTGAGATCCGCTGCCGCTGCCCGCCCGAGAACGCGTGGGGAAAGCGCAGCAGATGGTCCGGCGACAGCCCGACCCGCACCATCAGCGCGGCGGCCTGATCGCGCCGGTCGGCGGCGTTTTCCCCAAGCCCGTGAATTCGCAGCGGCTCGGTCAGGATGTCGAGCACCGACATCCGCGGGGAAAGCGACGCATAGGGGTCTTGGAACACGATCTGCACCCGGCGGCGGAACGCTTTGAGATCGGCGCCGGACATCGCCAGCACGTCCTCTTCGTGCCCGTCGCGGCCGCGAAAGCCGACGATGGCGCCTGGGTCGGGTTCTTCGGCGCGCAGCATCAGCTTGGCGACGGTGGATTTGCCGGAGCCGGATTCGCCGACGATCGCCAGCGTCTCGCCGCGGCCCACGGTCAGCTCGATGTCTTTGACCGCCGTGACCACCTGCGCCGGAGCGCCAAAGCTGCGGCGCCGCCCGTGATAGGTTTTCGACAGGCCGCGCGCCCAGAAAATCGGGTCCTTTGGGGCGCCGCCGACGCGGCCGCCATCCTCGGGCAATTCCGGCGCGGCGGCGATCAGCGCGCGGGTGTAGCCATGGCGCGGATCGCGCAGCACTCGTGTCACCGGGCCTGATTCCACCACGCGCCCGCGGCGCATCACCGTCACTTGGTCGGCCATGTTCGCCACGACCCCAAGATCGTGGGTCACGAGAATCATCGCCATCCCGGTGTCGGCCTGCAACGTGCGGATCAGCTCCAGCACCTGCGCCTGGGTGGTGACATCAAGGGCGGTGGTCGGCTCATCCGCGATCAGCAGTTCGGGGCGGCACACCATCGCCATCGCGATCATCGCGCGCTGGCGCAGCCCTCCCGACAGCTCGAAGGGATAGGATTCCCATGCGCGCTCCAGATCGGGAAAGCCGACATCGTTGAAAATTTCCAGGCAGCGGGCTTTGACCGCGTCGCCGACCTCGGGGGTGTGCAGGCGCACCGCCTCGGCCACCTGCGCGCCGATGGTGTGCAAGGGCGATAGCGAGCTCATGGGTTCTTGGAAGACCATCGACACCCGCCCGCCGCGGATCGCCCGCAAGGCTTTGTCCGAGGCCGCCAGCAGGTCGATGTCAGTCCCGTTCGCGCCCGACAGGATAGCCGAGCCGCAGGTGATCCGCGCGCCCTTGGGCAATATCCGCAGCAACGCCTTGCCGGTCACGGTCTTGCCCGACCCGGATTCGCCCACGATGGCCAGCGTTTCCCCGCGACGGAGCGAGAACGACACGTCCTCGACCACGGAGGCGGCGTCGCGGCCGCGTCCGAACGCGATGGACAGTCCCTCGACCGTCAGTAGCGGTTTGGCCGCCGGCATAGGCATTCCCCCGAAACCCTGCAAAGGCCAAGCGCGTGCAAGTTGGGCCGAGCATGGCCTTTGGCGACGGGGCGGGCAACCGTTTTACTCAATGAACCTGAACGGATGGCGCGATTCCGCAGATGCGAAACGGGGGGGGCGGCCCGCACGGCGGCTGAGGTTGCGCGTGACCGTGCGCACGCGCGGCGGCGCCGCCTGCTCCGCCGAAGGGCGCGCCTGCCAGCGCCGATGGCGGATCGCAAAGAACGGCGACAGCGCGGTGGCGATCAACGCCCGCAGGACGTGCGCATCTGTCATCGGCGGCCACGTGACCCGCGCGGCGACAAGGCACGGCGCGATGGCGGTCGTGAGGGCCCGGCTTTGCGCCAAGGCCACGCGCGCCGCGGCCTTGATGCGGTCGATCCAAGGGATCGGCGTGAAAATCAGGCCCTGCAGGGTGGTCTATCCTTCAAGCGCTTCGACCAATTCATCCATGGAGCGGGCCAGGATCGCCAGTTCGCGCGGGCCGGAAAAGCGGTGGTCGGCGCCTTTGACCAGCTCCAGCCGCAAATCGGGGCTGTCGATATGCGCCAGCAGGGTCAGCGCGCGGTCCATCGGCACGTCGGTGTCCGCGGTCCCTTGCATCATCCGCACCGGGATCGGCAGCGCCAGCGGTGATCGCAGCACCAGATGGTTCCGGCCATCCTCGATCAACCGGGCGGTGATCACATAGGGCTCGTCCGAATATTCCGAGGGCAGCTCGATCCGCCCGGTGGCGGTCATCTCGGCGCGCTGGGCGTCGCTGAAGGCGCTTTCCATCCCGTCGGCGGTGAAATCGGGAGCGGCGGCGATGGTCGCCAGCCCGACCACGCGGCCGTGATCGGCCGCCGAGGCGCGCGCCAGCAGCAACGAGATCCACCCGCCCATCGATGATCCGACCAGAATCACCGGCCCCGTGGTCAGCGCCGCGACCGCATCGGCGGCGTCGCGCGCCCAATCCCCGATGCAGCCGTCCAGAAACGCGCCGGAACTCGCGCCATGCCCGGTATAGTCGAAGCGCAGGAACCCGAGGCCGCGGGCGCGGGCCCACTCCTCCAAGGCCACGGCCTTGGTTCCGGTCATGTCGGATTTGAATCCGCCCAGAAATACGATGTCGGGCGCGCGCCCGTCGCGTGCGCCTGCCAGCTTGTGATAAGCGATCTTGCGGCCATCGGACGTGATTAGGCATTCGGGCGCGAGGGCGGAGACATCGGTCATGGCAGGTTCGGCAATCCGGGATGAGATTTTGGGACGAGCAATGATGGCCGCGTGGGCGCGACATGTCTACGCCCCCTCGGACGGGCGAGCGGGGGCGATGGGCGGCGGGGCGCCCCTGGTCAACGCCGGCGGCCGCCCGATGACCGTGCTGCAATTGGTCCCCGCGCTGGATCAAGGCGGGGTGGAGCGCGGTACCGTCGACGTCGCCCGCGCCATCGTCGAGGCTGGCGGGCGCGCGCTGGTGGCCAGCCGTGGCGGGCGGCTGGCCCCCCGGCTCGACCGCGCGGGGGGGCGGCTGATCGCGATGGATGTCGGCGCCAAATCCCCGCTGGCGATTCTGTCCAACGCCCGGCGGATCGCGCAAATCGTGCGCGAAGAAGGGGTGGACCTGATTCATGCCCGATCGCGCGCGCCCGCCTGGGCGGGGCTGCGCGCCGCGAAGCTGACCGGGACGCCGTTCGTGACCACCTATCACGGCGTGCATTCCGAGGGGTTTCCCGGCAAGCGCCTTTATAATTCGGTGATGGCGCGGGGGCGGATCGTGATCGCGGTGTCGCATCATGTGGCGCAGGTGATCGCCGCCCAGCACCCGTTCGCGCGCAACGTCCGGGTGATCCATCGCGGCGTCGACATGGCGGCGTTCGATCCCGCCGCGGTATCCCACCAGCGCATCGCGCAACTGATCCGCCGCTGGGGGTTGGACGAAAACCCCCGTCCGGTGATTGCGCTGCCGGGCCGCCTGACCCGCTGGAAGGGCCAGGAGGTGTTCATCGAGGCCGCCCGCCTGCTGCGCGATCTGCGCGGGGCCGAGGATTTTCTGTGCCTGATGATCGGCGACGACATCGACAGCGCCTATGGCCGCGAACTGGCGGGCAAGATCGAGGCCTCGGGCCTGTCGCAGGTCGCGCGGCTGGGCGGCGGCTGTGATGACATGGCCGCCGCGCTGAAGCTGTCGGCGGCGGGGGTCAGCGCGTCGACCCAGCCCGAGGCGTTCGGGCGTGTCGCCGCCGAGGTGCAGGCCATGGAGCGTCCGGTGATCGCCACGAACCATGGCGGCGCGTGTGAGACGGTGGCGGATGGGCAGACCGGCTGGCTGATCCCCCCCGGCGACGCCCCCGCGCTGGCCCGCGCGATGCAGGCCGCATTGACGCTGAGCCCTGAGGCCGCCGAGGCGATGGGAACGGCAGGCCGCGCCCGAGTGGCGGCGGAATTCAGCCTCGGCGCCATGCTCAGCGCCACGTTGGCGGTGTATCGCGATGCGGCGGGGCCGGGCGCGGGCTGATATGGGGACTGCGCCCCTCCGCGCAGCCCCCCCACGCCGACCGCGATCAGGCGGCTTTGCGGCGTTTGCGCGCGATCCCGGCAAGCCCGGCGGCCGCGACCGCGAGCAGCGGGAGCGAGGCTGGCAGCGGAACGTCGCTGACGGAGGCGCTTGCAAACGCGATAAGGTTCGGCGTGTAGACGTCGTTGAACGCGTCCCTCGGGGGATTGTTGCAATTTTGCTTCGTGTAGCAGGAGAGGGGCATCCCGGCCCAATAGATCCAGCCCGCGTCCAGGTCATAATGGAACGCGGTCACGTTGCTGGCGGACGCGTTGCCCAGAACCGCCGTCACCGAGCCGGGCAGGCTCGCCGCATTGACCGCGGTATGAACCGAACTGTTGCCGCCATCGAGGCTTGTGGCGGTCAGCGTGCCGAACGGACCGTCCACGATCGGCGACGCCGCATCGATGATCGACACGTCAGTGGTGCTGTCTTCGCCATAGCTCAGCGCCGCAAGGCCGAACAGCATCGGATTTGAAAACGTCCCGCTGGCGGTGCGCCAATCGTGCAGAATCAGCGCGCCGCCGCCGCGAACGAAGGCTTCGATCTCGCCCAGTCTCGCGCTAAGGGCGGTGGACAGGCTGGCTGAGTCATAGTCGATCATCAGAATGTCGGTCGCGCCGAGGTCCAGCGCAGTGAATGCGGCGTCGGACCCGAGATAGGCCAGCGTCTCGCCGGTGGGGTTGATCACCGCCTCGACCTGCGCCTGTGACGGATTTTGCTCGAACGAGCGATACGCGATCGTGGTGGCGGTCGCGGAGTCCGGGGCCGTCGCGATCGCCAAGACGGCGACGCCGCAAAACAAGCCAAGCAGTTTTTTAATGGCGATCTTTCATAAACCTATTCCGCCGCGATCGGCGATAATCAAGTAGAGTTAGACTGCGGCCGGGTTTTATTCAACTTTTAACAGTCATGAAGCAGCTATTGGGGCGCTGTGGCGTCGATGGAACAGGTGTCGATCGCCCAAGCCCGCGGATCTGCGGCCCGGCGCGTGCCGCCGGGCGGTCAGGCCTGCGCCCGACCCGCCTGGGACTGGCAGCGCTCAGCCCCGGGCGCTCAGCGCCGCGAGCACTCGCGCCCAAGACCGCGCGCCTTTGTGAAAGCTCGCCATCTCGTATTTCTCATTCGGGGAATGGATGCGGTCGTCCTCCAGCCCGAAGCCGATCAGCATCGACTGCATCCCTAGCAGCTTCTGGAAATGCCCAGCGATCGGGATCGACCCGCCGCAGCCGATGAACGCCGCCTCGGTCCCCCATTCGTCCGACAGGGCCTGGCGCGCGGCCTCGAATTCCGGCGCCGTCACGTCCATCACGCAGGCCTTCGAGGAGCCATGCTGGTGGAAGGTGGCGGTGCAATCGGCGGGCAGCATCGCCTCGACATGCGCGCGAAGGGCGGCGCGGATCGCGTGGGGGTCCTGATCCCCGACCAAGCGGCAGGAGATTTTGGCCCGCGCCTGTCCCGGCAGCACGGTCTTGAAGCCCGCCCCGGCATAGCCCCCGGCGATGCCGTTCACCTCGAGCGTCGGGCGCGCCCAGATGGAATGGAGCGCGGAGCGACCGGCCTCTCCCGCAGGGATCGACAGGCCGACATCGCCGAGGAAATCCGCCTCGCTGAAATTGAGCGCCTCCCACTGGCGGGCCAGATCGTCGGAAATCTCCGGCACGCCGTCATAGAAGCCGGGCAGCACCACGCGGCCTTGGTCGTCATGCAGGCTGGCGATCACGGAGGCGAGCACATGGATCGGGTTGCGCGCCGCCCCCCCGAAGGCGCCCGAGTGCAGGTCGCAATTGGCGGCGGTGATCGTCACCTCGTCGCCCATCAGCCCGCGCAGCATGGTGGTCATCGCCGGGGTCGTCGCGTTCCACATCCCGGTGTCGCAGATCAGGGCGAAGTCGGCCTTCAGCTCCTCCGCATTCGCTTGCATGAACGGCACGAGGGACGGCGAGCCTGATTCCTCCTCCCCCTCCAGCAGCACCGACACCCGGCACGGCAGCGACCCGGCGACCGCCTTCCAGGCGCGGCACGCCTCGAGGAACGTCATCAGCTGGCCCTTGTCGTCCGCCGTGCCACGCCCGCGGATCAGGCGCGACCCGTCAGCGCGGGTCTCCAC
This sequence comes from Paracoccaceae bacterium, assembly GCA_047636235.1. Taxonomy (GTDB): domain Bacteria; phylum Pseudomonadota; class Alphaproteobacteria; order Rhodobacterales; family Rhodobacteraceae; genus JBOCEF01. Next base: position 1,843 of record JBLIKI010000037.1, on the reverse strand, counting down.
CTGCGGCTCGAACGGCGGGCGGTCCCACAGGTCGAGCGGATCGACCGGCTGCACGTCATAGTGGCCATAAAACAGCAGATGCGGCCCGGCGCTGTCAGGGCCCCCCACGTCAGGACTGTGCGCCACCACCATCGGATGGCCGGGCGTGGGCCGCGTCGCGGCGTCAAAGCCCATCGATCGGAGATCCTCGGCCAGCACCTCGGCCGCGGCGGCGCAATCGGCCTTATAGGCCGGATCGGTCGAGATCGACGGCCGCCGCAGCAGCGACATCAGCCGATCGAGCGAGGCGTCCTGATCAGCGTCGATGCGGTCGAGCACGGCGGGCAGATGGGCGGCGTGGGTCATGGGGGCTCCGGGGCGATCAAAGGGGTGGCGCAGGGTGGCCGCGCCGGGGGGCGCTGGCAAGGGGGCCTCAGTCGATGTCGCTGGCGACCGCATCGCTGGCCCGCTGGCGCGCCAGCCCGCTGTCGCGGTCCATGACGCCCAAAAGGGGGGCGATCTGGCGCATCAGCGCGTCCTCATCCGCCGCCCGGACGCCGTCGGCCAGAACGATACGCCACAGCGCTTCGATCACGTCGATCCGGTCCTCATAGGCGACCGCGTCCTTCAGCAGACGAGTGAATCGCACGGTGTCGGGGGCGATCGCCTCGGCGCGCTCGGCCTCGGCGAGCAGGGCGCTCGCCTCGGCGCGGGGCAGGGCGTGGCGGCGCATCAGCTCACGCAGAATCGCGCCGCGTTCCTCGGCGGAGAAATCATCGTCGGACCGCGCGACCCGCACCATCAGCGCGGCAAGCGCGAGCCGCGCGTTGTCAGGGCGCAGCGCGGCGTGGCGGGAGCCGCCCTGAAACAGAGCCAGCAAATCGGCGAGCATCGGCTTTTCCTTTGATGCCGGACATCGGCCGTCGCGGCGCGGGAGCTTCAATGGGGTCTACCTAGTCCCCCGCGCTGCGTGGGAAAAGGAGCGCGGCGGACGGCGCCGCGGCGCAGACCATCGGGCGCACCGCGAAATCGGCTCGGGATCGCACGAAATCCGCCGGTTTCGCCGCAATTGCGGCAAAGCCGCGGGGCGCGTGGGAAAAATGCGTGCGGGCGCCGGAAAACCTTCATGAAAGACGCTTGACGCCCCCCCGCGCTGCCCTTAGAAACCGCGGCACGCCAGACGATCCGGGACACGGGGGTGCGGCGCAGCTGCGGTTGTAGCTCAGTTGGTTAGAGTACCGGCCTGTCACGCCGGGGGTCGCGGGTTCGAGCCCCGTCAACCGCGCCACTCGCCCCCCATGTCCCGATCGTCTGGCGGATGATGACCGCGCGGTTGTAGCTCAGTTGGTTAGAGTACCGGCCTGTCACGCCGGGGGTCGCGGGTTCGAGCCCCGTCAACCGCGCCACATCATCCCTTCCTGGCAATCAAAGACATACCCCTGTCGGGGACACGCGCGACTTTCCCTTGGGTTCGCGCAAACAGCCGCCCCGCGCGGTTGAAACACTCATCCGGAGCGGCACGCGGCGTTCTCGGTCATGCGGCGCCGACATGCATAAGGGTCGCCCTGATCGCGACCCTTTTTCCGTTCTTGAGTGAAAGGGTGGGGTCCGCGGCCGGGTTGCGGTTCGTTTCGCGCGGCGACGAGCAACCGCCGTCAGCCTCACGAGACCGACCAGCATCATCGGCAGAGCGGCCGGCAGCGGCACGTCGCTTGGCTCGGCGCCGAGCCGGCTCAACTGGTGCGTCCACGTGTTGGTGGGCGACACCATATCTCCGTTGGTATCAAGTTATTTGTTGAAACCAAAATTCCAATACTCCACCAAGATATTGGTGGCGTCAGGCGCCTTTTGAGAAATAAAATCC
>JBLIKI010000036.1:0-18221 GCA_047636235.1 Paracoccaceae bacterium | reverse complement strand
GGTCGGTGTTATCAGGGTCATAGGTCGAATGGCTGAGTATGAAGCGCGGCGGCACCTTGCGGATCACGTCGACCGGCGCGTGCTTGTCCGGGCGCGTCAGCTCCAGCGGATAGTCGCCCAGATCCATGCACACCAGATCGTGGACGCCCAGCGCCTCGGTGGCGCGCTCGGCCTCTCGGCGGCGGGCGTCCTTGACGTTTTGCTCGGTCATACCGGGCAGCTTCCAGAGCTTGGCGTTTCCCCCGCGCTCGCCAAATGACAGGCAGACGACGGTGACGGCATAGCGAAGGGTGGCGTGCTGCGCGATCGCGCCACCACAGCGCCAGACGAAGTCAGCGGCATGGGCGCGGATCACCAGCGCGGGTTTGGGGGCGGGTTTGGGGCTGGGGGCCGAAACGGGGGCGAGGGCCGAAACGGGGGCTGTCATGGCGGGTCCCCCTTTCGCAATTTCCCCGGCGTTTACAGAAAATCGCGCACGGTGTGAATGATATCACGCGGGGGCGAGCTCCGCTGGCACGGGGCGGGGCGCCTCGGCAGGATCACGCGATGCGGCGAGGATATAATCGGCAAGCTTGTTTAGATGGTTCGGGGGGTGTCCGACCCGATCGCCGCATATCCCCGCCCGCGCGATCAGGCGTCGACGATCCGCCCGTCCTCCATCGTTACGATCCGGTCGGCCATCTCAGTGATCCGCGGGTCGTGGGTGACCATCAGCGTCGTCGTCCCCCGCGCGGCCCCAAGGCGGCGCAGCAGCGCCACCACATCGCGCGCGCTGTCTTTATCAAGCGCCGCCGTCGGTTCATCCGCCAAAATCACGTTGGGGTTGCCGATCAGCGCGCGCGCCACCGCGACCCGTTGCTTTTGCCCGCCCGACAGGTTGGCGGGCAGGTACTGCAGCCGATCCCCCAGCCCCAGCATCCCCAGCAGATGCGCCGCCGCGGCATCCGCGTTCTTCATTGCGGCGCGGCCATGCACCGCCAGTCCCATCTGCACGTTCTGCATCGCGGTCAGACTTTCGTGCAGGTTATGGGCCTGAAAGATGAACCCCAACCGGCGGCGGCAGCGCACCAGGGTATCCTCAGGGGCGCCATGAAGCGGGGCGCCCATCAGGGTGATCTCTCCGTCCTGCACCTGCCGCAGACAGCCGATCAGCGTCAGCAGCGTGGTTTTGCCCGACCCCGACGCGCCCATCAGGGTGATCAGCTGGCCCGGCTCAATGGCCAGGTCGATGTCGAACAGCACCTGCTTGCGCGCCTCGCCCGTCCCGAACCAGTGGTTCAGGGCGCGAACCCGGATCGGGCGCGCTCCGCAGGCGGGCGGCATGGTCGCAGGGGGGGGCGGGGCGAGGGGGATCGGGGCGGCCATCTCAGAACAGATCCGCAGGGTCGGCCCGCGCCAGCCGCCGGGTCGCGATGGCCCCAGACACCGCGCACATCGCCATGGTCGCCGCCAGCACCCCCAGCGCGCGGGGAGCCGTCATCTCCACCGGCAATTCGGCCCCCAGCCGCACGAGGTGATAAAGCCCCATCGACAGCCAGAACCCGGGAATGAAGCCGAGCAGCGCCAGCAGCGCGGCCTCTTCGAACACCACGCCCAGAAAGAACCGCCCGTCATAGCCGATCGCCTTGAAGGTCGCATATTCGCGCATGTGGTCGGCCACGTCGGTGGACAGCACCTGATAGACGATCACCACCCCCACCAGCGCGCCCATCACGACGCCAAAGCCGAACACGATGCCGACCGGCTTTTGGGTGGTTTGGAATGATTGCTCATCGGCCTGCGCCTCGGGAATGGTGCGAACCTTGGAGTCTTGGTCGGACATCGCCGCGCCTACGGCGGCTTTCAGGGCGAGCACGTCCGCGCCCGGCGCCGCGCGCACGAAGATCAGGTTCGGCGCCCCCGCCGCCCGCGACGCGAACAGCCGCAGGAACGTCTGGTCCGACACGACCATATACCCGTCCGCGGCGAACCCGCCGCCAAGCGAGAACGTGCCGACCAGCCGCAGGGTGCGCCGGTTCGCCTCAAAGCTTGCCGGGTCCCCGGCGTCGATGGCGTCGAAGATAGCGGGGTCGACCTTGCGGGTGCGCCGGTCGATGACGGCGGTGTCGGCCTCGGTCAGGCGGTCGGCGGCGGCCTCGATCCCCGGCTGCGAAAACGCATGGGACGACGGGTCGATCCCGAACACATCGAGGCCCCGCACCGTCCCATCCGGCTGCTTCCAATCAAGCCGCCCGTGATGCACCGCGGTGGCAGAGGCGACGCCGGGAACCCCCAGCGCCTCATACATCCGCGCGCGCGGCAGCGGCCCGCCATCGAGCAGCGTGTTCGCGTCCGACGCGGTGATCAGCAGATCGGCGTTCATGATGGCATAGGGCATGCGGATGCTTTCAATCAGCGCGCCCATGAAGCCGAGCTGCATGAAGATCAGCACATTGGCGAACACTACGCCGCCCAGCGCCACCGCCAGCCGCCCGCGGTTGTGCGACAGCTGCAGCCAGCCGATCGGCATCCGCCCCAAGATCAGCGTCAGCAGCGCCACCATGGCGCGGTTCACCGCGCCGCCCCGGCGATCCGCGCGGTGACCTGCAAATGGGTGAAGCCCCGCGCCACCGCCGCCGAGGCCGGGGTCAGATCAACATAGACCGTCACCACCCGTGCGTCGGTGTTGGCGGCGGGGGACGGGTCGGTCAGCGACTGGCGCGCCACCGACAGCCCGATCCGCGCGACCGTGCCATTGAGCGGCTCTGGCAGCGCATCGGCGCGCAGGGTGACGTCGGCGCCGAGCGCCACGTCGCGGATATGGGCCTGATAGACCTCGACCTCGGCGGTCATCGCGTCGATGTCGCCAAGCGTCATGATCCCCGCCGCCCCCGGCTTTTCCCCGGGCCGCGCGAGGATATCGAGCACCGTTCCCGCCCGCGGCGCCACCACCACCGATTTCGCCACCGCGGCCTCGGCCTGCGCCACGCCTGCCTCGGCGCCCGTCAGCGCACGGGCCGCGACCACCACGTCGGGCTGCGCGTCCGGGTCGGCATAGTCATAGCGCGCCAAGGTAGCGCGGGCGCGGGCGACGTCTTGGACGGTCTGCTCCATCGCCGTCCGGGCGCTGTCGAGCGCGGCGGCGGCAAGCGCCCCGCGGGCGCGCAGGGCGTCGCTGCGCTCATACTCAAGGCCCGCGTTGCGCGACGCCGCCTCGGCGCGCGCCAGAGAGGACCGCGCCTCGTCGCGGCTGGCGGCGACGTCGGCGCGGACCTGCGCCAAGGATGCCGCGCGCGACGCCAGTTCCGCCCGCGCCACCGCCAGCGAGGTCTGCAAGGTCGCCGCATTGTCCAAGATCGCCAGCCGGTCGCCCGCGGCCACCAGATCGCCTTCGCGCACCAGCAGCGTCTCGATCCGGGCATCCCCGGCGCCGTATGGGGGGGCGATGGTCGCGACCTCACCCCGCGGCGCCAGCACGCCAAGGCCGACCACGTCTTGCGGGGCGGCGGGCGCAGGCGCCGCGACCACCCGCTGCGGCGCCGGCACCGCGATGGGGGAGGACGTGCCCGCCCCCGGCGCCAGCCCCAGCGTTCGCATTACGAATTGCAGACCAGGCGGCTGGAAATAAAGGCCCACGACCCCTCCGGTCGCCACCAGCGCCATCGCCACCGGAATCCATTGCGCGCGCCGCAGCGCCCCGCGCCATGCGGGCTGCGCCCCAAGGGGCGGCGCGCCGACATCTTCGGCGGGCGCCCGGGACACCACCAGCAGCGGCAGCGCGCCGTCGGGGTCCGCAGGGGCGGAGGTTGGGGCGGAGGTTGGGGCCGAGGGGGTGGCAGCGGTGGTGGGCGTCGCAGGTGCGCGCATCGCTATGGCCTTCCTGAGCGACCCGGCGCGCCCGAGGCGCACGGGGCCGATGGTCGCCTGTTGCAACTTACTGACTACCGAGTTAGTAACACCCCTGAGGAGACCCCGCAAGATGCCCGACGCCACACCTCCGCCGCCACCCCCCAAGCGCCCCCGCAAGCGGCCCGGCCAACCGCCCAGCCAACCGCCCGGCCCAAAGCCAGGCCACCGCCGCCGCAAAGACGCCCGCCCGGCGGAGATCCTCGACGCAGGGCTGGCGGAGTTCGCCGAAGCGGGGTTCGCGGGCGCGCGGCTGTCGGCGGTGGCGAAGCGAGCGGGCATCTCCAAGGGCACGATCTATCTTTATTTCGACAGCAAAGAGGCGCTGTTCGACGCGGCCCTCACCTCGCGGCTCACGCCCACGCTGGCCGATCTGGCGGACGCGCTGGCCGCATGGCCCGGCAGCAGCGCGGACCTGCTGCGGCTGATCGTGACGCGGCTGCACGCCAAGATGCATGAGCCCGACGTGCAAGCCCTGCTGCGGATCATCATCGCCGAAGGGCCGCGATTTCCGCACATCGCCGAGGCGTATCACCGCCAGATCATCGCCAAGGGCCGCGCGCTGCTATCGGGCGTGATCGCCCGCGGGGTGGCGCGGGGCGAATTGCGCGACGGCCCCGCCGCCCGCCTGCCGATGATCGTGGTCGCGCCGGCGCTGATGGCGACGATCTGGCGGACCACCTTCGATCCGTTCGATCCGATCCCGCGCGAGGCGTTCCTAGAGGCCCATATCGACCTGATCCTGCACGGGCTGGCGGCGACGCCGGGTTGACGACGCCTGCGCCCTGGCCGCCCCTGACAGCCCCCCCCCTAGCGACCCGGCCCGCCGGTCAGCAGCGGCGCGATCTCCTGCAGGTTCACGATCACGGTGCCGAGGTGATGGCGCATCGCCACCGCGGCCTCGTCATTTCGGCCGCGGCGGATCAGATCGATGATCTCCAGATGCTCGGCGCATTGCTTATAGTAGCGCTGACGATCGCCCATGGATCGATAGGCCAGCAGCCGCCGCACTTGGTTGACCCGGTGCAGGGCGTCGAACATCCACGGGTTGCCGCTGGCCCGCGCCAGCGTTTCATGAAACGCGACGCCCCGGTCGTATAGCGCGTCCGAGGACGCGGTCTCGATCTCTCCGTCCAGCAGGCGCTTCTCGATGGCAGCAAGGCGATCCAGCGTCGCGCCATCGATGCTGAACGTCGGCTCCAGCAACGCCGCCGGTTCCAGCGCCGCCCGCAGGCGATAGGTCTGCACCAACGCGTCAGCGGTGGTCAGCACCGCTGAGAAACGCCAGCCATAGCCCTTGCGCCGCTCAATCCAGCCTTCGCGGACCATGCGGGTCAGCAGAGACTGAAGCTCGGCCTGTGACAGCGCGTATCGCTCGCGCAGCAGCGCCTCGGACACGGTGTCAGGCAGCGCGCCCGACAGGCGGTCCTCGGCAATGCGGAAATAGGCGTCGGCGCCAGCATCCCGGGCGGGCGAGGACAGGGGCGCCGCGTCCGGCGCCTCGGTCAGAAAGAACCCACGGCGGGGCGCATGGCGCGCCAGCCCCTGTTCCGCCAGCAGCCGCAGCGCCTGCAAGATCGGAGAGCGGGACACCCCGAGTTCATCCGCCAGCTCTTGCGCCGACAGGTGCGCGCCCGCGGGAACCTGTCGGTCGCGGACATGGTCCATGATCTGTCGGGCCAGCAGCGCGTGCAGGGTTTGAGTGCGCGCGGCGCGGCGGTGCTCGGTCATCTCGCGTCTCCGGTGCCTGCACTGTGGTTAGCCAAGAAACCGCCCGAGGTCCACCGGCGCCGCACCGCCCCCCTGATTGCATTATCCCCCGACCAAACACAGTGCGACGCAGCATTCGCTCTGCGTGTGCGAGCAAAATTGCATTTATACACGGCGAAATGCCGTTTGCCTTGACTTGCGCCGCCAACCCCCGCAACCCTTGCCGCACCCCCCCGATCAAAGGATCCGCCATGCCCCGCCGCCCCGCCATCGCCACGACCGCCGGGTGGCGGCATGTTGATATGCGCAAACCTGCGGGGGCGCGGCTGGGCGCCCTGCCCTATACGTTTCACATTTTGCTGGAGACTGCGTTGCGCGCCGGGGCGGAGGCGGACGCCGCAGCGATCCTTCGCTGGCCTGACACCGGCGCCGAGATCGCCTTCGCCCCGCGCCGAGTGCTGATGCGCGACACCACCGTCGTGCCCGCGCTGGTCGATCTGGCGGCGATGCGCGACCGGGCGGCGGCGATGGGGGCGGATCCGGGCGCGCTCGACTTGCTGTGCCCGGTTGCGGTGTCGGTGGACCATTCGCTGGCCGCCGACCGGTTCGGGACCGCGAACGCGATGGCGTGGAATGTGGCGCCTGAGCTGGCGCGCAACCGCGAACGCTATGGGTTCCTGAAATGGGCGGACGCGGCGCTTCCACGCCTGACGGTGTTCCCGCCTGGGACGGGGATTTTGCACACCATCAACCTCGAACACCTCGCGACGGTGGCGGAGGAAATTCTGCACGACGGCGCCCAGCTCGCCATCCCAGACACCATGATCGGCGCCGACAGCCATACCCCGATGATCGGCGCGCTGGGGCTGCTCGGCTGGGGGGTCGGGGGGCTTGAGGCGGAAAGCGCGATGCTCGGCCACCCGATGCCGCTGAAATTGCCCGAGGTGGTGGGCGTGCGCCTGACCGGCGCCCTGCCCCATGGCGCGCTGGCGACCGATCTGGCGCTGCATGTGGCGGCGGAGTTGCGCGCCATGGGCGTGGTCGGTTCGTTCGTTGAGTTCCACGGGCCGGGGCTGGCGGGGCTGAGCGTGGGGATGCGCGCGGCGGCGGCCAACATGGCGCCGGAATATGGCGCCACGATCGGGTTCTTTTCGGTGGATGAGGCGACGTTGCGCTATCTGGCCCTGACCGGCCGCCCCCCCGCCGATGTCGCGCGGGTCGGGGCATTGGCCCGAGGCATCGGCCTCTGGCATGACCCGGACCGCGCGCCCGACTATTCGCGCGAGCGGGAGGTCGACCTTTCCGCCCTGCCCGCCATCGTCGCCGGGCCGCGCCGCCCGCAAGACCGCGCGCCGCTGGGGTCGCTGGGCGCTGTCCCGGGCGCGCGGTCCATGGGCGTGCCGCCAGGCGCGGTGGCGATGGCTGCGAGCACGTCCTGCACCAATGCTGGCGACCTGGGGATGCTGGTCAGCGCCGTGCTGGTGGCCGTGGCCCGCGGCCTGCGCGTCGCGCCATGGGTCAAGTCCAGCTTCGCGCCGGGATCGACCGCGATGCTGGGGGCGCTGGCGCGGGGCCGGCTTAAGGGCTGGCTGGATGCGCTGGGTTTCCAGCCGGTCGGGATCGGCTGCACCCCCTGCATCGGCAACTCCGGCCCGCTGGCGACGGGGATGGAGGCCGCGTTGGCCGCCGCCCCCGACCTGCCGCGCATGGCGATCCTCAGCGGCAATCGCAACTTTCCGGGCCGGGTGCATCCGCAGGTGCAGGACGCGTATCTGGCGTCTCCGCGGCTGGTGGTCGCGTTTGCGCTGGCCGGGCGACTGATCGACCTGACCCGCGATCCGCTGGGTGCGGGCGCCGACGGCGCCCCGGCGATGCTGGCTGATCTGTGGCCGACGGCGGAGGCGCTGGAGGCCGCAACCCTGCGCGCCGCCCACCCCGCCGACACCTTGGCCGCCTATGCCGACCTGTCAGGGGGCCTCGGCTGGCAGGCGATCGCGGCGCCGCGCGGCGCGTGCTGTCCGCCGGACGACGCATCGACCTATCTGCGCGCGCCCGACTTCGTGCACGGCCACGCGCGCGCATGGCGAGGGGCGATGACGCTGGCGTCGCTCGCAGTCTATGGCGACGACGTGACCGCCGATCATATCTCGCCCGCGGGGGCGATCCCCGCCGGGTCCGCCGCCGCCGCCCACCTTACCTCGCGGGGCGAGGCGGCGGGCGATCTGAACGTTTGTGCGTCCCGGCGCGGCAACTATCAGGTGATGGAGCGCGGGGCCTTCACCGTCCCCGCCTCGGTCCACCTGATGTGCCCGGGCGCGGCGCCTGGATCGACCCGGCTGGCGTCCCACGGCCCCGATCTGCCGCTGCGCGACGCCGCGCGGGCGCTGACCGATGCCGGGACCGGCGCCGCCATCGTCGCGGGCGCGCGATACGGCCAAGGATCGTCGCGCGACTGGGCGGCCAAGGCGCCCGCGCTGCTCAGGGTGCGCGCGATCCTCGCGCTGGGGTTCGAGCGGATCCATTGCGCCAACCTCATCGCCATGGGTGTCGCCCCGATCCAGACGCCGCCCGATTGGGCGCCCGCGACCCTTGCCATCACGCCCGACGACCGGATTGAGATCAACCTGACCAACCTGCCCTCCCCCGGCCAACCTGTGCCGCTGCGCCTGATCGCGGCGCGCGGCACGCTGCACGGCATCGGGCGCCTGATCTGCGCGACCGGGCGTGAGATCAAGATTCTTCTGGCGGGCGGCATGATCTCCGCCAAGCTTTCGCGCCTTGGCGCGCCGACAAAGGCCACCGCATGACCGAACCCCTCATCCTCGCTTTGCTGCCCGGAGACGGGATCGGCCCCGAGATCACCGCCGCCACCCGAGGCGTGCTGGAGGCCGCCGACGCCGCCTTCGGCCTCAACCTCCAGTTCCGCGAAATCGCGGTCGGCTTCGATGCGCTGAAGGCCCATGGCAGCACCTTCCCCGACAGCGCCTTCGCCGCCATTCAGGCCTGCGACGCCGCCGTGCTCGGCCCCGTGTCGCACAACGCCTATCCGCCGCGCGACCAAGGCGGGCTGAACCCGTCGGGCGAGATGCGCAAGCGGCTCGATCTTTACGCGAACATCCGCCCCGCCCGCACCCGCGCCGGGATCGCGCCGAAGGCGGGGCAGAACCTCAACCTCGTGGTGATGCGCGAGAACACCGAAGGCTTCTACGCCGACCGCTGCCTGTTCATGGGACCGGGGGAGATCATGCCCACCCCCGATCTGGCCATGTCATTCCGCAAGGTCACGCGGCAAGCCAGCCTGCGCATCGCCGAGGCGTCGTTCGCGCAAGCTGCGGCCCGCAAGGCCGCAGGCACCGGGCCGGGCAAGGTGACCGCGGTCCACAAGGCCAACGTGCTGCGGATCGGCGACGGGTTGTTCCTGGAATGCACCCGCCAAGTCGCCGCGCGCCATCCGGGCATCGCCTATGATGAGCAGCTTGTGGATGCGATGTGCGCCCTCTTGGTCCGCTGCCCCGGCGACTATGACGTGATCTGCACCACCAACATGTTCGGCGACATCCTGTCGGATCTGGCGTCGGAGCTGGCGGGCGGCATCGGGCTGGCGGCGTCCCTGAACGCAGGCGAGCACCACGCGATGGCGCAGGCGCAGCATGGCTCGGCCCCGGATCTGGCGGGGCGCGACATCGCCAACCCGGCGTCCTTGATCGGGTCGGCGGGGATGCTGCTCCACTGGCTCGGCGCCCGGCGCGGCAATGACGCGATGATCCGCGCCGCGCTGGCGATCGACGAGAGCATGGAGTCCGCGCTGACCGATCCGGCCCGTCGCACCGCTGATCTGGGCGGATCCTTAGGCACAGCCGCGTTCGGGCGCGCGGTCGCGGCCGGATTGGGGGGCTGAATGACCGCCGCGGACCGTATCGCCGCCGGGCTGGCGCGCGCGCTGCACCTGCTGGAAACCGTGCTGATCGGGGGGCTGTCGCTGGCGGCGCTCGGGCTTGGCGTCATGCAAGTGGTGCTGCGCTATGTGTTCAACACCGGGTTCGAATGGACCGAGGCGGCGTTCATCCTGTGCACCATCACCGCGATGCTGGCCGCGGGGTCGCGCGCGGTGGCTGAAAACCGCCATGTCCGCGTCGACATCCTGTCGACCATGGCGCCGCGGTGGATCGGGCGCTGGATGGATCTGGCGGCGCATCTGGTGTCGTTCGCGCTTTGCGCTTTCTACATCTATTGCGGGGTGCTGTTCGTGCAGTTCGCGAAATTGATGGACACCGCATCGCCGGACACCGGGCTGATGGACTGGGTGGTCTATTCGATCACGCCGGTGGCGCTCGTGCTGTTCTGTCTGCGCTATCTGCTGGCGATCCGCACCTTGGCATTGGGCCGGACGGGGGACGCGGCATGACCGCCCTCCTTCTCATCGCGCTTTTCTTCGCGCTAATCGCGCTTGGCGCCCCGGTGGCGGTGTCCTTGGGCGGCGCGGTGGTGGCGACGTCGTTGCTGCTGGACCCGATCCCGCTGGCGGTGATCGGGCAGAAGGTGTTCGCCAACCTCGACCATTACGCGCTGATGGCGGTGCCGTTCTTCTTCTTCGCCTCGGCGTTGATGGAGACCGGGGGGCTGGTCCGCCGCCTGATTGATCTCGCGAACGCGCTGGTCGGGCATTGGACCGGCGGCCTTGGCGTCACCACGGTGCTGTCGTGCGTGTTCTTCGCCGCGATCTCGGGGTCCTCACCGGCCACCGTCGCGGGCATCGGGCGGATCATGTATCCAAGCCTGGTGCGCGAAGGCTACACCTCCCGCTATGCCTTGGGCGCGCTGGTGACCGCGGGGTCGATCGGGATTCTCATCCCGCCGTCGATCCCGCTGATCATCTATGGCTTCGTCACCGAAAGCTCGGTCGCGCGGCTGTTTCTGGCGGGGGTGATCCCAGGCCTGATGTATGGCGCGGGGATGATGGGCATGGCATGGCTGCTGGCGCGGCGCGCCGATGTGCCTCGCCGCCCGCGGATGGCGTGGGCCGCGCGGCGCGTGCCGATGATCGCGGCGATCCCGGCGCTGTCGCTTCCGGTGATGATCCTGGTCGGGATCTACGGGCTGCCGTCCTTCGATCTGCTCGGGTTCAAATACCGCGGCGGCGCGGTATTCACGCCGACCGAGGCGGCGGTGATGGCGACCCTGCTGGCGCTGCTGATCGGCATGTTCGTGTACCGCGAGCTGACCGCCCGCGACGCGATGCGCGCGATCATCGAAACCGCGCCCTCGGTCGGCATGATCTTTTTCATCACCACCAACGCGCTGTTGTTCGCGTTCTTCGTCACCAAGCTGGGCATCCCCGCCGCGGTCACCGCCTATCTGGTGTCGCTGGGGATGGAGCCTTGGCAGTTCCTGCTGCTGGTCAACCTGATTTTCCTGATCGTCGGCTTCTTCCTCGAAGGCGTGCCGACGATTTTGATGTTCGTCCCGGTTCTATTCCCCGCCGCGATGGCGATGGGGGTCGATCCGGTCCATTTCGGCATCATCGTCATCGTCAACATCGAGCTGGGGCTGGTCACGCCCCCGGTCGGGCTCAACCTTTTCGTCGCCTCGGGGGTGTCGGGGCGCCCGGTGCTCGAAGTGTTCCGCGGCGCGCTGCCGTGGATGACGGTGACGGTGCTCATGCTGATGCTGGTGACGTTCGTGCCGCAACTCTCGCTGTTCCTGCCGAACCTTGTGTTCGGATGATCCCACGATCCAACAAAAAGCCACGGAGGAAACACCCATGTCCATGATGAAATCCGCCCTCACGGCGCTGGCGCTGCTGGGCGCCGTCAGCGCGGCCCATGCGACCGATCTGGTCATCTCCAACGACAACAACGCGCTCGGCGTCAAAGGCCAGACGTTCGATCTGCTGGCGGCTGAGATCAAAAAGCGTCTCGGCGACGGGATCGACATTCAGGTGCACCATTCGGGCGCGCTGTTTGATCAAAAGACCCAGATCCAGGGGCTGCAGCTCGGGTCCGCGCATCTGATCGCGCCGACCTCGGGGATCTATGCGCCGATGGCGCCGGGGGTCAGTGCGCTGACGCTGCCGTTCCTGCTGTCAAGCCCGGCGCAGATCGGCGCCGCGCTGGCGGACCCGTTGGTGCGGACCGCCTTCGCGCCCGATTTCGCAAAAAAGAACATCGTTCCCGTGGCGGTGTGGATGAACGGCCCGCGGGAGCTGGCCTATCGCGGCGACATACCGATCCTGACGCCCGCAGACATCGAGGGCGTGAAGATCCGCGTCCAGAACGTGCCGTCGGACATCGCGGCGATGAAGGCCGTGGGCGCCAACGTGGTGTCGATGTCGTGGGGCGAGGTGCCGGGCGCCCTCCAGCAAGGCGTGATCGACGCGGTGGAGCCGACCGCGAACGCGCTCGCGGGCGCCGGGCTGATTGAGATCGTCGATCAGCTGACCAAGATCGCCTATCAGTACTCGTTCTACATCGTCGGCGCGAACAAGATCTGGTGGGATGGTCTGTCGGATGCGGAGCGGACTGCGGTGCAGCAATCGCTCGACGTCGCGACCGCCTGGAACTGGGAGAACGCGGATATCGAGAACACCGCAGGCTACGCCAAGATGGCCGCCGCCGGAAAGCCGGTGCATGAGCTGACCCCCGCCCAGCGCGCCGCCTGGGCCGCCGCGATGAAGCCGGTCTGGACCGAGTTCGGATCGAAGCTTGTCGGGGATGACGTCATGGCCCGCCTGCGCCAGATCGGCGGCGTGGCGGAATGATCGCCTCGGCCCGCCGGGGCGATCCCTGGCGGGCCGACATGTCAGAAATCGTAAAGGCGCGCCGGGTTGTCGGTCAGGACCGCTTGCCGAACCTCGGGCGCGTCGAACCACGCCCGGATCGTGTCCAGCATCGCCGCGGGGTCGATATCCCGATACGGCGCCGCTGGGGGCGCGATCTGGGCGCTGCCAGCATGGGGCGGCGAATGCGGCCAGTCCGACCCCCACACGATATTGCCCGGATTGGCCGCATGAAGATCGCGCGCCAAACCAGCGATGGCGTCCGTGGCGGTCGGATCGTCCAAGCGGTAGGTGCCGGAGATTTTCACCCACCCCTTGCCGGAGCCGAGCAGCGAGAGCGCCGCGCGCTCCGCCGTCCCGCCCCGCGCGTGGGTCGGGAGCAGCCCGAAATGATCCAAGACCACCGGGACCGGCAGCGCATGCAGCACATCCGACAGCGACGCGATCACCGCGGGACTGGTGAACAATTGCAGGTGCCAGCCATTGCGCGCGCATTGCGCGGCGGTGACGGCGAGCCGTTCGCGCGCCAGCCCCGGATCGTTCAGCCCGGTGGTGTTGAGGTTGACGCGAATGCCGCGCACGCCGAGCCGGTGCAGCCGGTCAAGCTCCTCCCCCGCCACATCCTCGGCCAGCTGCACGACGCCGCGCGAACAGGGGCCGAGCGCCTCCATCGCGTCCAACATGCACGAATTGTCGACGCCGAACACGCTCATCTGCACCAGCACGATGCGTTCCGTCCCGACCCGGTCCATCATCGCGCGCATCATGGCGGGGGTCGCCTCGGACGGCGTGTAGGCGCGCGGCGAGACCATGGGATAGCGCGGCGCGCTCCCCGCGACATGGGTGTGGCAGTCGGTGGCGCCCGAGGGCGGGAAAACGGGGTCGGTCATGGCCGTCGGCTCCTGAATGAAAGGGCCGTCGGCCCGACATGAAATCTAACCTCTATGGGTAGGAAAATCCATGCTAACCATCGAAAAAGAAACGATATTTGAGGACGATCTGATTGCGCTGGCGACGACGGCGCTATGCGCGCTCGGGGTCGAGCGCGGCCCCGCGCATGACGCAGCCCGCATCCTTGCCATGGCCGACACCATGGGCCTGCACACTCATGGGGTGAGCCGCCTGATCTCCTATGGCAACCGGCTTGCGATCGGCGGGATCGACGCCAAGGCGCAGCCTGTGGTGCATACCCTCGCCCCGGCGATGAAGCGGATCGACGGGGCCAACGGCCTCGGCCCCGCGCTGGGGATGCTGGCGCTGCGCGAGGGGATCGAGACCGCCCGCACCACCGGCATCGCCATTGTGTTCGTGGCCGGGTCGAACCATTTCGGCCCGATCGCGCCCTATGCGTGGCTTGCGGCTGAGGAGGGGTTCGCATCCTTGATCGCGTCCAACGCGTCGGTCACCATCGCGCCCAGCGGCGGGCGCGAGGCGCGGCTTGGCAACAACCCGCTCGGCTTCGGGTTTCCGTGCCCGGGGGGCGATCCGATCATCCTCGACATGGCGATGTCGGTGGTGGCGCGCGCCAAGATCCGCGACGCGGCCAAGGCGGGAACGCCGATCCCCGAGGGTTGGGCGGTGGATGCGGACGGCGGCGCCACCACCGACGCGGCGGCGGCGCTGAAGGGGTTCTTGCTGCCGGTCGGCGGCTATAAGGGATACGGCCTGTCGCTTTGCGTCGACATGCTGACCGGGCTGCTGTCCGGCGCGTCGTTCCTGACCCATGTCAGCCCGTGGATCGAAAGGCCCGAGGCGCCCCAGAACCTCGGCCATACCTTCATCCTGATCGACACCGCGAAAATCGCGCCGCCCGCGGAGATCGCTGGTCGGATGGAAGATTTCGCGGGGATCATCCACGACACCCCATTGGCCGACCCCGCCACCCCGATCCTGGTGCCGGGAGAGCGGGAGATGGCCCGGATGCACGCCGCCCATGCGAGCGGCATCGCCCTGCCCGCCGACTTGTTGGCGGAGATCCGCGCGTTCGGGAGCTGACCCGGCTGGCATGAAAAAACCGGCGCCGAGGGTCCGGCGCCGGTTCCATTTTGCGGCTTTGGGGTCAGCCCGCGGGCCGTTCCGCCCAGCCCGCAAAGATATGCTCCAGCCACACCACCGCATAATACAAAACCACCCCGAGGAACGCGAGCGCGATCAGCACCGCGAACATCAGCGGATAGTCGCCATTGGTTTCGCCCGATTTAAAGAGGGCGCCGAGACCGCGGCCATGAGGCGACACGATCTCCACCAGATTGGTGCCGATGAACGCCAACGTCACCGCCACCTTCAGCGCGCCGAAGAACTCGGGCAAAGTTTTCGGCAGCGCGATCTTGCGAAAGATCGTGAACCGCGACGCGCCGAGCGAGCGCAGGATGTCGCGATACTCAGGCTCCAAGGTCGACAGCCCGATGCCGACCGACACCGCAATCGGAAAGAATGAGATCAGAAACGCCATCAGCACCGTATTGAAGTCATGCTCGCCAATGAAGATCAGCGCAATCACCGGCACCAAGGTCGCCTTGGGGATGGCGTTGAACCCGATCAGCAGCGGATAAAGCCCGTCGCGCATCAGCTTCGAGAACCCCATCAGCATGCCGAGGAACGTGCCGAACAACACCGCGAGCATCAGCCCGGCGACGGTGCGCCACAGGGTCTGCCAGCCCATGATCACGAACAGGTCGGCGTATTTGATGAAGGCGGGCGGCAGGTCCGACGGCGAGGCCATCTTATAGTTCGGCCAGTCGTTGACCCACACTAAGAACTCCCACGCCGCCAGAAACAGCACGCAGGCGAGGACGGGGACGCCGATTTTGCGGAGCATCAGTGAGCCTCCCCGCCGCGCCCTTGGGCGATCTGGATCTGCTCACGCAAGATCGCCAGCATGGCGGCGGCCTCGGGGGTGTAAAGGCACTCGATGGTGCGGTCGGCGGCCAGATTGACGTCGAGCACGTATTGGCTGCGCGCCGGGCGCCCCGACAGCACGATCACCTGATCGCCAAGGAACACGCTTTCGCGCAGATCGTGGGTGATCAGCACGCAAGTGAACGGTTCTTTGGCGCGCAGGTCGCGCATGGTTTGCCAAAGGTCCTCACGCGTGAAGGCGTCCAGCGCGCCGAACGGCTCATCCATGATCAGCACGTCGGGCTTGTGGACGATGGCGCGGCACAGCGATGCGCGCTGGCGCATGCCGCCCGACAGTTCCGACGGGCGCTTGCCCTCGAACCCGTCGAGGCCGACCAGCGACAGAAGCTCACGCGCGCGCTCCTCTTTCTTGGCGCGGGACATGCGGGGGGCGACGATTTCCAGCGGCAGGATCACGTTTTCCACGATGGTGCGCCATTCCAGCAGAACCGGGTTCTGGAACGCCATCCCCACGGTCTTGCGCGGCGATTTCACCAGCTCGCCATGCAGCCACACCTCGCCCTGATCGGGCTTCATCAGCCCCGCCACCAGCCGCGTCAGCGTGGACTTGCCGCAGCCGGACGGGCCGACCACGGCGCAGAACTCGCCCTCAGGCACGGAAAGGTTCAGGCCGGAGAGCACCGGCAAAGGCCCCTGCGCGGTCTTATAGGCGTGAGTCACGCCTTTGATCTCTATGAGGTTGGTCATGAATGGTCCGTCACCGCCAAGCGTCAGGGCGCAGG
This sequence comes from Paracoccaceae bacterium, assembly GCA_047636235.1. Classification (GTDB taxonomy): domain Bacteria; phylum Pseudomonadota; class Alphaproteobacteria; order Rhodobacterales; family Rhodobacteraceae; genus JBOCEF01. Next base: position 2,210 of record JBLIKI010000036.1, on the reverse strand, counting down.
GGCGCGGCGCGCCCCCGCGCAAGGGATCATTCCAGCATCATGCCGGTGGCGGGCAGATACGAGCCGTCGAAGAACGTCGCCGCCTTCGGCTCGGCCTTGAACTCATAGACCGACTTGGTCTGCTCGATAGCGGCATCCATGCGCGCCGCATCGATGCCGCCGAACCCGTTGGCTTTGACGTAGGGGGTCAGCACGTTGGCGTCGATCGCCATCTGAAGGCGCTCGCCCTCAATGCCCGCATCCGCGGCGGGATTGCGCGCGATCAGCGAGGTGATCGCCGCGGCCGGGTCGGCGATGGCGTCTTTCCAGCCCGCGGCGACGGCTTCGATAAAGCCGGTCACCAGACCGGGATTGGCCTTGGCGAAGTCGGTGTTGACGATGATCGCGTTGCCATAAAGCTTCACGCCATGGTCGGCCATCAGCAGGACCGTCTGGTCCGCCATCGGCACGCCGAGCCGCTTGAGGTTGAGGGTGGACGAGAACGAGAACCCGGTCACGCTGTCGACCTTGCCCTCGGCCAGCATCGGCTCTCGCGTCGGGAAGCCGACCGGCTCGACCTTGATCTTGGCCATGTCGAGGCCGTTGGCCGCGGCGAAGATCGGGAACTGCGCCCAAGCGCCGTCGGGCGGCGGGGCCCCGAGGGTTTTACCCTCAAGATCCTTGGGGGTCATGATGCCGAGCGATTTGCGCCCCACGACCGCGAAGGGCGGCTTGTCGTAGATCATCATGATCGCGGTGACCGGCGCGCCGGGGTTCTGGTCAAGGAACCGCATCAGCGAGTTGATGTCCGCGAAGCCGACCGGGAAGGCGCCGGTGGCGACCTTGGGAATGGCGTTGAGCGAGCCTGCGCCCTCGGAGATGGTGACATCGAGGCCGGCGGCGGCGAAATAGCCCTTGTCCACGGCCACGAAGTAGGGGGCGGACGGCCCCTCGAACTTCCAATCGAGAGCGAAAGGCATCGCGGTCTGCGCGCTGGCCGACCCCGCGAGCAGGACCGCGGCAGCGGCGGAGAGGATACGGTGGAACATCGAAGGGGAACTCCTGATCTGATGACCGTCTGATTTGCCCATTCTGGATGCCATGTGATCATGACGCAATCACTGCTGCGACAGTTTTTAGCACGTGGCGACCCGCTGGACGAATTGCGTGCAGACAGGTCGCGCCGCTGTAATCATGCGTTGGCGATGGCATTTTTCCACATATTTGGTTGGTTCGTTGATCATTGCAGCGAACAGTTTGGCGACGACCCAGAAATTGATACGGATCGATTGATGATCGGATTCAACGCCGGCCAGATCGCGCGGATCACCAAGGACCGCGCGGCGGCCTTTTCGGGGCGGCTGGCGATGCGCGCACGGATGCGCCACCCCGACGCGGTCACGGCACTTGCGAACAACGCGCAGGAGGGACGGAGGATGGCTATCTAAAGCCCGCTCGACAGCACCGGCTGCGGCCAGGCCGACGAGGTCCTTCATTGCGCCAACGCCGATCAGCCGAGCCTGCTCAGCGCCACCGGCGCGCGGGCGCCGCCGTCGGCCGCCGCCCCCGCGCAGCAGAATCTGCGCGGCATATGGTGCGAGTTCTATAAGGGCATCCTTGCGCATAACCGCGACGGGTCGCGCCCGTTCCCGTCCAGCGGGACCGATCACGCGCATCACCCCCAGCCGCTCCGGCAGTGCACCGGCGCCCCCGCCGACGGCCCGGCCGAGGACCACCCCTGCAAGGACGACGAAGCACCCACGCCGCGCATCCGCGCCTCGATGTTCTTCGACGCCGGCGAAAACCGCGCCAACGTCGGTTCGGGCGCAGCGGATGGCGCCGGCTATGACGCGGGCTGGTCCGACATCGCCTTGCCGGTGCGCGGCGAGATCGTCCGGCGCAAGGACCAGACCGCGCAGCTTAGCATCCACACCGAAGGCATGGTCGCCACCGACGGCGCCGGGTCGAGCAGCGGCAATGACATGCGTATGCCCCGGACCTATGCCCAGCCGGTCACCGACATCATCGCCGCCGCGGCGGGCGAGCAGATCATCGACCTGCTGAAGACGGACGCCATCGGGTTCAGCCGGGGCGTCGCGGCTGAGCCCGAAGGCGCCTGATCATGGGCATCCCCGGCGACACGCTGATCGACCGGCTGACCGCCGAGGACATTGACGTGTCGAACATGGCGGTGCGGCTCACGGCGCTGTTCGGCGCTGTGTCCTCCTATG
>JBLIKI010000035.1:0-18257 GCA_047636235.1 Paracoccaceae bacterium | reverse complement strand
GACGCCGAAACCCAGCGCACGGTGGAGAAAATCCGCCGGATCGAGTTGGCGCCGGTGTCGGAGATCATCCTCGACGACGTATCCATCGCCCGGTTCCGCACCGCGTACCGCGAATTGTTCGGCGCCGCGGGGCTTGACGATCCGCTCTATGAGGCCGTGTCCGCGGGCCGCAAGCATCAAGGCGCCGAGCATTGGGCCGCCCTGTTCCACGACCACATGGACACGCTGTTTGATTTCGCCCCCGACGCGCCGGTCAGCCTCGATTTCCAGTTGGATGAGGCCCGCGCCGCCAGGTGGGAGATGATCCGCGACCATTATGAGGCGCGGCGCGAGGCGATGGCCGCCAAATCGGGGACCATGGGCGCGCCGGTCTATAAACCCGTGCCGCCGGAGCGTCTCTATCTCAACGACGCTGCGTGGGACCGCGCGCTGGCCGGGCGCCATATCCGCGCCCTGTCGCCGATGCCGCAGCCGCCGGGGCCGGGCTGCATCGACCATGGCGGGCGGCTGGGCCGGACCTTTGCGGCGGAGCGCGCCCAAGACGGCGTCAACGTGTTCGACGTGCTGGCCGAAGTGGTCCGCCGCAAGCGCGCGCAAAAGACCGTCGTGTTCGCCACCTATTCCGAAGGCGCCCGCGACCGCGTCAACACCCTGATGCGCGATCACGGGGTGGAGGCGCTGCGCGACGTCTCCCGCTGGGCCGACGTGGACCACGGCAAAGGCGGACCGGTCCATGTCGTGGTCTGGGGGCTGGAGCACGGGTTCGAAACCGACGATCTGGCGGTGATCTCCGAGCAGGACGTGCTCGGTGACCGCTTGATCCGCGCGCCGCGCAAGCGCCGCAAGGCTGAGGACGTGCTGACCGAGGCCGCGTCCCTGTCGGTCGGCGATCTGATCGTGCATGTCGACAACGGCGTCGGCCGATATCTGGGGCTGGAGACGATCACCGCCATGGGCGCCCCCCATGAATGCGTCGCGCTGGAATATGCGGGCGGCGACAAGCTTTACCTGCCGGTGGAGAATATCGAGCTGCTGAGCCGCTTCGGCCACGATGACGGCACGCTCGACCGTCTGGGTGGCGGCGCATGGCAGGCCCGCAAGGCCAAGATGAAGCAGCGCATCCGCGACATCGCGGAAAAGCTGATCCGCATCGCCGCGGAGCGCGCGTTGCGAAAGGCCCAGGCCCTGATCGCCCAGCCCGGCATTTGGGAGGATTTCTGCGCCCGCTTCCCGTATCAGGAAACCGACGACCAGCTGGCCGCCATCGCCGACGTGCTGGGCGATTTGGCGTCGGGCACGCCGATGGACCGGCTGGTGTGCGGCGATGTCGGCTTTGGCAAGACCGAGGTCGCGTTGCGCGCCGCCTTCGTCGCCGCCATGGCCGGGACGCAGGTCGCCATCGTGGCGCCGACCACGCTGCTGGCGCGCCAGCACGCCAAGGGCTTTGAGGAACGGTTCCGCGGCCTGCCGCTGATTGTGCGCCAGCTGTCGCGGTTCGTCAGCGCCAAGGACGCGACCGAGACGCGCAAGGGGCTGGCGGACGGCACCGTCGACATCGTGATCGGCACCCACGCGCTGCTCGCCAAGACGGTGAAGTTCAAGGACCTCGGCCTCTTGGTCATCGACGAGGAGCAGCATTTCGGCGTCAGCCATAAAGAACGGCTGAAACAGCTCCGCTCCGACGTCCATGTCCTGACGATGACCGCGACGCCGATCCCGCGCACCCTGCAATTGGCGATGTCGGGGGTGCGAGAGCTGTCGCTGATCGCGACCCCTCCGGTCGACCGGCTGGCGGTGCGCAGCTACATCGCGCCGTTCGATCCGGTCACGGTGCGCGAGGCGCTATTGCGCGAGCGGTTTCGCGGCGGGCAGTCGTTCTTCGTGGTCCCGCGCCTGTCGGACCTGCCGCAGATGGAGGAGTTCCTGCGCGAGCAGGTCCCCGAGGTCACCTATGTGGTCGCCCATGGCCAGCTTGCCGCCGGGGATCTCGATGCGCGGATGAACGCGTTCTATGACGGGCAGCATGACGTGCTGCTGGCGACCTCGATCGTGGAATCGGGTCTGGATATTCCCGCCGCCAACACGCTGATCGTGCACCGCGCCGACATGTTCGGGCTGGCGCAGCTTTACCAGCTGCGCGGCCGCGTCGGGCGATCGAAACTGCGCGCCTACGCCTATTTCACCACAGAGCCGCGCAAGGCCCTGACCGATGGCGCGGAAAAGCGCCTCAAGGTGCTGGCGTCGCTTGAGGGGCTGGGGGCGGGCTTCACGCTCGCGTCCCACGACTTGGATATCCGCGGCGCCGGCAACATCGTGGGCGAGGAGCAGTCGGGCCACATCCGCGAGGTCGGCTACGAGCTTTACCAAGACATGCTGCAAGAGGCGATCGCGCGCATGAAGGCCGGCGATCTGGAGGGGCTGCCCGAGGATGACGGCGCTTGGGCGCCGCAGATCAACCTGTCGGTCCCGGTGCTGATCCCTGAGGCGTATGTGCCCGATCTGGACGTTCGCCTCGGCCTTTACCGCCGCCTGTCGTCGCTGGAAACGCGGGAGGAACTGGACGGCTTCGGCGCGGAGCTTCACGACCGCTTCGGCAAGCCCCCGGCTGAGGTCGAGATGCTGCTGAGCGTCGTGCGCGTCAAGGCGATGTGCCGCCGGGCGGGGATATCGCGGCTCGACGGCGGGCCCAAAGGCGCGACGGTGCAGTTCCGGGGCGACAAGTTCAAGGACCCGGCGGGGCTGGTCGGTTGGCTGAGCGCCCAGAACGGCCACGCCAAGATCAAAGACAACAAGCTGGTGGTGCTGCGCGACTGGCAGTCCGACGCGGCCAAGGTCCGCGGCGCGTTCGGGATCGTGCGCGATCTGGCGATGGTGGCGAAAAAGGGCTGGTCGCCGGACATGGTGCTAAAGGCGCCGCCCCCCTCGGCAGCGCCCCCGGCGCCGCCTGTCAAGAAGGTGTCCAAACCGCTCGACCCACGCAGCATCCGCCAGCCGGGGGCGAAAAAGCCCTATGGCGGCCCGCCCTGGCGACGCTAGGGCGGGCGAAGGCGTCAGCCCCGGCGGCGCGCGCCGATCAGGCCCGGCAGCGCCAGCCCGCCCGCCAATGGCGGCGCCGCGGCAGGGACGGGGACCGGGGCCGTGGCGGAGACCAAGACTTCGGTCAGCACGAAATTTCCGCCGGCGTTGCCAATGCCCGGTCCGGCGGCGGGCGGGCTGGGATCGGCCAACGCGTCCAGCCGCAGGCCGGTGACGCCAACCAGATTGACGTTGAAGGTCAGCTCATAAATCGCAGTGGCGGAGATCGTGTCGCCCACTAACACGGAATTGTCGACGAGGGTGGTGAACATCATGCTCGCAGTGCCGGTGATGCTCGGGCTTTCAAGCACCGTCCAGGCGGCGATGACGTCGCCGCCGGTTTGCAGGCCGTCCGCGAAGGCGCCGCGATCATCGCTGGTGGTCGACAGGCGGAACCGCCCGAGCAGGTTATCGTTCAGATAGCGCTGCACCAGCTTGATGCTGAGCGTTGAGGCCGAAAGGTCGGCGGCGGTCTCCCGCACGATGGTCTGGGGACTGGTAGCGCCGCTCGCCCCGGAAATCGCCCGGCCAATGCCCGGGCTATCGATGCCGTCTATTGTGGTGCTGGCGTTGAAGCCAACGGCTTAGCTGAAGGTCGCGGTCGCGTTTTGAAGCGTTACGGGGGCAAGAACCGCCGCCTACGCGCCCGGTGCGCCAAGGATCAGGGCCGCGCAGCCGACAAGGGCGCGCCCGAGGGTGACGATAGCGCGCATCAATGAGGCCGCTTTCAATCGGTTTCGCCCGTGGTGAGGATGCGTATCGTGGCTGACTCGATAAGGGTGCTTCGCACCCACCCACAGCGTTCATGTTGCATTAACGCAGGTTCGAAGGGCAGCGCGCTCGGTGCGGCGACGCCCCGCGTCCACCCCGCTCTGCACAAAACATCGTGATCGGCCTCGGTGAAACCACCCCCCCGGCGACCCCGTAACTGCGAGTGTCCAGCGGCGATGGCGACGACGTCCGCCGCGTCCGAAACCCGGGAGATCCGACCATGAAGACCTTCGCGCTGATCGCCGCCTCCGCTTTCGCCCTGTCCGCCTGCGCCTATGCCGGGGACGGCGGCGGCAAGAGCACGTCCATGACCCTGCCGATGGTCGGCGGCGCACCGATGTATCCGACCAAGAACATCATCGAGAACGCGGTGAATTCAAAGGACCACGAAACCTTGGTCGCCGCCGTCAAGGCCGCGGGCCTTGTGGACGTGCTGTCCGGCGACGGCCCGTTCACCGTGTTCGCCCCCACCGACGCCGCCTTCGCCAAGCTGCCCGACGGCGCCGTCGCCAATCTGCTGAAGCCTGAGAACAAGGCCGCGCTGACCAAGGTGCTGACCTGCCATGTCGTCTCCGCCGATGCTATGTCGCTGGCGATCAAGGGGATGATCAACGACGACGGCGGCGCTCATGTCGTGCCCACAGTCGGCGGCTGCAAGCTGAATGCCACCTATCGGGGCGACACCATCATGCTGACGGATGAGCAGGGCCGCGTCGCCACTGTCACCATCGCGGATGTGAAACAGTCCAACGGCGTGATTCACGTGATCGATACGGTGCTGCTGCCCGGCGCCTGATCGACCCCGTGCAATCGAAAGGCCCGCCGGAACGGATCCGGCGGGCCTTTTCGCTGTCCGATGGGCGGGTCCGGTCAGGCGACCCTCATCCCAAGGCCGATCAGCATCAAGATCCCGAACTCCACCGCCACCAGCTTGATATGAGTGTCGCGCAGGATCGACACGCTCATGGCCTGCGCCTCGGCGCTGCGGGTCGCGGCCATCATCACGCCGTTCTGCGCCAGCGCCAAACCGCGGCGCACCGGCTCGGTGGTGAACAGATAGATGCCCAATGTCATGCCCAGCAGCGCCAGCGGGGCGCCCTCGCCGACCTCGGCCATCTTGAACAGGCCGACCACCGCCATGGCGATGCCCAACAGCATCACGGCGGCGAAGCGCAGGCGCTGACGGGCGCCGCTCGCCTCGGCCTTGGCGGCGCTGTCGGCATCGAGGTTCGCCCGCCCACGCATCAGCGGGCATATCCGCCACGCCACCACGGTCCAGATCGTGCGGATCGCCAGCGCAAGCACCAGCCACTTGGCGGCCCAGTGGTTGCCCAAGACGTCGAAAATGTTGGTCAGCCCGTCCATATGCGTCATGTCGGTCTCCGGGGGTGGGGGTCGGGGGCGGGATCAGCCCTCGGCGGCGTCAAGCTCGGCGATAACCTGCGCCCAGACCTGCGGGGTCTGCGCGCCTTGCAAGGCGTATTGCTCATCCACGATGAAGGTCGGCACGCCGGATACGCCCATCTCGCGGGCCTGCGCGTCCTCGGCTTTCACTTCGTCGAGGTCCTCTTCGCTGAACAGCAGCTTTTGGACCGCATCCGGGTCCATGCCCGCCGACGCCGCCGCCGCGCACAGCACCGAGGGGGCGGAGATGTCCTCGCCATCCTCGAAATTGCGGCGGAACAGCTCATCCACGACTTTGTTCTGCACCCCCTCCAGCCGCGCCCAGCGGATCAGCCGGTGGGCGTCGAGCGTGTTCGGGGTGCGGGCGATCTTGGCGAAGTCGATGGTCAGGCCCGCCTCGGCCGCCGCCGCCGCGATGGCGCCGTATACCTTGGCGGCGCCGTCTTTGCCGCCGAACTTACGCTCCAGATACGCGGCGCGATCCATGCCGCCGCGCGGCATGTCGGGGTTGAGCTGGAACGGCCGCCAGAACAGGTCGAACGGGTGGTCGGGCGTGGCGGCCAGCGCGCGGTCGAGCTGGACCTTGCCGATATAGCACCACGGGCAGATCGGATCGGAGATGATGTCGAGCGTGATCATAGAGCAATTCTTACTTAACAGGTGGCCGTGAGGGAAATCACGATTGTTCCAAAGATGGGGGCGCGCGCCGCCCGATGCAACGGCGCAGGGCGTCGGAGGGGGGATGCGCAAACGAAAAGGGACGGGCCCGAAGGCCCGCCCCTGATGCACGATGCCTTGCGACGGCGTGCCTTATTTGATCTTGCCTTCACGATAGTCCACATGCTTGCGGAGCACCGGATCGTATTTCTTCACGACCATCTTGTCGGTCATGGTGCGCGAATTCTTCTTCGTCACGTAGAAATGCCCGGTGCCCGCAGTGGAGTTCAGGCGGATCTTGACGGTGGTCGGTTTCGCCATTTTCACGCTCTCCTGCCGGGGCCGCGCCCCGCATTCCGACGCAGCGAAGTGCGCGTCGTTCGGTTGATATCTTGAAGCCGCTTTCTACAAGGTCGGGCGGCGCTGTCAACCCGACCGACGCAGGATTGCGCGCATGATCGCAAGCAATGCGCATCCCAGCCCCGCCGCCCCCAGCACCCACAGCATCCCGTGGGGCGGAAACCGGTCCGCCAGCGCGCCCATCGCCGGGGGCGCGATCAGCGCGCCGATGCCATAGGCCACCAGAAAGCCCGCGGTGGCGCGCGACAGCGCCTCGCCGGAATAGCGCGCGCCAAGCTCGGTCAGCGACACGGAATAAAGCGCGACCGCCGTGCCCCCCACAAGAATCACCACTGCGATCAGCGCGATGCCGTCCGGCGCCAGCCGCGACATCCCCCAGGCCCCCGCAGCGCAGACCAGCCCCGCGGCGATGATCACCGCGCGCCGGTTCAGGCGGTCGGCGGCCAGCCCCAGCGGGATCTGCAGCGCCAGATTGCCCACCGCGATCCAAACCGCGAGGCCGATCGCGCTCTTCTCGGTCATGCCGATGCCAAGGCCCCAGACCGGCAGCAGCGCGAAGGCGCCCGCCTCGATCATGCCGAACACGCAGACCGCGGCCATGATCGTCGGGTCGGTGCGGTAGAATCGCAGACAGTCGGTGATGGGCCGCGGCGGGCCGCCCAGATCCTTTGGCGCATCGCCCCGCGCATGGATCACCGGCACGATCGCGGCCAGCGCCAGCGTGGCGGCGACCAGGAACGGCGCCCAGCTGTCGACCTCCATATGCTGAAGCGCGAGCGGCCCGGCGGTGAACCCGATGGCGAGGAACACGCCATAGATCCCGATCAGCAGGCCCCGCCGGGCGGGCGGCGCGGCGGCGACGATCCACAGCTCGGACCCATAGAACGCCCCTGCGACGCCAAGGCCGAACACGAATCGCAGCCCGGTCCACACCGCGATGTCCGGCAGCGGGCGCATCAACAGCAGCGATCCGGCGATCAGAAGCGCCGCAATCACCAGCATCTTCGGCAATCCGATACGCGACAGGATCGCGGGCATCATCGGCACCCCGATCAGCATCGCCACCGCCGGCGCCGCGGCGTTGATGCCGATGGCGAGATTGCTGGCCCCCATCCGTTCCAGCGACAGCGCGAACAGCGGAAAGCTCATGGACGTCGCGAACCCGGTCATCGAGATCGCAGCGATCGCCGCCGCGAGGCTGCGCCGCAGCGCAGCCGCCGAGGGGGGCGGGAGGTCGGAAAGGGCGGTCATCTCTGCCTCGCAGGCGGGCGTCGGGCTCGCGCGTCAGAGGGCGTCGAAAAAGGACCGCTCTCCGGTATGGTGAAAGAACGGGACCGGGCGGTCGGCGGCGGGGGCGTGCAGGATCTCTTCGACCTCGGCCAGCACCACTTCGGTGATCAGCGGCAGCTCGAGCTTTCGCGCTTCATGCAAGGTCACCCAGGTCAGGTGCGACAGCTCGCCGGACGCGGCCGAGAAATCATCGGGATCGCCCATGACCACCGCCGCGTCCGCCAGAAAGAACCGCGCGTCGAACCGCTTGGGGCGATAGGGCGGGGTGATCGCGCGGAACACGAAGGTCAGCGCGTCCATGGTCGGCACGATGCCGGTTTCAAAGAACCCGGCCCAGCCCTCGGGCGCGATGGCGGCCAGCTTGGGGGCGAGGTCGGCGTCGGGTCGGCCGATGCGCAGGCCGGTCTCCTCCCACGTCTCGCGGATCGCGGCGAGCGCGAGCGGCACCGCCATGTCCGGCCCCGACCCATGCGCCAGACGCGCGGTGCAGGCCGCCGACGGGGTGTCGAGCATGTCCGCCAGTCGCCCCAGCGCGGCGTCCCCGGGGTCCAAGGCCCCGCCGGGGAACACGAATTTCGACGGCATGAAGCTGGCGCCCTTGCCGCGCAGGCCCATCAGGATGCGCGGCTCATCTCCATCGCGGCGCGCGAGGATGAGGGTGGCGGCGTCGCGGGGCGGCGGCGAGGGGCGGTCGGTGGTGTCGGTCATGCCAGATATTCTCCCTGTCGCGCGGAACTATGGACCGCAGCGCGCAGGCCTGTCCAGCGGGCGCAGCCGCCCGCGACAGGCCGGAAGGCGGCTCTGCCGCCCCTTGGGAACAGGGGGCGGACGCGCGGACGTCGATGCACCGGGCGGGCGATCAGCAGGGGCGTTCTTCCTCGCCGCCGAAACCGCCCATGTTGGTGCACCATTGCAGCGCGACCACCATCGCCTTGAACCGCGGCAGCAGCACAAGCGTCATGGTCAGGATCACGATCGGCCACATCACCATGTGCACCCACATCTGCGGGGCCCAATAGTCGTTCACCAGCAGCAGCATCGGCACGATCAGATGCGCGACCACAAGGATGGTGATCCAGGCCGGCATGTCGTCGGCCCGGTGGTGGTGCAGCGCCTGCCCGCAAACCATGCACTCGTCTCGCACGGTCAGGTAGCCGTCGAACACCGGCCCCCCGCCGCAGCACGGGCAGCGCTGATTCCAGCCGCGGCGCAGGGCCTGGCCGATCGACCGTTCGCGGTCGGGGGCGCTCGGCGCGGCCGCGGTCGCCGCCGTCGGTCCGTCGCCATCGGAATGGGGGTGCGCGGCCGCGGTGTCGGCGGTCGACGCGTCGACCGAAGCGCCCGAAGGCGCCGCATCGGCCGCGAGGCGCTCGATGGCGCTCAGATCAGGGTGTAAGTTCATAGTGCGGAAAATAGGGAAGCGCGCCCGTCGCGCCAGTGCGCGTATGGTCTTGCGGCGCCGTGTCGCTTGCTGCGCTGCAGCGCCGGGGGCGGATCGGGGCAGGGATAGGTGCGGGGATCGGCTGCCCTGAAATGGCCTTGCTTGAAAAGCGACGGAAACGCCGGCGCGGTGCGTTTCACTTTTGAAGGCCGACGCGACAAGGCCTTACGACCCAACCCGGACCCGCTTGCGGCCGGACCCAAACCAAGGAGCGTCCATCATGCGATCCACTCGCCAGCTGATCCCCGCCTCGCTCGCCGCCGTTCTGATCGCCGCCGGCGTCTCCGGCGCCGCCGTCGCCCAAGACCAGAGCATGGGCATGCACGGCATGCATGGGGGCATGGGCATGCACGGCGGCGCCTCCGCGATGGGCCCGAATGTCGAGCGGATGTTCGGCATGTTGGACGCCGACGGCGACGGCAAGGTAACGACCGAGGAAATGGCGGCCGCCCCGCAGCGCCGCTTCGCCGCGATCGACGCGAACGCCGACGGCAAGGTCACCGCCGACGAGATGGTCGAGCACCGCATCGCCCTGATGCGCGCCCGTATCGAAGCGCGCGTGGCGATGATGATCACGGAAATGGATGACAACGGCGACGGCGCCCTGTCGGTCGAGGAAATGGGCCCCGGCCGCGGCGCCGAGCGCAAGGCCGAGCGCCGCATGATGCAGATGTTCGGCCGCGTCGACGCCGATGACGACGGCGCCGTAACCATGGAGGAGGCCAAGGCCGCCGCCGCCAAGATGGCCGAGCGTCACGGCGGCCGCTATGGTCACGGCGATGATGAGCGTGGCGACGATGAGCATGGCGGCCATGGCGAGCGAATGCAGGGTGGGCATCACGGCATGGGCCACGGCATGGGCGGGCGCGCGCCGTGGGGGTCGTCTGACGAATGATCGCCTGACCGCGATCCGATGATGTCCCTCGCCCCCTTGGGCGCGGGACGAGCCGCGCGCGCCTTCCCCCCTTTCCGGCGCGCGCGGCGCCCTTTTCGCACTCCGGCGCCGACGCCGGACGGTTCCGCCCGGCCCCCCCGCCGGACCATTCCACGGGAAGGCGCATGGAGATGCCGCTCGACGCCGCCGACGCCGAGGACGACGTTCTCGTGGCCCGCTTCGTCGCGGGCGACGCAGACGCGGCGCGCGTGCTGGCGGCGCGCCACGCGCCGCGCCTGATGGCGCTGGCCCGCCGCATGCTGCGCGACGAGGCCGAGGCCGAGGACGTGACCCAAGAGGCGATGCTGCGCCTGTGGCGCGGCGGGGCCGACTGGCGCTCGGGCGAGGCCAAGCTGTCGACCTGGCTGCACCGCGTCGCCGCCAATCTGTGCGTCGACAGGTTGCGCCGCCGCGGAAGGATGTCGCCCGACGCCCCGCCCGACATGGCGGACGAGGCGCCCTCGGCGCTGGCGGGGATGGTGGCGGCGGATCGCAGCGCGGCGGTGCGCGCGGCGCTGGACGATCTGCCCGAACGCCAGCGCGTGGCGGTGACGCTGCGCCACTTCGCCGAGATGACCAACCCCGACATCGCCGCCCGCATGGAGCTGAGCGTCGAGGCGGTCGAAAGCCTGATCTCGCGCGGGCGGCGCGGTCTGGCGCGCGCGCTGACCCCCCTTCGCGCGCAATTGGGGCTGGACGGCATGGGGGCCCAAGAATGACCCGGGAGGCGAGATCATGACCACCGAAGCTATGACCGACGACATCTTCGCGCGCCTCGCCGACCTTCATGGCGGGCGGATCGCGGACTGGCCCGCCGGGGCGCAAGCCCCGGCGTGGGCGTGGCTGGTCGGGTCCGCCGCTGCCCGCGCGGCGTTGGCGCGGGCCGCGGCGCTGGACGCCGCGCTGGCCGATCTGGCCGCTGCCCCGGCGCCCGCGGTGTCGGACGCGCTGATGGCGCGGATGATGGCGGATGCGGACCGGGCGATCGCGGCCCCGGCATGCGTCGCGGCGCCGCTTCGCCCTCGGGCGCAGCGCGGCGTGGCCCGCCCGGCGCCGAGGCGCGCGCTGGCGCGGCTGGCGGGTCCGGCGGCGCTGGCCGCCAGCGCGCTTTTGGGCGTGATGGTGGGCTGGAGCGCGCCGTCAACCCTGACCGACACGCTGCTGTCCGTCGCCGCCTCGGACGACGGGACCGGGGACGACACGTTCCTGACCGCCGGATTGCTGCCCCTCGACGACCCGTTCGCCGGGTTCTGACCGCCGCGACCCCGCCTGCCGCCTCCCGAAACGCCGCCCCGCCTGAGGATCGCTCGATGACCCCTGACACCCAAGATCGCCACATCGCGCCTGAGGCGCCCCGGCTCCCGCCCCGGCGTCGCTGGCTGGGCTGGGCGCTGGTCGGGTCGCTGTGCCTCAACCTCATGCTGATCGGCACGATCGGCGGGGCGATGCTGCGCCATGGCGGCGGGGATCATCCCTCGCCCGCCGGGATGGACCCGTTCACGCTGATGCGGATGATGCGCCACCTGCCTGAGGAGCAGCGGGACGCCGCCCGCGCGATCTTGCATGAGCATCGCCCGATGTTCGAGGCGCTGCACCCCGCCCGCGCCGCCGCCCGCGCCGCCATCGTCGAGGGGGTGGAGGCCGAGCCCTTTGATCGCGCCGCGCTTCGGGGCGCGCTGGCCTCGGCGCGCACCGCCCAGGCCCAAGGCCGCGCTGTGATCGACGACGCCTTCGCGGAGTTCATGACCCGCCTGCCGCCCGAGGCAAGGCGATCGTTGGCGCAAGATATCCGCGAGTCGCGATACCGCCGCGACAAGGACCGCGAGCACGGCGACGATCATGGGCCGCGCTGAGGGCCCGATCCTCGCGCACCGTTGAAAAAGGGCGTGCGCCGCGGCGCACGCCCTTTTTCGGTCGCCAAGGGCGCGGCGCGTCAGGCGGCCGCGTTCGTGGTGACCTTGTTGCGCCCGGCCTTTTTGCTGGCATAAAGCGCCTCGTCCGCGCGGGCGAGCAGGCTGCGCACGGTCGCGTCGTTGGGCATCGAGCCGCCCGCGCGGGGCTGCACGGGCCGGGTGGCGGCGGCCTCATGCAACTCGCCGGCATGGGCGTCCGGCGTTGCGGGCATGGCCCCCCACGTGCGCGGCGCGGCGCCGTCGGCGGGCGGTGCTGCGTCGGGGCTCGCGGCGTCGTCCCGATCTGTGCGCGGTATCGCCACCGTTACCCCGGCGGATACCGTCACGCGGATCTGTCCGAGCCCGGCGCCGATGCCGAAAGGGGTTTCCTCCACGGCGCGGCGCACCCGTTCGGCGACGGTCGCGGCCCCGGCCTCGTCGGCGTCGGGCATGGCGACCAGAAATTCCTCGCCCCCCATCCGCGCCACCAGATCCACGCCGCGCACATTGGCCTGCAGGCGGCGGGCGAATTCGGCCAGCACCTCATCCCCCGCGCCGTGACCGTGGCTGTCGTTCACGTCCTTGAACCGGTCGAGGTCCAACAGCATCACCCCCAGCGGCGCCCCCGATGCTGCGCATTGCGCCAGCATCCGGTGCAGATGCGTCTCCGCATAGCGGCGGTTGTAAAGCCCGGTCAGCGGGTCGGTGATCGCCATCATCAGCCCGTCGCGCAGCGCGTCGCGCAGCCGGTCCGAGTAATGTTTGCGCCGCAGCTGGCCGGCCAGCCGCGCCACCAATTCGTTCCCGTCGCAGGGCATCGACAAATAGTCATTGGCGCCGAGGTCGAGGGCGGCCGCCGCCCCCTCCAGATCCCCGGGGCGCACCAGCATGATCACCGCCACATGGCGCGTCGCCGGCCGCGCCCGCAGCGCCGAGATCAGCCGCAGCCCGTCGCGCCCCATGCCAAGGTCGCGTTCGAGCACCAGTGCGTCGGGGGGCGCGCGCTCAGCCTCGGCCAAGGCGGCGCGGTCGTCGGCGGGCAGAATCACCTTCACGTTCATCTCCGCCTCCAGCAACGCGGCGCGGGCGTTGGCGTGGGCGGAATCGGCGCATAGCAGCATCACGTTCGCCGGGCCGCGGTCGCCGTCATCCTCGCCGGGGCGGGGGGTGTCGATGCCGAGCGCTTGCGCCGTCTCGTCGCGCAGGCGCAATTCGTCCACCATCGTCTTCATCCGCACCAGATTGCGGACGCGGGCGAACAGCTCCAGATCCGACACCGGGCGCGACAGAAAATCATCAGCCCCGGCCTCAAGCCCCTTGATGCGTTCTTCGGGGGTGTTGCGTTCGGTCAGCAGCACCACGGGGATATGCGCGGTGCGGATGTCGGATTTCAGGCGTCGGCACGCCTCATACCCGTCCATGCCGGGCATGCGGATGTCGAGCAGCACCAGATCGGGCTGTTCTCCCACAGCCTCCTCTAGAGCGGAGGGGCCGTCGGCGGCCGTAAACGCTTCATAATAGGCGGAGCTGAGCCGAGCTGCGAGAAGCATCCGGTTCGCCGCTACGTCATCCACGATCAGGATACGGCCTGACATGCGCCTGTCCTTCCGACAGAGGTCTTCGCCGCAACCGCGCCACGGCCTGTCTCATGCTCTAACACGCGGTCAGGCGGCGGCCCGGTGCGCGGCGATCGCCCCAAACGAACCCGTGAGCGGGACGGTCCCCTTCGGCACGGAATCCCGTAACGCGTCGCTGCGCCCTTTCACTAAGCGGCCAATGTCTTAAGGAAGGATTTAACTTATCGCAAAATCAGCGCTTCTGCGCCGCCGAGGAGGCCGCCGCCATGATGACCAAAGATCGCGCCGAGACAACCGCCGTGCAAGCGCTGGGCTGGATGGCCGGGCGCGAGGACACGTTGGAGGCGTTTCTGGGCGCCGCCGGCTGCGCCCCCGAGGACTTGCGCGCGCGGGCCGGCGACCCGGAATTCCTCGGCTTCGTGCTTGACTTCCTGCTGGGCGATGAGGCGGCGTTGATGGCGTTCTGCGACGATTGCGGCCTGCCTTACGCTGCGCCGATGCAGGCGCGCGCCGCGCTGCCGGGCGGCGACCAGTGGCATTGGACCTGATCTGCGCCTAGCCGCTTGCATAGGCCGGGGCGCCGGGCGATATGATACGATATGTCCCTGACCCCCGGATTTCTCGAAGAGCTGCGCACCCGCGCGAGCCTGGCGGATATCGTCGGGCGCAAGGTGACGTGGGATCGGCGCAAGTCGAACCCGTCGCGCGGCGACTGGTGGGCCCCATGCCCGTTCCATGAGGAAAAGTCGGCCAGCTTTCACGTGCTGGACCGCGACGGCTTTTACAAATGCTTCGGCTGCGGCGCGTCCGGCGATGCGATCAAGTTCCTGCAGGAGCTTGAGAATATGAGCTTCATCGAAGCGGTCCGCACGCTGGCCGCCGAAGTCGGCGTCGAGATGCCCGACCGCGATCCGCGCGCCGCCGCGCAAGAAGACCGGCGCAAGTCCCTGACCGACATCATGGAGCACTGCGTCGCTTGGCACCGCCTGCAATTGCAGACCGCCAAGGCGGCCCCGGCGCGCGACTATCTGAAGGGGCGTGGGCTGACCGGCGCCACCGCCAAGCGATTCGAGATCGGGTTCGCCCCCGACGACCGGTCGGGCTTGCAGGAGCATCTGGCGGCCAAGGGCGTTCCGGTCGAGGATATGATCGCCTGCGGGATGCTGGCCAAATCCGATGACGGGCGGGTCTATCCGCGGTTCCGCGGGCGGATCATGTTCCCGATCCGCGATGCGCGCGGGCGGTGCATTTCGTTCGGCGGGCGGTCGATGGACCCGAACGCGCGGGCCAAATACCTCAACGGGCCGGAAACCACGCTCTTCGACAAGGGCCGCAACCTCTACAACATCGCGATGGCGCGGGCGGCGGTCGGGAAAGCCGGGCGGCTGGTGGTGGCCGAAGGCTATATGGACGTGATCGCGCTGGCCGAAGCGGGGTTCGACGCTTCGGTCGCCCCCTTGGGCACCGCGGTCACCGACGCGCAGATCCAGATGATGTGGCGGCTGGCCGAGGAGCCGACGATCACCCTCGACGGCGACGCGGCGGGATCGCGGGCGGCGTATCGGCTGATCGATCTGGCGCTGCCGCATATCGGGCCGGGGCGGACCTTGCGATTCTGTCTGATGCCGGACGGCCTCGATCCCGATGATTTCCTGCGCCAGCGGGGCGCCGCGGCGATGGAGGAAGCGCTGACCGGCGCCCTCCCGTTGGTGGAAATGCTGTGGCGGCGCGAGACCGAGGGCAAGGCCTTTGACGCGCCCGAGCATCGCGCCGCGCTGGACGTCGCCCTTGGGGATGCGGCGCGTAAAATCGCCGACGCGCGGCTGCGGCGGCACTATGTCGACGCGCTGATGGCGCGGCGCAACGCGCTGTTCGGGATCACGGGGCAGGGGGCGGCGGATTTCGGCCCGGCGCCTGATCGCGCCCAAGCCCCCGCTGCGATGCCGAATGATCCGTGGACCGGGTCGTGGGGCCCCGATGACGGCCCCGAGCCGTCATATGATCCGTCCTATGACCCGCGCTATGATGCCGGATACGGCGCGCAGGGGCCGGACATGCGCGGCGCCGCCTCTGATTGGCAGGGCGGACGAGACGGCGGGCGGGCGGCGCCGCAGCAGCCTTGGCGCCCCAAGGACCGCAAGCGGGCCCCCTTCAAGGGCGGCAAGTTCGACCGCAGCCGCTATGACGCGCCCGAAGGCCCGTCGCCTGAGACCCGCGCCAGCGCGCTGGCGCGGGTCGGCCGCGGGCGGGTGGCGGCGCCGTCGCTGTCGGTCGCGGCCACCGATGCGGCCCGCGTGCGCGAAGGCGCGATCCTGACCGGCGCGCTGGCCCATCCCGCCGCGGCGATGGCGCTGGAGGACGCGCTGGCGCGATCGCCTTTCGTGAACGCCGATCTGGCGCGGATCCGCGACGCGCTGCTGGACGCGCTGGGCCTTGGCGATCCGCCCGCGACCTCCGAGGCGCTGCGGGCCCGCGTCGACGCCGCCGTCGGGAGGGATTCGTGGGCTGCGGCGGGCGCCCCGGCGGCGGTGGCGCTGACCCGTGCGCTGTCGCCCGATTCGTCGCCCGAGGTCGCCGCCGCCGCGCTGGCCGAGGTGCTGGACCGCCACAGCGCGATTCTGAGCGCGCTGGAGGAAACCGAGGACGCGGCGCGATCCCTGCTGGAGGACGGCGCGGGCGAGGACATCACCTACCGGCTTGCCGCCGCCTTGTTGGCGCGCGATGCGGCGGGGGGCGCGGCGGCGGGCGCGGCGCGCCTCGGCGAGAGCGCGGAGGAGGACGCCGATGCGTCACGACGCCTACAGGGCTTCTCTATTCCGACGCGATCCGGCAGGAAGGGGTGAGAAAATTACGAACCCCCGGGATGATTCGGAAAACGAATCACCTATATGTGGCGGATGGTTGATCACCCCCCGCTAGCGTTTCGACCGAATCAGGCCCGTCCGAGGCTGGCGCAGCGCCAGGCCGGGCCGACAGGAGATGTGCATGGCCGCTAAGGACATCGACGACGCCCAGAAGGACGAAGATCAGACTGAAGTCGCAGGCCCGATGCTCGACATGAGCCAAGCCGCGGTCAAGAAGATGATCACGACCGGCAAGGCGAAGGGCTACATCACCTACGACGAGCTTAACAAAGCTTTGCCGCAGGATCAGGTGTCTTCGGAGCAGATCGAAGACGTCATGGCGTTGCTCTCTGAAATGGGGGTGAACGTTGTTGAGGAGGAGGAGGGCGAGGCCGACGACGCCGACAAGCCCGACGAATCCAAGGAATTGACCACAACCACCACCTCGTCCGAGGTGCTCGACCGCACCGACGATCCGGTGCGGATGTATCTGCGCGAGATGGGCTCGGTGGAGCTGCTGTCGCGTGAGGGCGAAATCGCCATCGCCAAGCGGATCGAGGCCGGCCGCGGCACGATGATCTCGGGCCTGTGCGAAAGCCCGCTGACGTTCCAGGCGATCACGATCTGGCGCGACGAGCTGCGCGAAGAAAAGATCATGCTGCGCGACGTGATCGACCTTGAGACGACTTTCGGCCAATCCTTGGTCGACGACGCCGAGGAGGAAGAGGTGCTGGAGGCGCAGACCCGCGCCAACGCCGCCGCCGCCGGAGAGCCGGTCAAAGAGCCTGAGCCCGCCCCCGCCCCCGCCGCCAGCGATGACGAAGATCAGCCCAAATCCGCCGTCGACGATGATGATGACGAGGAAGAGGAGCAGGCCAACCTGTCGCTCGCCGCGATGGAAGCCGCGCTGAAGCCGCGCGTGCTGGAATCGCTCGACCGGATCGCCGACGACTACATCCGCTTGCGCGAGATGCAGTCCAACCGCATCGGCGCCGCGCTGTCGCAAAGCAAGACGTTCTCGTCGGGGCAGGAGCGTGAATATCAGCGCCTGCGCTCCGAACTGGTGGAACTGGTCAACGCGCTGCACTTCCACAACAACCGCATCGAGGCGCTGGTTGACCAGCTTTATGGCATCAACCGCCGCCTGATGACGCTGGAAGGCCAGCTGGTGAAGATGGCCGACGCCTGCAAGGTGAACCGTCAGGATTTCATCAAGCACTACCGCGACAACGAACTCGACCCCGGCTGGACCGAGCGTGTCGCCAAGCTCAAGGGCAAGGGCTGGTCGATGTTCGTGGAAAAGCACCACGAAAAGATCGAAGAAACCCGTGAGGAAATCGGCCAGATCGGCCAGCATGTCGGCGTCGACATCCCCGAATTCCGCCGGATGGTGCAGACGGTGCAGAAGGGCGAGAAAGAAGCCCGGATGGCCAAGAAAGAGATGGTCGAGGCGAACCTGCGCCTCGTGATCTCGATCGCCAAGAAATACACCAACCGCGGACTGCAGTTCCTCGACCTTATTCAAGAGGGCAACATTGGTCTGATGAAGGCCGTGGATAAGTTCGAGTATCGGCGCGGCTACAAGTTCTCGACCTATGCGACCTGGTGGATCCGTCAGGCCATCACCCGGTCGATCGCGGATCAGGCGCGGACCATCCGCATCCCGGTCCACATGATCGAGACGATCAACAAGCTGGTGCGCACCGGCCGCCAGATGCTGCACGAAATCGGCCGCGAACCGACGCCTGAGGAACTGGCCGCCAAGCTGCAGATGCCGCTCGAAAAAGTCCGCAAGGTGATGAAGATCGCCAAGGAGCCGATCTCGCTCGAGACCCCGATCGGCGACGAAGAGGACAGTCAGCTCGGCGATTTCATCGAGGACAAGAACGCGGTTCTGCCCCTCGACAGCGCCATTCAGGCCAACCTCAAGGACACCACCACCCGGGTGCTGGCCAGCCTGACCCCGCGTGAGGAACGTGTGCTGCGGATGCGCTTCGGCATCGGCATGAACAC
>JBLIKI010000034.1:0-18301 GCA_047636235.1 Paracoccaceae bacterium | reverse complement strand
GTTCATTTCGCTGGGATGGTCGGTCATCGGGTCGCCTCGCGGAAAGTGGTCAGAAAAGCCGCCGCGTTGTCGCCAAGCGAGGGGCCGAGATAGCCCCCCTCCTGCACCAGCGCGGTCGGCAGGTCCAAGGCGGCGAGGCGGCGGGCCATCTCGGCGAAGCCCGGCGCGCGGACCTGCACGGCGGCCAGCGGATCGTCCGCGGCCATGTCGAAGCCAAGCGAGACCACCAGCGCCTCGGCCCCGAACGCCCGCGCCGCGGCGATGCCTTGGTCGAGGGCGGCGAGCACGTCATCCTCGGACGCGCCCTGTTCCAGCAGAAGGTTGAGCGATTTTCCAAGCCCCTCGCCCGCGCCGGTTTCATCCGCGTGGCCGAGGAAGAATGTCGGATAGGTCGCCGGATCGGGGTGGAGGGAGCAGAAAAAGATGTCGCCCCGCTCATACAAAATGTCGAGCGAGCCGTTGCCGGTGTGCACGTCGATGTCGATCAGCGCGACCTTTTGGTATTTCGACGTCAGGTGGTTGGCGGCGATGCAGGCGTTGTTGAAAAAACAGAACCCGTTCGCCCCGTCCCGCATCGCGTGATGGCCCGGCGGGCGGCACAGCGCATAGGCGGCGCGGGCGCCGTCCAACACCGCCTCGGCGGCCTCGATCGCCGACTGGGCCGACCAATAGATCGCGTCCCAGGTCTCAGGCGTCAGCTCGGTCGAGGTGTCGGTCATCCACCAGCCGAGCTGGCCATGGATGTCGCGCGGCTCTCGCCCGCGGCGCCGGCCGGGGTGCATGGTGGGGATGGCCAGCGCTTCGGTCCCGGCATCGGCGACGAACCGGGCATGGGCGTCGGTCAGGAAATCGACATAGGCGGGGTCGTGCACGGCCTTGATCGGCGCGGTCCCGTGGTCGCGAGGGGCGACGATCTCAAAGCCCTCATGGATCAGCATGTCGCGCAATATCTCCGCGCGCCGGGGCTGTTCGGGATGGGGGGTGGCGGCGCCGCGGCGGAAATAAACCTCGGGCGCGTGCCCCAGTTGGCGCGCGTCGAAAAAGGCTTTCATGGGCGGTCCTCTCAATTATCGTGCGGTGGCGGCGCGAGGCCGTGGCGGGCCGTGGCGGGGGGGGGGCGCCGGAGATCTGGCGCATTGCGCGCCCCATGGCGAACCATTGCCGTTTGGATTTGCTGATTCAATACGAACTATGCATGATGCAGTGCAACCGGTCGCGGGGCGCCTCGATCCGCGGCGCCGCATCGGCGCGACGGCGTCGCCGCCCGCGATCGCCGCGATCCGTATCCGGCCGCCGCGATGCGCTAAGACACCGCAACCCAAGACGGAGGAGACCCCGACGATATCGCACCGCTCAATGCAAAAGGATCTGTAATCGGATGTGTAAATCCGTGGATCTTTCTGTAAATATAATGTCAATCGGTAATATTGTGTCGAACAAGCAATCTGCACCGAAGTAACCAACGGGAAAGAAACATGCTGAAACACCTTAGACTGACCGCCGCGGCGCTGACCCTGGCCTTGGCCGGTCCGCTGGCCGCGCAAGACGGCGCCCCGACGCCGGGCGGCACCCTCAACGTGGTGATCCAGCCCGAGCCGCCGGGCCTCATGCTCGGCCTCGTTCAGAACGGCCCGACCCAGATGGTCGCCGGCGACATCTACGAGAGCCTGCTGAGCTATGACTTCGACCTCACGCCGCACCCGCAGCTGGCGGAGTCCTGGGACATCTCCTCGGACGGCAAGACCTATACCTTCAAGCTGCGCGACGGGGTCACCTTCCACGATGGCACGCCGTTCACCTCGGCGGACGTTAAATTCTCGGTGGATGTGTTCTTGCGCGAAACGCATTCGCGGATGCGCTCCTACCTGACGCATGTCGAGAGCATCGACACCCCCGATCCGCTGACGGTGGTGTTCAACCTCAAGCAGCCGTTCGGCCCGTTCATCGGCATCTTCGAGGCCGGCACCGCGCCGATGATCCCCAAGCATATCTATGAGGGCACTGATTTCGCCGCCAACCCGGCGAACAACACGCCGATCGGCACCGGCCCGTTCAAGTTCGATGAATGGTCCAAGGGCAGCTACATCCATCTGGTCAAAAACCAGGACTATTACATGGAGGGCAAGCCCTATATCGACGATATCTATTACCATGTGATCCCTGACGCCGCGTCGCGCGCGGTGGCCTATGAGACCGGCAAGGTCGACGTGCTGCCCGGCGGTTCGGTTGAGAACTTCGACGTGCCGCGGATTCGCGACATGGAGAACACCTGCATCACCGACAAAGGCTGGGAATTTTTCGGCCCGCTGTCGTGGATCTGGATCAACCTCAACAACAAGCCGATGGATGATCTCAAGGTCCGTCAGGCGATGATGCACGCCATGGACCGCGACTTCGCCAAAGATGCGCTGTGGAACGGGCTGGGCAAGGTCGCGACCGGCCCGCTGTCGTCCTCGACGCGCTTTCACGCGGGCGACACGCCGGACATTTCCTATGACCCGGAGCTGGCGAAAAAGCTGCTGAAGGAATCGAGCTATGCCGGCGAGACGATCCGCCTGCTGGGCCTGCCGTATGGCGAGACGTGGCAGCGCTGGGCCGAAGCTGTCAAACAGAACCTGACCGAGATCGGCATGAACGTGGAATTGGTCCCGTCGGACGTGGCAGGATGGAACCAGAAGGTCGCCAACCGCGATTTCGACCTCGCGTTCACCTATCTTTATCAGTATGGCGATCCGGCGCTCGGCGTGTCGCGGACCTATAAGGGCGACAACGCCACTGTCGGGTCCCCGTGGAACAACGTCGCGAACTATCAGAACCCTGAGCTGGACAAGCTGTGGGACGCGGCGGCGCTGATGGCCGATCCGGCCGATCGCAAGGTGGCCTACAAGACCATCCAAGACAAGGTCGTCGCAGACGTGCCGAACCTGTGGCTGCTCGAACTGGGCTTCCCGACGATCTATCGCTGCAACATCAAGAACCCGGTCAACACCGCGTTCGGCGTCAATGATGGCTTCCGCAACGTGTGGATCGAAAAGAAGTAATCGCGCTTCGCCGACGGTCCGGGCCGCCACGGCGGTCCGGGCCGCACCGACATCAGGAACAGGGCGGACCGCCGCGTGACACGTTTCATTCTGGGCAGGTTGGTTAAGGCGGTTTTCATCCTCCTTGCCATCCTGGTCTTCAACTTTCTGCTGATCCATGCCGCCCCCGGCGATCCAGCCGCGGTGATCGCGGGCGAGGCCGGGGCCGCGGACGCCAAATTCCTCGCCGACCTGCGCGCGCGGTTCGGCCTCGACCAGCCGCTTTACGTTCAGCTGTGGATCTACCTCAAAGGGGCGGTGCAGCTGGATCTGGGCTTTTCCTATCGCCAGCAGATGCCGGTGGCCGAACTGATCGCCGACCGCCTGCCCGCGACCTTGCTGCTGACCGGCGTCGCCTTCGTGGTGTCGCTGGCGCTCGGGGTCGCCGCGGGGGTCGCCGCATCGGCGCGCCAAGGGTCGTGGGGCGATACGGTCATCTCCACCGTCGCGCTGCTGTTCTATGCGACCCCGCTGTTCTGGGTGGCGCTGATGGCGTCGCTGGTGTTCTCGGTCTGGCTCGGCTGGCTGCCGGGGTTCGGGTATCAGACGATCGGCGCGGGCTATACCGGCATGGCGCATGTCTTGGATGTGGCCAAGCATCTGGTGCTGCCGGCGTCGACGCTCGGGCTGTTCTTCATGGCGATCTACATGCGGATGACCCGCGCCTCGATGCTGGAGGTCAGCCGCCTCGACTTCGTGAAAACCGCCCGCGCCAAGGGCCTGTCGCGCGGCGTGATCCAGCGCCGCCACATCCTGCGCAACGCGCTGCTGCCGGTGATCACGCTGGCCGGGCTTCAGGCCGGGCAAATCTTCGGCGGGGCGATCCTGACCGAGACGGTGTTCGCCTGGCCCGGCATCGGCCGCCTTATGTTCGAGGCGATCAACCAGCGCGATTATGCGGTGATCTTGGGCGTCTTCTACATCTCCGGCGCCATGGTGCTGCTGTTCAACCTCATCACCGACGTCATCTACGTCGTGATCGACCCGCGCATAAGGCTTACCGGATGAAGGATTTTTGGAAACGATTCAGCTATAACCGCGGGGCGGTGATCGGGCTGGTGATCCTGCTGCTGGTGGTAGCCACCGCCATCGCCGCGCCGTTCGTGTTCCCGCAAAGCCCGTGGAAGATGGTGCAGCGCCCGTTCCTGCCGCCCTTCACCATGGACGCGCTGCCGCTCGGCACCGACGCGCTGGGGCGCAATGTGCTGTCGGGGCTGGCGCATGGCGCCTATGTCAGCCTGCTGGTCGGGCTGGTGTCGACCATCGTGGCGCTGGCGATCGGCGTGCCGGTGGGCGCCATGGCGGGCTATTTCGTCGGGCGCACCGATGACGCGCTGATGCGCTTCACCGAGTTCTTTCAGACCATCCCCAGCTTCGCGCTCGCCATCGTGCTGCTGGCGATCTTTCAGCCGAGCCTCAGCTATGTGATCCTCGCCATCGCGGTGGTGTCGTGGCCCCCGGTCGCGCGTCTGGTGCGCGGCGAGGTGCTATCCTTGCGCACCCGCGAATTCGTCGAGGCGGCGTCGCTGTCGGGGCTAGGCAACACGCAGATCATCCTGCGGCACGTCCTGCCGAACGCGTTGCCGCCGATCATCGTGCTGGCGTCGTTGATGGTGGCGCAGGCGATCTTGCTGGAAAGCTCGCTGTCGTTCCTCGGGCTCGGGGACCCCAACATCATGTCGTGGGGCTATATGATCGGCGCCGCGCGCACCGTGATCCGCACCGCATGGTGGCTGTCGTTCCTGCCCGGCATGGCGATCCTTCTGACCGTTCTGGCGCTGAACCTGATCGGTGAGGGCCTGAATGACGCGCTTAACCCGCGTCTGACGAGGAAATCCGAATGACGCTTCTCAGCATCCGCGATCTGTCGATTTCGCTGCCAGAGGGCGCGGATCGCCGATACGCCGCCCAGGACATCAATTTCGACCTCGCCCCCGGCGAGATCCTGTGCATCGTCGGCGAAAGCGGGTCGGGCAAATCCATGTCCGCCAATGCGGTGATGGGGTTGCTGCCGCAGGGGGTGACGGCCTCGGCCGGAACGATCACGTTTGACGGGCGCGAAATTCTGGGGCTTTCGGAAAAGGACTTGATGGCGCTGCGCGGCGGGCGGATCTCGATGATCTTTCAGGAACCGCTCAGCGCGCTCAACCCCTTGATGCGCGTCGGCGCCCAGATCGTCGAGGTGTTCGAAGCCCACGGCGTCCTCACCCCGTCCGAACGCCGCGCCCGCGCGCTGCAATTGCTGGATGAGGTCGGCATCCCGGACCCTGAGGCCGCGATCCGCGCCTATCCGTTCCAATTGTCCGGCGGCCAGCGCCAACGCGTCATGATCGCGATGGCGCTGGCGCTTGAGCCTGACATCCTGATCGCGGACGAACCCACGACCGCGCTCGACGTGACCACTCAGGCCCAGATCCTGAAGCTGATTGAGGATCTGCGCCGCGCCCGCGGCATGGCGGTGATCTTCATCACCCATGATTTCGGCGTGGTGGCCGACATCGCCGACCGCGTGATCGTGATGCAGCATGGCAAAATCGTGGAATCGGGCGCTGCGGACGACGTGCTGCTGCGCCCCGCGCACCCCTACACCCGCGCCCTGATCGACGCGATCCCGCGCCTGACCCGCCCGATCGAGGCGGAGGCCGAAACCCGTGAGCCGATCATGATCGTCGAGGGGGTGAACAAGACCTTCTCCACCGGGTCGGGCATGTTCTTTGGCAAGCGGCGGGTGGTCCACGCGGTGCAGAATGTCAGTTTCAAGCTTCATGCCGGCGAGACGATCGGCATCGTCGGCGAAAGCGGATCGGGCAAATCTACGCTGGCGCGGTGCCTGGTGCGGTTGATCGACCCCGACAGCGGCCGCGTGATGATCGACGGCGCCGACATCGCGCATATGTCCGGGAGCGAGCTGCGCGACCAGCGCCGCAAGCTGCAGATGATCTTTCAAGACCCGTTCTCATCGCTGAACCCGCGCGCGCGGGTGTCACGGATCTTGACCGAAGGGCTGATCGCCTTTGGCGCGCCCAAGGCTGACGCGCTGGCCAAAGCGCGCGAACTGTTGGAGATGGTCGGCCTCGACGCCTCGGCGCTGGGGCGGTTCCCGCATGAATTCTCGGGCGGCCAGCGCCAGCGCATCGGCATCGCCCGCGCGCTGGCGCTCAACCCCTCGATCATCATCGCGGATGAGGCGGTGTCGGCCCTCGACGTGTCGATCCAAGCGCAGGTGCTGGACCTGCTCGCGGATCTCAAGACGCGGCTCAACCTCTCGATGTTGTTCATCACCCACGATCTGCGGGTGGCCGCCCGGGTCTGCGACCGGATCATCGTGATGCGCAAGGGCTGCGTGGTCGAGGCGGGGCCGACCGGCAAGGTCCTCCACGATCCGAGCACCGCCTATACCCGCAGCCTTTTGGATGCGATCCCGGGGCAGGAGTATGAGCGCGCCCTCGCCGCCGCCGGATAGCGCCGAGGTCCGACATGGAATGCGCTGGAGCAGGGCCATCGGCGGCACGGATTGCCGATGGCGTTGACTTGTTTTTTGAATATTGAATGACTAAATTAAAATCCTAACCGTGTGATTTAGGTTGCGCGCCCTTAGACGGTTTCATGAACTTTCATGATGATCGATCCGGGGCTGGAGGGGATGACATGCAGTTTCAGCTGAATACCGACGCCAATATTCAAGGGGATGAGCGTTTGGCCGAGGTGGCCGAAACGCTGGTGACCGCCGGGCTGGGCCATATGACCGGCCGTCTGTCGCGGGTCGAGGTGCATCTGGCCGATGTGAACGGCGCCAAGGGCGGCGGCGACGACATTCGCTGCACCCTCGAGGCGCGACCCGAGGGGATGCAGCCCCAGACCGTCACCCACAGCGACGCCAATGTTGAAGCGGCCCTGCGCGGTGCGTCGAAAAAGATCCGCGCCTTGCTCGAAAGCGAATTCGGCAAGCTTGAACGGCGCTGACATTCGGCGCAGATGGCGGGGGGGATGCGCCCCCCGCGGTCATGCGTGGCGATCGCCGCCTGATTATTGCTGCCGCCCGCGATGATGGGGGGCGAGCTGCCTTCGTAAAAGGTCCGCAGGCCAAGGTTCGTCTGCTCTGCATCCACGCAGACGGGCATGCGACGCAGCGGACCATCGGCATTCTGCCAAAACATCGCGCGGGTCCGGCGACGCGACGCTCTCGACGTGGCGATCGACACCGCGCGCCATGCTCGGGCTAACGTCAAGGACCGGGGCGAGGGCGAGGCGCATCAGCGATCCTGTCGGCGGAACGCGTCGCGCGCGATCTGGATCGGATCGCCGAATTGCGCGGTCGCCAGCGCATGTTCGTCAGCGACAGCGATAGAGGGGGGCCGCGCCCCCTGCGGGTCCGCGAACGCCGCCGAGACAAGCCGTCCTCACATGCGATCCTGACGCGGCAGAATGACCGGAGCATCGAATGGCGCCTGCATCGCGCCGCACAAGGCTGATGCAGAACGGCCTGATAGTGGCGTTCAGCGGGCGCCTGCGCGACGAGGCGCCCCGCGGTCTGCGCCGCGCCCGTGGCTTGATCGCGACCTGGCGCGATGACTGCAACCATCATCGCCCTCACCCACGTCGCGCGCGACTCGCCCCAGCGACCGGCCTTGGCGCAGCGCCTGCGCCGCTGTCATCTGGCGGCGGATCGTCATCGACGGGTTCGGCGCCGAGGCCCGGTTCGGACAGATCATCACGACCCGACCGCCGCGGATCGGCTCCGTCCGCCGTTCCGGCAAGGTCGGCGGTCCCTCGATAGCGCCCGCCCGGCCGACAGGTCCGCATTCGCCAGCCAGCCCCAACGTTTCCCCCTTTGGCGAGGGTCAGTCAGATGCCGTTCACCGCGATCTTCAGGCTTTCACACCGATCTCGGCGGCCGCAGCCGGGGCGAGGGGAGCGGCGTCGCGCCGCCGCTTGGGGTTTGGATGTTCAACCCCGGGCGCCGGTCAGGTTTGGCGGCTGCGCCTCGGCGGGCGCGCGCACGCCGCTTGCGGGCGCCTGCGGTTGCGGGGCGTTGGCTGAGACGACAAGCCCGAGCCCGCCTTCGGCCACGAAATGACCGGGCGACACTTCGATCAACGCGTTGCGGACTGGGCCGCGCCCGGCGGGAAAGGTCAGATCAGGCGGAGCGACCGACAGGGACGCGGGGCGGTTTCGCGCCCTGCGGGCCGGGTCGGGCACTGGCACGGCGGACAGGAGCCTGCG
Source organism: Paracoccaceae bacterium (assembly GCA_047636235.1). Classification (GTDB taxonomy): domain Bacteria; phylum Pseudomonadota; class Alphaproteobacteria; order Rhodobacterales; family Rhodobacteraceae; genus JBOCEF01. The sequence continues at coordinate 9,998 of JBLIKI010000034.1, read as the reverse complement.
CGTATAGGGATGCTGCGGGGTGCGCAGCACCAGATCGGTGGGTCCGGTCTCGACAATCTGGCCCGCGAACATCACCGCAATGCGGTGGCTGACGCGCTCCACCACTGCGATGTCGTGGCTGATGAACAGAAACGACAGCCCCTCATCGCGCTGCAACTGCGCCATCAGATCGGTGATCTGCCGCGCGATCGACACGTCGAGCGCGGACACCGCCTCATCCGCCACGATCAGCGAGGGCGACACCGACAGCGCGCGGGCGATGCACAGCCGCTGGCGCTGCCCGCCCGAGAACTGGTGCGCGAACCGGTCGACATCCCCTGCCGTCAGCCCGACCTTTTCCAGCAGCGACACCGCCAGCGCGCGGCGCCCTTTGGGCGTCACGCGGCCATGGATCAGCGCCGGTTCGGTGATCAGATCCAGCACCTTCAGCCGGGGGTTGAGGCTGGCATAGGGGTCCTGGAATACGATCTGCGCGTGCTGGCGTTCGCGGCGCAGATCGCCAGCCGAAAGCCCGGTGATGTCGCGCCCGGCGATGGTGATGTGGCCGCTATCGGGCTCGATCAACCGGAGCACGGCGCGCGCGAGAGTGGATTTCCCGCAACCGGATTCGCCCACCAGCCCCAGCGTCTCGCCCTTGCCGATGGTCAGCGACACGTTGGTGACGGCGTGAAAATCAAGGCGGCGGCCCGGCAGCAAGCTGCGCCGCACCGGAAATCGCAGGCAGATGTTGTCGGCGCGCAGCACCGGCGCGGGGGCGTGCGGGGCCTTGGGCGCGCCGGCGCCGAGCTTGGGCGTCGCGGCCATCAACAGGCGGGTGTAGTCGGCGGCGGGGGCGGCGAAGATCCGCGCCACCGGCCCCTGTTCCTCGCACACCCCGACGCGCAGCACCACGACCCGGTCGGCGATCTCGGCCACCACGCCCATGTCGTGGGTGATGAACAGAACCCCCATCCCGAGGTCCGATTGCAGCGAGCGGATCAGCGCCAAAATCTCAGCTTGAGTGGTGACGTCGAGCGCGGTTGTCGGCTCATCGCAGATCAACAGGTCCGGCTGGCAGGCCAGCGCCATCGCGATCATCACGCGCTGGCGCAGGCCGCCCGACAGCTCATGCGCGAACTGCGACAGGCGCCGCGCGGGCTCGGGGATGCGCACCCGCTCGAACGCCGCGATGGCGGCGGCGCGCAGGGCGGCGCCGGACAGGTTTTGATGCTGGCGCAGCACCTCCATCAACTGCTCGCCCAAGGAGATGACCGGGTTGAGCGCGGTCATCGGTTCTTGGAACACCATCGCGATGCGGTTGCCGCGGATCCGGCGCAGGCTCGGTTCGTCCATCGCCACGAGGTCAACGCCGCCAAGGCGGATGGCGCCGCCGGTGATCGCGCCGCCTTCACGATCTATCAGCCGCAAGATTGCCAGCGCCGTGGCCGATTTGCCTGAGCCGCTTTCGCCCACCAGCGCCACCGTCTCGCCCCGGCCCACCGTGAACGACAGGTCGCGCACCGCGATGTGCGAGCCGAAGGCCAGGTGCAGGTTTTCAACGCTCAGCAGCTCAGGCATCGGATCATTCCGCCGTCGGGCGGCGCAGCCGCAGTTCGGGGTGGCTGGCGAAGTCGGGCAGGGGGGGCGTCCAGCGCGTCGCGGTCGGGCGGAAGGCCAAGGCGAACGGATCGGCCCCTTCGACGCGCCAATTGACCGTATCGCCAAGCTCGATGATCCCCATGGCGCCCGACGGCTCCCCACGCGTGGTGAAGCTTTCGGTCAGCGACTGCTGGGTCAGGTAGGTGATGCCGTCGACGGTGGTGACGGTGTTCCAATGCACATGGCCCGACAGGCACACCACCGGCACGCGGGCCTGCGCCAACGCCGCGCGGGCGCGGTCGGCCATCGGATAGACGGAGGCGGACGGGTTGTTCTGGAAGTAATAGTTGCCGGTCTGGGCATGGCCCGAAATCGGCACATGGCTGAGCACCATAAGCGGGCGGTCGGCGTTCTGCGCCACCCGCGACAGCCACAAAAGGTCCGCCTCGCGCAAGATGAATCCCGACCGTTCCGGCGTGCGGTGGATCTTGGCGTCGGCGCGCCACAGCACGATGCGCCAGCCGTCGATGTCGTGGGCCTCATGCCCCAAGGTCTGGCCTAGGATCGCCTCGTTGTCAGCCACGCTCAGATGATCGCGGTCATGGTTGCCGCACAGGTGCCAGACCGGGGCCGCTACGGCGCGGAACGCCTCGGCCACCTCGGCCTCCAGCCGCAGATCGGTGTCGCGGTCGAGGTCTGAGATCCGGTCCCCCAGATCGATCACATGGGTGGCCCCGGCGTCGGCCGCAAAGCGCGCGAATTCGGCCATCAGGCCCATCGCGGTGTCGCCGCGCTTGGTGGCGGACGGGGCGCCGTGGTGAATGTCGGCGATGATGGCGAGGCGCAGGGTCATGGTTCGGTCCCAAGGCAAGAGGATCGCCCGCCGCAAGGTCGCGGCGGGCGAAGTGGCGTCAGTTGGAGGCGTCGACGGAGATCGCCCCGGCCCGGAAATCGAGCACGTAGGGGATGTGCCCTTCCTGCGGCGCCCAGGTCACGCCGGTCCGCATCGCCCAGGATTCGTAGGGGCGATACAGCGGCAGAACCGGCGGGTCCTGCTGGATGCGGTCCATCATCTCGGCATAGGCGGCGCGGCGCGTCGCGATGTCGGACGAATAGCGGAAGCGGTCCCAGGACGCGGCATAGGCCTCGTCGGTGTTGAACCGGCCCTCGGACTGCGACGGCCCGCCGGGCGCCCACATCACCCCGAAGCTGCCGAACGGGTCGGCGAAATACATCGGGTTGGACCAGTTGCGGACCATCATCTCCGGATCGTTGCCGGTCCATTTGGCGTCGACGTCGATGCGCGACTTGATGCCGACGGCGGCCCACATCTCTTGGATCGCCTGCACGGACAGCAGGCCGTTGGTGTAGTAGGTGGCGTCGGTGTCGAAGGTGATCTCGAACCCGTCATAGCCAGCCTCGGCCAGCAGGGCCTTGGCGCGCACCGGGTCGTAGTCGAAGGTCTTGAGGTCGGGCATATAAAGCGCGCCGAACTCCTCCATCGTGTGGGTCGAGGGGACCACGGCCTTGCCCAGCCACAGCGCCTCGTTCAGCGTGTCGCGGTCGATCGCCAGCGACATCGCCTGGCGGATCCGCGGGTCGGTCAGCTTGGGATGGTTCACGTTCATGATCATGACGTGGAACAGCGCGGTGGCGCGGCCCTCGGCGTGCATGTCCGGCTCGGATGCGACCAGCGCAAGCTGATCGGGGGCGACGTTGGTGATCATGTCGACCTCGCCGGTTTTCAGCGCGGTCAGACGGCTGGCGATTTCCGGCACGCGGGTGACGGTGACCTTGTCGAGCGGGGCTTTATCCCCCCAAAAGCCGTCATAGCGGGTCCAGACCAGCTTCTGCCCCGGCACGAATTCGGCCACCGCATAGGGGCCGGTGCCGACGGGAGCGAGCGAGAACGCCTCATAATCGCTGTCCTCGGCGACCAATGGATCGCCGGTCAGGCCCTTGGTGTACTCCTCGGGGATGATGAAGACCTGCTGGAGGTTCAGCAGCGTCTCCCACAGCGGCTCGGGCCGCTTGGACATGATGCGGACGGTGTGGTCATCGACCTTGGCGGCCCCGGCGAAGTTTTCCAGCCGGTCGCGCGAGCGCACTTTGTAGGGCGCGAAGCTCGCCTGATACATGCGGTTGAGCGAGAACACCACGTCGTCGGCGGTCATCGCCTCGCCGTTCTGGAAGGTGACGCCGCGGCGCAGCGTCAGCTCCATCGTCTTGTCGTCGATCAGCTTCCATTCGGTGGCGAGGCCGGGGGTCCATTTCGCATCGGCGGTGGCGTAGTCCTTGTGGATCAGCGGATCGAAGGTGTTGAAGTAGAACTGCGATCCGACGTTGGAATGATCGCGGCCCGGGTCCAGATAGCTGGACACGTTGGCGGCGGCGACGTTGAGGTCGGTCGCATAGGCGGGTGCGACCATCAAGGCCGTCATGGCGGTGGCGGTGAGAAGGCGTTTCATCGATGTCTCTCCGGGGTCAGGATCTGGGGTTAGGATCTGGGGTTAAGATCTGGGCGCGAACCTGAGCGGGTCCGTGCGGGCGTTGGGAACGAGGGGGTCAGCGAGGGCGCAGGCGCACGTCGGCGCGATCGCGCAGCCAGTCGCCCAAGGTTTGGACCGCGAACGTCACGATCAGGATCAGCACCGCCGGCGCGATTACGATCCAAGGCTGTGTCGGCATATAGTCGCGCCCCGCCCCAACCATCGCCCCGAGGGTCGCGGTGGGCGGCTGCACGCCAAGGCCGAGAAAGGACAAGGTGCTTTCCAGCAAGATGATGCTGGAGAACGACAGGGTGAACTGCACCACGATCGGCGACATCAGGTTCGGGAGCAGATGGCGCCGCGCGATCCGCAGCGGGGTCGCCCCCGCCGCGCGGGCCGCCTCGATGAACGGCATCCGCATCAGCTTGCGCGTCTCGCCGCACAGGATCCGCGCGTATTTCTCCCACCCGTCGAGCCCGAGGACGAACACCATCACCTCGATCGAATGGCCGAGGATCGTGAGCAGAAACACCGCGATCAGCGTGAACGGCACCGCGATCTGCGTGTCGACGGCGCCCATGATCACCGCCTCGGTGCGCCCGCCCGCGACGCCGGCCAGCACCCCGAGGCTGCCGCCGATGATCAGCCCGATCACCGAGCCGAGCGCCGCGAGCGTCAGCGTCAGCCGAAGCCCGTAAAGGCAGCGCGCAAGCATGTCGCGGCCAAGCTCATCGGTGCCGAGCAGATGGCCCGCCTTGGCGCGGTCGAACCCCATTGGCGGGCGCAACCGCGACAGCAGGCTCTGCGCGTTGGGGTCGAACGGCGCCAGCAGCGGGGTCGCGGCGGCGATCAGCACCAGCGCGAGCCCGAGGATCAGCGCGAAGCGGTGCACCGGGGTGGCATCGCGCCAAAGCGCGCGCAATGCGGCGGTCGAGGTCGCGGCGGAGGGGGCGAAGGCGATGCTCATGGCTCAGCCCCTCGCCGTCTGGCGCAGGCGCGGATCGGCCCACGCATAGGCCAGATCCACCGCCGTGTTGATGCCGATCACCGCGACGGCTACGGTCAGCACGCCAAATTGCAGCACCGGATAATCGCGGGTCAGGGCGGCGCGCACCAGCATGTCGCCGATGCCCGGCCAGGCGAAAATCGATTCCACCACCACCGAGCCCGCGGCGGCCAGCGCCGCCACTTGCAGCCCCAGCACCGACAGCACCGTGATCGAAGCGTTGCGCAGCCCGTGCTTGAGGATCACCAGCCGCTCCGGCAGGCCTTTGGCGCGCGCGGTGCGCATATAGTCCTGGCCGAGCACGTCGAGCATCGCGTTGCGGGTGAACCGCGTCAGCGCCGCGATCAGCCCCGCCGACAGCGCCAGGGTTGGCATGATGAAATGCAGCGCCGTGCCGTTGCCGACCACGGGCAACCAGTTCAGCACATAGGCGAAGATCAGCACCATGAACGTCGCCAACACGAAATTGGGCACGGCATAGCCAAGGAACGCGCCGGTCATCACCGCCGACCCGATCCAGTCCTTGCGGTGGATCGCCGCCAGCACGCCCGCCGGGATCGAAACGACGATGGTGAACGCGATGGAGGTCATCAGCAGCTGGGCGGAGGGCCATATCCGCTCCGCCACGATGTCGGCCACGGGGCGGCGCTCCAGAAACGACAGGCCGAACTGGCCGTCGGTGAACGTGCCCAGATAGGCGAGGTATTGGGTCCAGATCGACCCGTCGAGGCCGTAATATTCGGTCAGCAGCACCCGGTCCTCTTCGGTGATGCCTTGCCCGATCACGAAGTCGATCGGATTGCCCGACAGGCGGGTCGCAAAAAACACCAGCGTCACGATCACGAAGAACGTCATCAGCATGCGAAACACGGTTGCGGCGGCATGGCGGAGCATCAGGCGACCCCCGCCATCGCGGGCCGCGCGGCGCCGGTCGGGCGCGCCAGCAGCACGAACGGCATCCCGGCCGCGCGGGCCGCCTCGCCATCGGTCGCTTCGGTGTCGCCAAGGAAGATCGCCTGATCGGGCCGCGCCCCCGCCGCGGCCAAGGCCAGATCCAGCAGATACGGATCGGGCTTGCCGAGCTGGCGATACGCGGCGCCCGGCACGATCGCCGCGACGGCGGCGAACAGCGCGCCGGTTTCCGGCTGCGGCGTGCCGTCGGGTCCGGGGTGGCTGGCGTCAAGATTGCTCAGCCACAGCTGCACGCCGCGGTGCAAATGCGCGGTCAGCTCGCTGAGGTCGGAAAAGGTGAAATCGGGATCGCGCGCCAGCATCGCGATGTCGGGCCGCGCGCGGTCGAGATGCAGGCCAAGCTCCTTCGCCAGCGCCTGCAACGGCGCGGCGGCATAAAGCGCGATCCGCGCGCCGGGCCGCTCGGCGGCGATGCGGCGCAGGGTGCGCTCTCCTGCCAGAAAGATCCGCCCCGGCGCAAGATCAAGCCCGAGCCGCGCAAGGCGGGCGGACAGGCTGATCGCGGTGTCGCAGGAATTGTTGGACACGATCCACAGCCGATGTCTGAGCCGCGCGAACAGCTCCGGCACATCCGCCAGAACCGTGTCGCCAGAAATCAGGCATCCGTCCAGATCGGCCAGCACCGCCGCACGGTCGGGCAAGCCGTCGGCAAGAATGTCATGCAGCGCGATGGCTTCGGTCATGGTTCGGCTCCGATGGCGCGCCGCCGCAGGCTCCGAAAAGCCCATGGCTCTCGGAATGCGGGATGGCGTGCGGCGATCAAGTGAGTGGCGGACGCGTCGTCCGGTGGCGCAACAAGGGCACCATGGGGTCGGTCTGTGACGCGGCTGTTACAAACCACGGTTAAGGTTTCACCCCATGAAAGCCATACCTTCGCCCCGCCTGCATTCTCTGTCGCTATCGCGCCTGCGCGCCCTGACGGCGGTGGCCGAGGAGGGGACCTATGCCGCCGCCGGGCGGCGCCTTGGCATCTCGCACTCCGCGGTCGCGCAACAGATTCGGGAGATTGAGGCCATGCACGGCGTGTCGCTGTTCGCGCGCCGCAGCGGCGCCCTGCACCCGACCCCGATCTGCGCCCAGCTATGCGATGTCAGCGCCCGGATGCAGGAGGCGGAGCGCGACGCGCTGCGCATCCTTGGGCGGCGCGATGAGCATGGAAACCGGCAGCTGCGCGTCGGGCTGGGCAATTCGATGCCCGGGATCGCCATCGTGGCCGATCTGATCGCCACCCATCCGGGGCTGAACGTGTCGGTGGAAAGCGGCTCGCACCAAGACATTCTGGCCGCGGTGCTGCAACGCCGCGTCGATGTCGCCGTATTGCCGGACGTGCCCGCCGACAGCCGGTTCCTGCGCGTGCCGATCCTGTCGCAAGAGGTCGTGGCGATCGTGTCCGCCAGCTTTCCGGTCCCGCCGGGCGGCGCCTTTACGCTGGCGCAGCTGATGCAGACGCCGCTGATCTTTCGCACCCGCGGATCTTCGACGCAAAAGGTGGTGGACCGCGCGTTCCGCCACGCGGGGCTGGTCCCGGACCCGCGCTTGATCGCCGACGCCCGCGATGCGGTCTATGAGGCCGTGACCCTCGGCATCGGGGTCGGATTCATGTGGCGATGCGGAACCAACCGAGCCGATTCCGTGCGCCGCATCCCCGTGCCGGAAATGGCGGCGCCGGTCGACGAAGTGGTGTTCGCGCTGGCGAGCGAGCGCAATGAACTGCTGGAAATGTTCGTGCACGCCGCAGCGGAGTTTTCCCGCGGCGCCTCGGCCCGCCGCCCCTTCGCGCTCCCCATCCTCCCCGCCGCGCCGAGGTGACGCCGCATCCCGGCCCCGGTCACGCCGATGGCAGCGGGATGCAGACGCGAAGCCCGGCCTCGGGCACGGCGGGACCGTCATCTTCGATGCGGATCTCGGCCATCCCATCCTTGATGTACGCCGACACTGACACTTCGGCGGCGGCGTATTCGCCCGCATTCTCCAGAATGTTCCCCGCCACCTGCAGAAAATCCACTGGGTTGATCGCCAGCACGATCTCGTCCGCAACCGCGATGCGAAACCGCACCCGCTCGCCCTGCTCAGATCATGCAGGTCCGGCAGGCTGTTCACCTCATACACCAGCGGCTGCACTTCGCGCGGGATCACGCCGTCGAGCCGCACCGCCCGCCCCGACCGCGCCGCCGCCACCCGATCGCGCAGCGCATCCATCGGCCGCAGCCCGAGGTTGATCTGAACCGCGAACCAGCGCGCCCGGCGCTGGCACGAGATTGCCCGCGAACCCAATCCGAAGCGCCGAGATTTCTTGCGTGTCGATGCCGACGGTGATCCGCAAGGTCGGTTCATGGCTGATATCGGCGAACAGAACCCGGCTTTCGCGCATCAACCGCTGCGCCCCGTTCGGGCCGGGGCTGTGATGGACATGCATCATCCCCTTGGCCAGCGCGTCGCGGGGCAGGTCCGGAACTGTGTCCCAAAGCGAGCGGGATTTCAGCAAAACCTCTCCCCGCTCGGTCGTCACTTGGAAATGGAGGCCCCCGAACACTTTGCCGAACCGCGGGTCAGACAGCGGGTGCGACAGCGCCACCGATCCGTCCGGGTCGAAGCGCAGATCGCCGATGATCTGCTTGAGATGGGCGTCCAAATCTTGCCCCACGCGTTGCTCGATCTGGCGCTGGAACAGCCAGGTCAGGCCAAGGCCGGTCAGCACCATCGTGCTCGCCACCACGATCAGCGCGATTTTCGCAAGGCGGCGGCGCCGCGAATAGCTCTGCTCGGTGGCGCTTAGACCCCGGCGGAGACGCGACAGCCGCAGCCGCGGCGGGTTTCGATCAGGTCTTTGGGCAGCTTGCGGCTCGCCCGCGTCACCAGCACCTCCACCGCGTTGGATTCGCGGTCAAAATGCACCGATTGCAGATGCTCCGCCAGCTCTTGCTGCGGCACGACCCGGCCGTTGTGCAGCATCAGATACGCCACCAGCCGATATTCCTGCGGCGACAGGCTGACCGCGACGCCGTTTACGTTGACGCGCATCTGCGGCTCATCGAGCTCGGTCTCGCCCACGGGGACCACCGATGCGACGTCGCCCCTCGACCGGCGCCGGCATTCACCGCCCGGCCTTGCGCCAGCGATTGAGGATGGTCAGCCCGTCGATCTGCGGCAGGCCGAGATCGAGCACCACCGCGCCGAAGGTCTCGGTGTCGCCCAGAAACCAGCCCTCGTCGCCCGAGACCGCGGACTCCACCAGATAGCCGGCCGCGCTCAACGCCTCTTCGATTTTCGCGCGGATGCGGTCATCGTCCTCGATCACCAGAATTCTCATGGCGTCACCGCGCCTGACTTGCCGTTGAGCACCTGACCCGTCCGCGCCTCCACAAAGACGATATGGCGGCTGCCGTCGGGGTAATGATCTTTTGCAACGACAACCCCACCCCGGCTCCCATCGGGCGAAGGGCCGCCTTTTCCCATCCGCCTATGTGCAACTGCGCGGATGACAGGTCGCAGACAGCCACGATCAGGCGATTGTCATTTCAACCCTGCGATGTCTGCGGCGCGAAAAGCGGGACCGACCGAATTTCGCCGACGCAGCGTCCGGCGCGATAGCATTTGGCAATCAAAACAGGATGACCACGAAATGACAGACAAATTGAACCGACACGGGTTTATGGCGGTGGGCTCGATCGGTCTGGCCGGATCGGTCATGACCATGTCTACGGCGACCCCTGCCTTGGCGCAGACCGCGGCGCAGGGCGCGATCGACGCCGCCCCCGTCGTCGAAAAAGCGGTCGACCGCTGCCCGGTGATGCACCGCGCCAACGCTCGCAAGGCGACCGGTGGCTTCGCCAACATGCATTGGTGGCCCAACCAGCTGAACCTCAAGCTGTTGCACCAGCATTCGGCGCAGTTCGATCCAACGCACGTCGATTTCAAATATGCCAAATAATTTAAGTTGACAGACATCAGTA